>VXSK01000002.1:0-300000 GCA_009838035.1 Gammaproteobacteria bacterium
GCCCGGACGGGTAGTCGTCGATGCCGCTGCCGGCGCGGAGATCCGTATCGAGGGAATGGACTGGGTGTTTTCGCCCGGCGAGGAGATTTCACTGGACCCGGGCACTTACGCTCTCACCGTAAGCGCCCCCCGCTACAAGGACCTGAACGTGCCGCTGGTCGTGGAGGGCGGCGGCGACCTGGAACCGTTCACGGCGGACCTGGAGCCCGACTGGGCGGAGATTACGGCCAGCAGCGATCCGCCAGGAGCCGAATTGCGCTCGGAAGGGCAGGTCCTGGGGACAACCCCGGCAACGGTGGAATTGCTGTCCGGCGAGCGCGTACTGTCGTTCTCCCGGCCCGGATTCGCCACGCATCGCGAACGGCTGACCGTGGTTGCGGGTTCGCCGCAGGCCCTGCCGACCATCCGCCTGCAGCCTGCCGCCGGCGTGCTTCGGGTGCAGACCGACCCGCCCGGCGCCAGCATTACCGTCGATGGGAACTTTCGCGGAGGATCGCCCGCGACCGTGGAAGTGAGCCCGGACCGGGCGCACCGGGTCGTGGTGTCGCGGGCGGGCTACGAGTCGCAGGAACGCACGGTGACGCTGGGGCGGGGCGCTGAGCAGTCCCTGAACATTCGACTTGAGCCGCGTCTGGGAACGATTCGCGTATTGAGCCGCCCGGCCGGAGCGCAGGTCAGCGTCAACGGGCAGTTCGCGGGACGGACCCCGCTGGAGCTGCAATTGCCTTCAGCCGAACAGCAGCTTGAATTCAGCCTGGAAGGCTACGTGGCGCAGTCGCGCGAGGTGGTGCCCCAGCCTGCCTATCCCCAGGAGGTGCAAGTCGAGCTCCTGACGCCGCAGCAGCAGATGCTGGCCTCCCAGCCCACCGAAATCGAAACGTCGCAGGGCGCGACCATGATCATGCTGTACCCCGGCGAGTTCGAGATGGGGTCGCAGCGCGGTTCGCAGGGATGGCGCAGCAACGAGGTGCGCCGCATGATCAGGCTCACGAAACGCTATTACCTGGGCGTAAACGAAGTCACCAATCGGGAATTTCGCGCTTTCATTCCCAATCACACCTCCGGAGCGGAGCGCTTCCGGTCGCTGGCGGCCGACGGCGGTCCCGCGGTGAACGTTGAATGGCAGGCCGCCGCGGCCTTCTGCAACTGGCTTAGCTCGCAGGAGAACCTGCCGCTTCAGTATCAGAGCCGGGCCGGCCGGCTGATTCCGGTGGACGAGCCGGGGACCGGCTACCGCCTGCCGACCGAGGCGGAGTGGGTCTGGGCGGCCCGCTACCGGGGCGGTGCCGGGAACTCGCGGTACCCCTGGGGCGAACGTATGCCTCCTCCGGAGCGCTCGGGCAACTATGCGGACCAGTCGGCCGGCAGCCTCGTTACCAACGTGCTGAGCGCCTACAACGACTTCTTTCCCTTCACGGCCCCAGTCGGTTCGTTTCCGGCCAATTCGCTGGGCTTCCATGATCTCGGCGGCAACGCGGCCGAATGGACAGGCGATTACTACGGCACCGATACGCTCTATCCCAACTTCGAGGTGGACCCGCGCGGTCCGCAGGAAGGACGCTTTCACGTGATCCGCGGCTCGGGTTGGCTGCACGGCACGTTGCGCGAACTGCGCTGGGCCTTCCGCGATTTTGGCGCCGAAGAGCGGCTCGATGTAGGATTTCGCCTGGCGCGCTACGCCGAATTGCAGGAACCGGAATGAAGAAGGTCATCGCAGTCGCCGCCGTCATCGGCCTGGCCGTGGGCCTGACCTGGGCCGCCGAACAGGTGGGCGGTTGGCTGGGCTTCGCCCAACAGGACACGGCGAGCGCCGAAAACCAACCCGCCGATAACGAGGATGTCACCCCCGGGATCGAGGGCGTCCCGCCCTCAAATGTGGCCGCCATCGAAACCGAAGCCCAGGCCGAAGGCGACGTCCCCGCTCCCCCCGTGCTGTCCGAAGAGGTCGCCTCCATCGAAGAGGACCTGGCGCGAATCGAGGAAGCCCTTCAGAGCGAAGAGATCCTGGAAGAGTTCACGCCCTCCGAACCGCTCTCCGCCGACAACCCCATCGCGATGCCCACCGACATCTGAACCTCGGGATCAGTCCGTCCTTCATTGCGATACGGAGGACGGACTTTCCGCCAGCCAAAAAAAGAGGCGCTCCGCGACTTCTGCGGAACGCCTCTTTTCTTTCGGCCGCCTGGTGTGGTACGTCAGAAGTCGTAGGTCACTTCAGCAAACCAGACCTGCCCGCGCACATCAACCCTGGACGCATCGAAAGGCCGGCCCTGGCCGTTGAGCGCAAACGGAAAATCCGAGTCGAATATATTCCTGCCGCCCAGCCGCACAAGGAGGCCGTTGTCCCACTGATAGGTGCCGGACAGGTCCACCGTGTAGCGGCTGTCCACCTGCATGTCCGGCACGCGGGGCTCGCCAAATGCGTTGGACGAATAGTGATTGTTCAGGTAGCCCGGCGTGTAATTGAAGAACATGCTCGCCGATAGCCGACCCTTGAACCAATCCAGTTGCGCCTGGATTTTGCGCTTGTCTATGCCCACGAACTCGCCCAGGAAACGGGCTTTCGGCGCGTCCGCCGTTACCTGATCGAACATGTCAATGACGTAGTGGTAGTAGAGAATGGGAGTGAAGGTACCCCAGTCTTGCGTTTCGATGTTCCATTTCAACTGAAAGTCCAGGGATGTGTGCTCGCGGCTGCTGATGTTCACGACTCTGCTGATCGATCGGATCAACGCCCCTGTGGCCGGGTCACGTTCAAAGAACTGCGGAAGATTGCCGTAAATTTCAGCCGGAAGAAGATTACGCAACTCACTACTGCTGGCGATGCGATTCTGGAAATCGATCAGAGAATAGTCCACGTTGATGGTAAGGCCTTGCGCCCAGCCTGGCTGCCAACCGAAACCGATGCTCAGGTTGTCCGACTGCTCCGGCTTCACATCGGGATTGGGGCCGAAGGCCTGGCAAGCTCCGGGCACGAAACCGTTAATAAGCGGATCATATGCGCCGAAGGCGGAGCAGAACTCGCTTTGCGTGCCGCCGAACAGATCATAGACGGTGGGCGCACGAAAAGCTTCTTCTGACCTCAGGCGGATCGCGAAGGTATCGGTAATCGTCAGTCGTGCGCCGAGGCCCAGGGAGGTGTTGGCGAAATTGGACTTGGAAAGCACCGGGTTGCCGTCGGCATCGCTTTCAAGGGAGCCTTCCACCGTATAGTCGTCTCTCCGCACGGCGACCCTGAAGGTAAGCGCCTGAATACCGGGCATGTTGTTCCCGGCGCCCAAAACGGGAATGTTTAGCTCGGCGAAATAGGCATCCAAATCGCGGTAAGGCCGCTCAAGGCCGATGTAGCCCTCCTGGAAATCGTCCAAGGACGCAAGTTCTTCCTTGCGTTGTTGCCCGCCCAGCACGAAGCGCACTTCACCGGCAGGCAGCTCGAGCACCTTGCCGTTCAGGAAGGCGTCAATCTCCGTTGTTTCGGTGCCTTCGCTCGAAGTGCTGAGAGGTCCGTACAGTTCCGCGATAGTAGCATTCTGTCCGGTTCCATCCCCGAAAAAGTTGACTGCCTCGCTGGGGTCCGGGCTGGCGATCAATTCCGCCGCCCGTCCATTGAATTGCATCTCATTGGAAAGAGGCCCGCGAGCCCGGTTGGTGAGCATGTATTGGTAGCTGTCCTTGTCTGAACCTGATCGCAGCCAGTCGATCGTGAGCCTGAAGTTGTCGAGGAAGTCGAGGTCTATGCCACCCGAGATGCGATCGCTCACATTGGTCGAAGACCGCTCCGGGGTAGGCAAAAGGCCTAGATCAACTTCGGTTTGCGGATCGTACGTCACATACACCGTAGTCCCGAAATTATTGAAGGCGTTGGAGGCCGGGACCGCAATTGAGCCGGTGCCGAAGCGCGTCAGGCGCGTATTGGTCTGAGCTTCCGTCCGATAGTACTCGCCACGCACCCGCAGCATGTCGGCAAAGTACTGCTCGAAGCTGAGCAGGACGGAATCGTCCTTGGTCGATCCGCCTGCGTCAACATCCAGGACTTCGATGCCGTCCGCCAACGTAACCCTACGAAAATCTCCCGGCTGCGCGTTCCGGCCGTCATTGCCTTCGGGCAGGGTCAGGTTCGCAGGGGCCCAGCGGGAAACGCCAACGCGGGCTGAGCGGGTGTTGAGTGGCTGCCCGCTAAAGGGGTTTACATTGAAGTTGTACGCCTGATCGCCGCCGAACATGGAGCTCCAGTCCTTCGTGTAGTACCCCGCCTTGCGGGCAGAATAGGGCTCACTGTCGGTGCGGCTCACGTTGAGGGACACGTTTCCGGTGTCCCAGCTGTGCCCGTAGTAAGCGCTGAGCTGCGACTGGTCGGCGGCGTTGCTGCTCGATTCGTGGCGCAGCGTGACCTTGCCGCCCTGGAAGTCCTTGCGCGTAATGATATTGATGACGCCCGCCACCCCGTCCGAGCCGTAAACGGATGATCCGCCGTCCAGATTGACTTCAACGCGATCGATGGCTCCAGCAGGCATATTCCGCAGATTGACGAAGAAGTCTTCCTGCCCCGCCGCGCCGGCAATGCGCTTGCCGTTCAGCAGCACCAGGGTATTGGCCGAGCCGAATCCCTTCAGGTTGGCGGTGGAAACGCCTATCGAGAGCGCACCGAGGTTTCTGTCGATGGCCTCGCTGCCGAAGTTCATGTTGGTGGTGCCGTTGATCGACGAGAAAACTTGCGGAATGGTGCGTATCACGTCTTCCACGGAACTGATGCCGCGCTTTGCAATATCCTCCGCTGTAATCGTCAGTACGCGCGCCGTTGGGTCTCCACCAGTCAGGCGCGTGCCGGTGACGGCAGTCGGCTCGAGTTCGAGCGGTACCTCTGCGGTTACAGGGGCTTGCTCCCCCTCTTGCTCGTCCGCGTCCTGCGCCAAACCCAGCATCGGTGTTGCGAAAGCCAGCAGTAAACCGGCCGCCCACGCGCTCTTGATAGTAGTTTGCATTGAAGTAGCCCCCTCAATCTGTATATAAAGTGAGGCTGCTCAATTCGGCGTTTCCCCCAACGCGTCTACTCCCAGCCCCCAATTCAGGGGAGCAAATCTAACACGTTTTAGCTTACGGAAACCTTACGCGCCGGTCGTACCAGTTCACTGCAACGTGTAACCGAGTCTTCTGGCGCGTAGCTGCCTGAAAGCAATGCCGCACCTGATCGCCAATTTCTATCGAAACACGCACCATTTTTCGCACACGCCCAACTCTTGCGTGCGCTATGCTGGCAGCCCTGTCGGTAGCGAATTGCTCTGCCTCGCTCTGCTATGACCTGGCCAATCGCCGCTCTGGTGAACCTGCCCATAAACGCGACCGAAAGGCCTCACACCCCAAACGCCTCTTCCGGATCAGCGCTTGATTCGCTGTAGTCAAATGGCTACAGTACAGATCAAGGTCGCCAGATACATTGGTACCGATGGTTCGGATAGACTCGGTTCATGGCTCAAGAGGCAGAATCCGGAAGTGCGCGCGAGGTAACAGACTCGCCTGGACCGTGTGGAGTTGGGCAACTTTGGCGACCATCGAGCGGTTGGCTCTGGCGTATTTGAGCTTCGTATACACCACGGTTCGGGATACCGTGCGTATTACGGCAGGGATGGCGACGAACTTGTGATCATGCTGGCCGGTGGAGCGAAGAAACGGCAACAGCGCGATATCGACAGGGCGACTGAAAACTGGGATGCCTACAAGCGGGAGAAACGAAATGCCGATCAAGGTCCATAAGGCTAGCGAATTCCTGCAAACGCCGGAAGATATCGCCGCCTACCTGAACGCCACCATCGAGGAGATGGACGACCCGAGACTGCTAATGAAAGCATTCCGTAATATCGCCGAAGCCCAGGGCGGTGTGTCGGAGCTTTCGCGGCGCGCGAACGTGGATCGGGTCGCACTCTCGCGAGCATTGTCAGGCCGCAGGCACCCGCGCCTCGACACCCTCGCAAAGGTGGCGGATGCCTGTGGAGTGAAGCTCCAGTTCTCCGCTTAAGCGGGAAACGAACCGAAATCGCGGTCCGGCACCCCGCCCGGTTTGTGCTCGCGGGGTGGTGCCGTGGTACGCCACCGCGGTTGTTTCCGCGGAAACATCCCGGTCGCGGTCCGCGCTGCTGGAATGCGGCGGCCACTGCAAGTGTTTCCGCGGAAACATTTCCTCAGAGTCGCTTGATCAGGAGTCACGGCTTCTTCGCGGGGGGCCACAAGTCGGCCAGACTGAATTCGATGGTGTCGAAGGGCGGGAGCGACACGGGATCATCGCCGCTGCGCTTGCCGTTCAGGGTGTAGCGCCCGCCGCGCAAGGCGAAAGCGGCCAGCGAACGGGCGCCGGGATCGACGAACCACAAATGCGCCACGCCCTCGCGGGTGTAGATGGCTTGCTTGGGGCCTTCGTCCAGCGCCCGCGTTGACGGCGAGAGCACCTCGCAGGCCCAATCCGGCGCCTGCGAGAAGTAGGCCGCATCAGGAAGCTCCGGCATGCTCTCCCGCCGCCACCCGGCCAGGTCGGGCACCACGATGTCCTCGCCCAGGTGCAGTTCCGGCTCGTCAATGAGCCACCATCCGCCGGGACCGCTGCGGCCGCCCCGTTCCGAATCGAAGGGGGCGCCCAGCCTGACGCCCAGCCTTGATGAAGCGCGCGCGTGCGGCACCGCAGGGCGGGGATGGGTGTAGAGCGCGCCGCCGAGCACCTCCGCCACCATGTTGGGAGGCGCGTCCAGCACATCCTGGTAGGTGGCGCGCTTTTCCTTTTCCGGGGCGTTCGCGCAGCTTTCCTTACGGGGCGGAGCGCCGGAACAATCGCTTGCGTCGCTGGCCATGAACATCTACTCCTTGAAATACAGGCCATTCCATGCGTCGCATCGTAACACGCGACGTGCAAGTGCACGCGGTGCACGCGGGGAAACCGCAGCATCGTTCTCAGGGGTTCAGGCGCAGTGCGTGGTCCAGGCTGAGATGGGCGGCGAGAGCGCGCAGCCTGCGCTGCACCGTGTTTCCGACCAGGATATGCGCGTCTTCCGGTCCGGTGAGCACAAGTCTCTTCTTCGTGCGTTCCAGGCGGAACTGCTCGAGAACGCTGACGGCTCCGCCGGATATCGTGTAGGCAAGGCGCATCGCCAGGCCAATTGCGGTTGCCTGTCTTCTCTCGCCCTTGCTGATCAAACCGCTCAGACCCAGGCGTTTCAGGGTCCCGCGCAAAGCCGCATGGCGCGATGCCACGGCCAGGCCGAGCATGATTCGCTCGCCGTGATCGGCGCCGGTCAGCGGCATGCGCAATATGCGCAGGAACACCTGCTCGGCACGGTAGTCGGGATGTTCGGACCAGCCGATGTCGGACAGGTGGCAGGCGGCCTGCCTGAGCTTGTCCGGCGCGAGTCCTTCCAGCGCCGGCGCGATCCAGCCGGCCAGCAAGTCGCCGCCGGAACCGCCGCGGCCCATGCGCCGGGCGGCGCTCTCGCATAAAGAAAGCAGGGGGTCTATCTGCTGTTCGAGCGGCGTCAGGGCTTCGTACAGGCAGCCTTCGCGCAGGCCGTTGGCGGAGAACACGATCTGCCCGGCGCCGCTGCGCTTAACCAGGCATTCCAGGGCGACCGCCGCAAAGGGCAGCGATTCCAGCCGGTCGGCCCGCAATCCCTTGGCCGACTCGAGGCGCGGGCGGGGCCAGCCGGCCAGCATTGCGCAGAATTCCGAAGCGTCGCGGGCCTCCAGCGCGTAATGATGGATGACGTGCAGCGGGTAACCGGATTCGTCCATGTGAATACGGGCCAATGCCCGCCAGGAGCCGCCTACCAGGTAAAGAGACTGCCCGTGCGCCTGCGGCAACCAGTCCAGTCCTTCAAGCTGGCCCTGAATCGCCTCCCGGCTTTCCCCAATGGACTCCCCGCCGTTTCCGCGCACCGTGCCCAGCGGCAGCGAAATACGCTCGGCCACGCTCCCGTCATCCAGAAGCGTCAGTTCCAGACTGGCGCCGCCGAGATCGGCCACAACGCCGCTAGCCAGGGGGATTGCGCTGAGGACTCCGCCGGCTGAAACTTCAGCTTCCCGCTCCCCCGTCAGCAAGCGGACGTCCAGGCCGCATTCGTTGCGCACAGTCTCCAGGAACTGCGGCCCATTGCTTGCCTCCCGGACGGCCGCGGTCGCCACCGCCTGTACTTCAAGGACCCCCATTTGCGGGCACAGGCGGGCGAACCGGCGCAGGCTTTCCAGGGCCATCCCGATTCCGTCTTCAGACATTCTGCCGGTGCGGTCGAGTCCACGGCCCAGCCCGCACAGGACCTTTTCGTTGAATATCGGCAAGGGCGCCCGTCCGCCGTTCTCGTAGACGACCAGTCGCACCGAGTTCGAGCCGATGTCGATCACAGCTACCGGCGCCTCGCTTGGGGTCGCGGGGCTGGTTCGCAATACGCCCGGCACTGGCTGCTAGACGGCGGCTTTGACCAGTGTCGGGCGGGGTTTGTCTTCCGCGGCAGCAGAATCCCCGGTCTCTGGAAACAGTTCGCCGGGCATGGCCGGCTGCGACTCCCGCAGGGCGCTGCCCCGGCCGGAAAGGCTGGGGTTGGTCATGAACCAGGTATGGGCGCTGAAATCGCCGGATTGATGATCCAGGCGGCGGTAAGCGCCGTCCGGTCCGAGTTGCCAGCTCTGCATCACGTCGAAGCGATTCGCCATCAGGACCTGCTCCACGAGTTGCCGCTTGACCGTCTCGTTCTCGATCGGCACCAGCGTCTCCACGCGATGGTGCAGGTTGCGGGGCATCCAGTCGGCCGACGATACGAAAACCTTGCTGTCGGTGGAGGGAAGCTGGTGGCCGGCGCCGAAACACATGACACGGGAGTGTTCCAGGAACCTGCCGACCATGCTGCGCACCTGGATATTCTCCGACATGCCGGGCACGCCCGGGCGCAGGCAGCAAATGCCCCGGACGTAGAGTTCGATCCGCACGCCGGCCTGGCTCGCCCGATAGAGGCAGTCGATGATATCCGGGTCAACGAGCGAATTGAGTTTGGCCCAGATCTCCGCCGGGCGCCCGGCGCGGGCATGGGCGACTTCATCCTCGATCAGTTCGACCAGACTGCTTTTCATTTGCGCGGGCGCGTACACCAGCTTTTCCATGTCCTCGGGCGTCGCGTAACCTGTCATGTAGTTGAACAGGCGCGCGGTATCGCGCCCCAGGGCCGCGTCGCAGGTGAAGAAGCTCAGGTCCGAATAAACGCGCGCGTTGATCGGATGGTAGTTGCCGGTGCCGAAATGGGTGTAGGTTCGCAATTCTCCCGCTTCCCTTCGCACCACCAGCGATACCTTGGCGTGGGTCTTGAGTTCCATGAAGCCGTAGACCACCTGCACGCCGGCGCGCTCCATCTCCTGCGCCCAGCGGATGTTTGCCGCTTCGTCGAAACGCGCCCGAAGCTCGACCATGGCGGTGACCAGCTTGCCGGCCTCGGCAGCGGCGATCAGCGCCTCGACGATCGGCGAGTCCTCGGACGTGCGGTACAGGGTCTGCTTGATCGCCACCACCGCCGGGTCATCGGTGGCGCGGCGCAGGAACTGCACGACCACGTCGAAACTCTCGTACGGATGCTGCACCACGAAGTCCTTGGCGCGTATGGCGGCGAGGATGTCGCCGCCATATTCGCGGACCCGTTCGGGGAAGCGCACATTGAGCGGCTCGTGCTGCAGGTCGCGGCGCTGGTCCGTGATGATCTGCTTGATGTCCGACAGCCCCAGCATGCCGTCGATGTTGAAAACATGCGCATGCGAGGCGTTGAACGCTTTGAGCACGAACCGGCGGAAGTTCTTCGGCATGCCGGCCGCCACCTCCACCCGGATGACGTTGCCTCTGCGGCGCCGCAGCAGGGCGGTCTCGAAGGTCCGCACCAGGTCCTCGGCTTCCTCGTCGATCTCAAGGTCACTGTCGCGGCTGATACGGAAGATGCCGTGGCCCAGGATCTTCATGCCGGGGAACAGCAGCCTGAAGTTGCGGGCGATGATTTCCTCGACGGCGACGAAGCGCAGGGCCTTGCCGGGCACCCGCACGAACCGCTCGATCTGGGGCGGGACCAGGACCAGGCCGTTGATCTCGTGCTTGTCCGCGGGCCGCATCAGCCGCAGCACGTACACAAGGCAACCGGTCTGTATGAAGGGGAAGGGGTGCGCCGTGTCGACCGCCTGGGGGGTCAGTACCGGAAACAACTGGTTCTCGAACCATCGCGACAGCCACTCCTGGGCCCGATTGCCCAATTCCTCGGGTTTTACCACCGCCACGCCGGCTTCGCGGCATTCGGCCAGCAACTGCGCGCTGCGCGTGGATTGGGCCTTGAGCAGCCTCTTTACCTGTTCGCGTATCGCTTCGAGCTGTTCGCCGGGGGTCAGCCCGTCATCGCTGCTCTTGGTGACGCCCGCCGCCACCTGCGCCATGAGGCCGGCCGCCCGCACCATGTAGAACTCGTCGAGGTTGCTGGCCGAGATGGACAGGAACCGCACGCGCTCCAGCAGCGGGTGGTTCTCGTTGCCGGCTTCCTCCAGTACCCGGGTATTGAATTCCAGCCACGACAGCTCGCGATTGATCAGGCGGCCGGCGACGCGCTCCGCCTCGCTCAGCGCCCGCGGCTTGCCGGACGCAGGCGTCATTCGGGTGTTCCCGGATGGCGTGGAATGTGCCCCATGATCGGAGTAGCATACAGGAGTCATGAGCAATTCCTGGAAAGGAGGGCGTGCCGCCCGTGTTCCGGCATGAAGCGCCTTTGGCTGCTTCGGCATGCCAAGGCCGGGCCGTATTCCGCCGACGATTTCGAGCGGGCGCTGGCCCCCAGAGGCCGGAAGAACGCGCCCGCGATGGGAGAGAAGCTGGCGGCCGTGGGATGCGCTCCCGAGAGAATCCTCTGTTCCGCCGGTCGCCGGGCCGTGGAGACGATGTGCGGCGTCCTGCCCAGCCTTCCCGCCGACCTCAGCATCGAGGTGATGCGGAGGCTCTACACCTTCAGCCCGGGCAACGTGCTGCAGTGCCTGCGCGAACTGCCGGAGGATGCCGGCGACGTCATGGTGGTCGGTCACAACCCGGCTTTGCAGGAATTGGCGCTGTACCTGGCCGGCAGGGGCGAAGAGGAGGCTTTCGCTGTGCTCCACGGAAAGTTTCCCACCTGCGCCGTGGCCGAGCTGGAGTTTCCCGAGTCGCCGCACACGACGGACTGGGACGAAGGCAGCGCATTTCTTCGGCGTGTCATGACGCCCCGCCCGCCGCGATACTTGCGGACACCCCTGGTCGACTAGTGAGCAATCGATGAGAAGACAGTTACCGGTCGAATTCGTTTTTCAGATTTTTTCGCTGTTGCTTTCGGTGATCATCGTGCACGCGATGTACGTCGCCTGGATCCGCCCCCAGGCGAACGCGGTCATCGAAGAGCAGCGGATCATGCTGGAGCAGGACGCCGACTACGTACCCGAACGCTCCCTGTACGTGATCGTGCGCGATTTCGAGCAGGAGGCCTGCCTGATCCTGGCGCTCTGGGCGCTTGCGATCATGGGCTACAAGGCCCGCGGGGCGCTGCGCGAGCGCTCACTGCTGCAGCGTGACCTCCTGCCACTGGCGGAAGGGGTGCGCATCCTGCCGGAGGACACGCGCGAGCACGCGCGCCAGTTGCGTGCGCTGCCCGAATCACAGCAGCGCTTGCTGTTGCCGCGGGTGCTACTTAGCGCGCTGCAGCGGTTCGGCGCCACCGGCAATGTGCAGGACGTTTCGTCCGCTACCCAGACGCTGGTCAATGCCGAAGCCGAGCGGCTGGAGTCGGAACTGTCGATGATCCGGTATATCGCCTGGGCGATACCCTCGATCGGCTTTATCGGCACCGTGCGCGGAATCGGCCAGGCGCTGACGCTGGCCTACAGGGCCGTGGAGGGCGACATCAGCGGCGTGACCGAGAGCCTCGGCGTGGCCTTCAATTCCACCTTCTTCGCCCTGCTGGTCAGCATCATCATCATGTTCCTGGTCCACCAGCTTCAATTGTTGCAGGAGCGACTGGTCTTCGAGACCTCGGATTACTGCGACGAACGGCTGATCCGCCGCCTGCAGGGCGACTGAGCCGGGGGGCGTCAACAAATGGCGCTGGTCGCGCTGGAAATCAATGGAGCGGCACTGGTAGGCGCTACCTCCGCCGGAGTGCTGTTCAACGAGCCGGGCGTGGCGCTGGTGCAAAAGCGCCGCGTGGCGTTCGGGCGCGAAGCGGTCGAAGAGGCGCGGCGCGATCCCGCAAACAGTTACCGGAATTACTGGGAATTGCTGTCGGACGAATCGCTACCCAGGCCGGCGCGGGGGTTTCGCAGTTATGCCGACCTGGCCCACGGTCAAATGCAGGGGCTTTGGAAGCGCTTTCGGGAGTCCGTGGGAGACATTAGCGGTGTGGTCCTGGTCATTCCGGCCGGCGTTGCGGAAGACCGCCTGGCGTTGCTGCTGGGGATCGCCGAGGAAGCCGGACTGCCGGTGTCCGGGCTGGTCGAAAGCGGAGTTGCCGCGGTGCGGGGCGCCGCGTCGGGCCGCGCCTGCCTCCACGTCGAAGCAACGGCCGAGCGTCTGGCGGTGTCCCGGCTCGCGGCGGGTGACGGGCGAATCCGGCGCGAGGAGATCCTGTTCGACGGGCGTCCGGGATTGCGGCATCTGCGAGCGGCCATGATTAGCTACGTTGCCGGCCGGTTCGTGGCGGGTTCCCGCTTTGATCCGCTGGACCTGCCCGTAACCGAACAGGAACTGGCGGGGCGACTGGATGCCTGGCTCCAGGCGGTCCTGTCCGGCGGCGAACTGGGAATCGAGCTTGATGCGGCTCCGGTGACCGCTACCGCGGTCCTCACTCGAGATGACTGTCTTGCTTCGATCGAGCGGCTGCTGGGAGCCGCGGGAAACCGTCTGCGATCGTGGTGCACGGGTCCCGGGGCCGCGGACGTATACCTGTCGGGGACCCTTGCGGAGGCCCCCGGCTGCGCCGAGGTGTTTGCGCGGCTGCTCGCCATGGAGGTCCAGGTCCTGCCGGCCGGCGCCGCGGCATTGGGAGCGCTGGAGCGGTTCACGCCGATGGCGGGCGCGAAGGACCGACACGTGCTGCTAAAGTCCCTGCCGGCAGCTGACTTGGCGGACGGCCCGGGCACGGCGCGCAATGCCCGGCCGGACCCTGCCGCGGCGCCGGTCGCCGGAAACAGGGAAACGGGAGAGCGGACGCCCACCCACGTCGTGTTCGGCGGCCGGGCCTGGCGCATCGGCGCCGAAGGCCTGCATCTCGGTTCGTCGCCGCAACCCGGGGGCCTGTCGATCGTGCTCTCACCGGAAGGCGGGATTTCGAGAAACCACTGCACCGTGGTGCTGGAGAACGGACAGGCGGTATTGCATGATCACAGCCGATACGGAACCAACCTGAACGGCGCCCCGGTGGCCGATTCGGCGCCGTTGCGCGGGGGCGACGTGGTGGGAGTGGGACCGCTGGAGTTCCTGATCGCGCGCGAGGTGGGCGGCGATGGCTCGTAGGCGCTTTCACGTATTCAGCATGTCGTTTCTGGACATCATTTCCTGCGGCTTCGGCGCGGTCGTGCTGTTCTTCGTGATCATCAACGCGCAGGTGCGCCTGCGGGCCGATGCCGAGCGTATCGATCTGCTCAGCGATTCCACGCAGCTTGAAGAGGAGGTCCTGGAAGGGCGCAAGGACCTGCTGCAGTTGCGCGGTGAGCGCGACACGCTCGACGAGCGACGCGCAACGGCAATCGAGGAGTTGAGAAAGCTGCGCGAGCGCCTTGCCGCACTGCTGGCGGAGCTGGCGGAATACGAACGCCTGGGGACCCAGAGCGAGGAGTCGGTCGAGAAGCTGCGGGCCGACGTGGATCGGCTCAGGGAAATGCAGGAGGAACTGGAGGCGCGTGTCGCCGAGGCGGACGAAGGAACGGGGCAGCGCGTGCGCGGCTTCGAGGGCACGGGCGAGCGGCAATACCTGACAGGCATGCAGATGGGTGGCGATCGCGTACTGATCCTGGTGGATGCGTCCGCCAGCATGCTGGGGCGCACCTACATCGACGTGTTGCGTTTTCGCCTGATGGAAGAAGAACTCAAGCCCCGCGCGCCCAAGTGGGTCCAGGTCGTGAACTCGGTCGACTGGATCACGACGCGGCTGGAGCCGCAACAGAGATTTCAGGTCTATATCTTCGGAGTCGAGCACAGGAGCATCCTTGAGGGCACGGACGGCGAGTGGCTCAGCGTGGCCGACGGCGCGCGGGTTTCCGAAGCGATCGAGGCCTTGCGCAAGTTCGCGCCGAACGGCGGAACCAGCCTGCATGCGGCGATGCGCGCCATTCGCGCCATGGAGCCGCTGCCGGACAACGTGTACCTGCTGACCGACGGACTGCCGACGCAGGGCGCCAGTCCTCCCTCGCGGGTCGGATGGGTGGATACGCGGGCGCGTGAGCGGTTCTTTGACCGCGCTCGACGCGATCTGCCCTCGGGGATTCCGGTCAATGTGCTGTTCTACCCGATGGACGGGGACCCGCGCGCGACCGGCTATTTCTGGCTGATGGCCTCGCAGACCCGGGGGTCCTTCGTCAGCGTTTCCCGCGACTGGCCCTGACAAACCCCAGGGACGTCCCAACTCTCCCCCGCCCGTTTGCACCCGCAGCAGACGAAGACAAGTCGGAGGTATTTGGAAGTGTAGTATCGGTAATGGTATCATTTGGCTGTGCAAGGAGGCACCCATGGATCTTGATAGGCTTCGCCGCAACCCACGAGGAGTTTCGTTCCGCGATCTGTGCAAAGTGTGTGATGCCTACTTCGGCAGACCCCGGCAAAGTGGCACGAGTCATCGGATTTACGCAACTCCATGGCGGGGAGATCCCAGGGTCAATATTCAAAACCATCGTGGTATGGCCAAGGCTTATCAGGTTCGGCAAGTTATCAAGGCTATTGAGAGGCTGGAGAAAGAACATGGCTGACCATTACACCTATCGCCTGACCTGGTCTCCAGAAGACCAGGAGCACGTAGCGTTGTGCGTTGAGTTTCCGTCTCTTAGCTGGCTTGCCAATTCGCCCCAGGCAGCCCTGGCGGGGATTCGCAAATTGGTGCACGAAGTGCTCAGTGATATGCAGGCTGCAGGCGAGTCACCGCCGGAGCCGCTCGCAGATCGGGCGTATAGCGGCAGATTCCTGGTTCGAATTCCGCCTGATATGCATCGAGAACTTGCAATCAAGGCAGCAGAGCAAGGGGTTAGCCTGAATCGGCTCGTTAGCTCTCGCTTGACGCGCTGAAGCGCAAACTGCGGGATAATGCGCGCGCCAGGAGAAGGGCGGTATGGACTTGCACTTGAGCGATAAGGTAGCGCTGATTACGGGGGCCACCGGTGGCCTGGGTACGGCCTGCGCGCGGCAAATGGCTGAGGAAGGAGCCGTGGTGTTCCTCACCGCCCGCACGACAACGAACCTGGAGGAACTGGCGCTCCAGCTGCGCCAGGAAACACGCGCCGAAATTGGGTGGTTGGCGGCGGATTTGACGTCCTCTGACGCTGCGGAGACAGTCGTTTCTGCGGCCAGAAAAATATTCCAACGAATCGATATTCTGGTGAACTGCGCCGGGGCGTCGGCAGGCGGACTGTTCTGGGAAATACCGGATTCGGCCTGGGAGGACAGCATGGCGCTCAAGTTCATGGCCACCATCCGGATGATTCGCGCGGTCCTGCCCGGCATGATCGAGCGGCGCTATGGGCGAATCGTGACACTGGTGGGCAATTCGGGCCGCGAACCGGACCCCCGCATGCTGCCGGGCGCCGCGGCGAACGCCGGTTTGCTCGCGGTCACCACCGGACTGGCGCGGGAAGTGGCCGAACACGGCGTGGTCATCAACGCCGTCAATCCCGGTCCCACGAGGACGGGCCGCTGGGAGGGCATGATGGAATCGTTCGCCGCCCGCAGCGGCAAGACGCCCGCGGAGGAGGAACGGAGTTTCCTGGATGCGATTCCCCAGAAGAGGTTGGGAACGACCGGAGAAATCGCCCGGCTGGTTGCGTTTCTGGCGAGCGATGCCGCTCCGCACGTTACCGGGCGTTCCATTACGGCCGACGGCGGGGCGGCCCGCGCAATTCTCTGAACTCCAGCGGTATTGAAGCTCATGGACAAGGAACAACTGGCCGAAATCCGGGAGGCGGTGCAAGCCGTGTGCGCCGACTTTCCGGGGGAGTACTGGCGCGATCTGGATCGCGAGCGGGCCTATCCCACGGAATTCACGCAGGCCATGACCGAGAGCGGTTTTCTGGGCGCGCTGATCCCCGAGGAGTACGGCGGCAGCGGCCTGGGCCTGGTGGCGGCCACGGCGATTCTGGAGGAAATACATCGCTCCGGCTGCAATGCCGGCGCCTGCCACGCGCAGATGTACACGATGGGCACGGTGCTCCGTCACGGCAGCAGCGAACAGAAGCAGCGCTGGCTGCCGGACATCGCCTCGGGCGATCTGCGCCTGCAGGCATTCGGGGTAACCGAACCGGGCAGCGGCACCGACACGCTGGCATTGCGCACGACCGCCCGGCTGGAGAACGGCGATTACGTCGTGAACGGTCAGAAAATCTGGACGTCGCGGGCGGAACACTCCGACCTGATGATCCTGCTGGCGCGGACCACCCCGCGCGAGGAGGTCCAGCGCCGAACGGAAGGCCTGTCCGTATTGATGGTGGACATGCGCGAGGCGCCCGGCCTGAGCATCACCCCGATCCGCACGATGATGAATCACGCCACCACACAGGTCTTCATGGATGACGTGCGCGTCCCGGCGGAGAACCTGATCGGCGAGGAGGGGCAGGGCTTTCGCTACATCCTGGACGGGATGAACGCCGAGCGCACGCTGATCGCGTCGGAATGCATCGGCGACGGACGCTGGTTCATCGACAGGGCCGCCGCCTACGCCGGCGAGCGGGAAGTGTTCGGCCGGCCGATCGGCCGCAACCAGGGGGTGCAGTTCCCGATCGCCCGGGCCTACGCCTCGATTGAAGCGGCCACCCTGATGGTCACTGACGCGGCGGAGAAATTCGACCGGGGGCTATCCGCCGGCAAGGAGGCCAATATGGCCAAGCTACTGGCTTCGGAAGCCGCCTGGGAAGCGGCGGAGGCCTGCGTTCAGACGTTCGGTGGATTCGGTTTCGCGGAGGAGTACGACGTGGAACGCAAGTTTCGCGAGACGCGCCTTTACCTGGTCGCGCCCGTCTCCACCAACATGATCCTGAGCTACATCGGCCAGCACGTCCTCGGCATGCCGCGCTCTTATTGACGCTTTACCGCGCCCTGTGCTCAGGGGGCGGGGCAGGCCGAATCGCCGAGGCGCTGGTCGAGCACGATGAACTGATTGGCCGCGACGTCCGCGCAAACGAGTTCGGCGCCGCCGGGCCATTCAACGCGAACGCTTTCGGCCATCGCCGCCTGCCCCAGCCCGAAATGCAGGTCCGGCGGGTTCTGGCTGTTGTAGTTGCTGTTCGCCTGGCTGAGCCTGAGCTGCGTCTGCGTGCCGAAACCCTGGCCGACGTCGGCCGTGACGGTCACCCGTGCGCCGAGGGCGTCGGTGTTCGGCGCAGCTCCTACCAGGCGGATGTTCAGGAAGGCCCGTCCCGACGCGCTGCCGGACTGGTTTTGGTAGAACTGCAGGCCGGTCGAATGATCGAGCAGCACGATGTCGATGTCGCCGTCGCGATCGTGGTCGAAGCAGGCGAGGCCGCGCCCTTCGGAGGGGGCGTCGATACGCCAGTCGTGCGCCGCCTCGGTAAACGTCCCATCGCCGTCGTTGATGAACAGCCGCGAGGGTTTGGCCTGCAAGATGTCCTTGGTCAGCGTGTCGTATTCGGTTTTCGTGTCGTCGTCAAACGGGAAGTAGCCGAAACCGTTCACATGGAAGATGTCGGCAAAACCGTCGTTATTGAAATCCGCCGCGCAGGCGCCCCAGCCCCAAAGGCCGTTCCGTACGCCGGCCGCGTCGGTGATGTCCTCGAACGCGATCCCTTCCGCCGTGCTCGCGTTGCGGTAAAGGCGATTGCCGGTCCTGCCCCAGAGCCCGCGCGGTATGGTCGCATCGTAAATCGACGTTACGAACCATTCGAGATTGCCGTCGTTATCGATATCGAGCAGCGCGCTGCCCATGCCGTTCTCGTCCGTGATTACGTCACGGTTGGTCTGGTCAACGAAGCTTGGTCCGTCGGACAACGAACCGGCGTTGTGCAGGGTCACGCTGGTCTCGAAATCCGAGGCGACCACGAGGTCGGTAAGCCCGTCGCCGGTGAAATCGGCGAAGGCCGGCGTGAAATTGAACTCCTGATTGATGTCGTTCGCGGTCGTGCCCGCCTGCGCGTCCCAAGGATAAAGCGTCGTGCCGTCGTTCTTCCACAGCGCGGGCGCCGTTCCCGCGGTCCCCAGGCCGGACCAGTGGCCAAGATAGAAATACGGGAAGCCGCTTGCGTCGAGCGGGGCGGCCGAAATGCCGTAGGTCGGGCGCGTCATGGGCAGATCGGCAATCGGTTCGTAGCGCCCCGATGCGTGCTTGGCGAACACCGGCACAGCAACGTCGAAGAGGTTGCCGAATAACAGCTCGCGGCGATAGTCGCCATTGAGATCTACGCTGGCGGCGCCCGTGTAACTCTTCTGGGTAAGGCCGTCAAGCCATTCGACGGCCTGGAACCACGAACCCTCCATGTTCCGATAGGTCCGTATGCCGGTTCGTTGGTCGCCGCCGGCAAAGACGATGTCGGCCCAGCAATCGTCGTCGAGGTAGGTTGCCGTTACGCCGCCGGCAATCATTGCAACCTCCAGATTTTGCAGATCGTCGGTCCAGGTTTCGAACAGGTAACCGTGGCCGTCGATGAGTCCGAAGCCCGTATCGCTTCTGCGCCGGAACGCCAGGTTGCCGGTGTTGCGGGCGCCCGCAAGCCCATTGCCGCAGTTCTCGACGTCAGCGAAGGTCGCGAGCGGTTGGGTCGGCGGGAACGCGAGCGGGACTTGTTCCGGATAGTCCTCCGGGCTGCTCGGGTTGAAGAAGACCGGCGCACCGGAAGAACGGTCGCGCACGAACAGATTGCCGTCCGGGTCGTCGTCCCCGGACGGCGTCCACGCATCGATGCAGTTCTCGTCGGTGACGCAGTCGTCGCTCAGTGTTTCGAGGAAAGCGACCAATTGATCGACTTCGTTGCCCGGCAAGGTCTGCGCGGGAAGAATGTCTTCGCTCGCGGCAA
Organism: Gammaproteobacteria bacterium; assembly: GCA_009838035.1. Classification (NCBI taxonomy): domain Bacteria; kingdom Pseudomonadati; phylum Pseudomonadota; class Gammaproteobacteria; species Gammaproteobacteria bacterium. The sequence goes on from VXSK01000002.1 coordinate 19,234, forward strand.
AGCTGGACGCGTCAATCGCAGCGCGCGTGTGCGGTTCGGCGTGATCGTATTCCATCCCGAGCCGGCTGAACTGGTCGAGCTCGAGCAGCATGAAATCGAAGCTGTTTACGCCTGCGCGTGGATCGGCATGGTAGGCGATCGCGTCGGCGAGCGTCGCGAAGCTGCCCGCGTGGCCATATGGCGCGGTTTCCGCCACGTTGAGCAGGCTCGGCGTTCGGAACGCGAAGCGGTCTGACTCCGCCAGCGTTTCAAGCCAGCGGCCAAGGTCGGACCGGTCGGCGCGCACGAATCCCCGGCCGAGCTGCGGAAAACCGACATTGTGGAACTTTTCGTCGGTAAAGCGGTCGCCCGCGTGGCATTGCGCGCATCCGTGTCCGCCGTCGTCCGGATCGCGCAGGAACAGCAGGGCGCCGCGCTTGGCGTCATCCGAAATGGCGCCGTTTTCGCCGCCCAGGAACCGGCGCCACGGCGTATCGACGAAAATCTGCGAGTTCATGTAGGCGCCCAGCGCGCGCTGCAAATTGGGCATGGTGATCACTTCGTCGGCCGCCGCCTCGGGCGTATCGAAGGCGAGCCGGAACTCCGCAAGCCAGTTGGCGGGACCGTTCGGATCCTGATTGAGCGCGGTATCGACTTCGCCGCGCAGCCGGCGGATCACGTGCCCCCGGTATTCGTCCGCCGTGCTGTATTCGGTGTAGCGGAATCCGCGCATCTCGTTGTTGTTGTTGAGCGGCAGCTTGGCCGAGAACTCAAGCAGACCCGACACCGGGCTTGAGTCGCTGCGCTGCCGGGATTCCGGAGTCTGGATGTGCTGTCCACGCCCGCCCGGCAGGGTTTCGTCGTCGAGCACGGCAATTCCGCCGTCGAAGGTCAGCACCCGGTCGAACAGTGCGGCGTTGAATGTCGTGGTCGAGTTCCGGTGCACGTTGGGGCCGCCGTCCGCTCGCGGATCAAGATCCTGCTCCGGATCGACCTGGCGTCCGGGACCCAGCGTGGCGCTGTTTGCCGCCGCCACGCCCACTGCCAGCGACAGTCCGTCGCCGCCGGCGAAGTCGGGATGGTGGCAACTGCCGCAGGACACGTCGAAGCTGGCCGAGAGCGTCTGCGTGAAGAATAGGAGTTGGCCCAGTTTCACGAGCGGATCGTCGTCGGGCCGGGTTTGCACGGCATCCCTGGGCGTCGCCGGATCGCCGTTGAGTTCCAGCTCGGTCACCGCGACGGCGCGAACGTCGTCGTTCAGGGGGTTGACCGGCGGCGGCGGTGGCGGCTGCGTGGGAGGCGGCGGGCTCGGCGGCGTACTGCCGCCACCACCGCCCCCGCAGGCCGCGAGCGTTACCGCCAGCAGCACCCCGAGCGCAGCGCCAGCCGCCTCATGCGGCCGCCTGTTCATTGACTTACTGATCGGAGGGCGAAGGAACACCGTCGATCAGTTCGGCCAGCTTTACGTCGAGTTTTTCGCCGCGCAGGTTCTTTGCCACGATGGTTCCTTCAGTGTCGATCAGAAAGTTCATCGGGATTGCGGTCACGCCGAATTGCGCGGGGACGGGGCTGTCGTAGGCAAGCAGGTCGCTGGTATTGATCCAGGGGATGGCGTCTTCCTCGCTGGCTTCGAACCAGTCATCGCGGTCGTCGTCCAGCGAAAATGCAAAAATCTCGAAACCCTCGGGCCCGTAGTGCTCGTAGCTCGCTATGAGGTTGGGGTTCTCCGCGCGGCAGGGTCCGCACCAGGAAGCCCAGAACTCCACCAGCGTGAAATTGTTCGCCGTCCGCGAGTCCTGCAGGTGATACTCAAGTTCGTCCAGGCCGATGCTCGAAAAGTCCTCGACCTGCGCGCCTTCCTGCATGGCTGCGTAGGCGGCCCGCAATTCGATCCCCTTGTTGACCCGGCTGCGCATGGCCACCAGGGCAGGGTGGGCGCCAAGCTCAGTCTCCAGCGCGTTCAGGCGCGTAAGAGCGTCCTGGCCCCCGAGGCCGCCAAGCTGCACCGCGTAAAGGCTGGCCAGTGGGTCGTCCGGCGATTCCGCAATCGCGCGCAGGGCATCGAAGCGAATCTTGTTCAGGGCCCGGTAGCGTTCCCAGGATTCGTCCTGGAGCTCTTCATAGCCCTCGTCGCCCTCTTCCAATCCCTTGCGCCGATCCATGACGTCCCGGTAGGCATTCAGGGCCTCGTCGTATTCGTCGCTGTCCTGCCAGCTGGAAACAATCTGCTGCTGATACGGCCCGCCCCGGGCCCTCAGCCCAGCCACGTCGCCAGCGTACACAATAGTGATATCCACGGGCTCGAGGATGAACTGCACCGATCCCTTCGATTCTTCGTCGACGTTCATGACCGACAGCCGGACCGCTCCGCCCTGGTCGAATTCGGCTGTCAACTCGAACTCCCCGCCATTGATTTCCGCGCGGACGATCTCGTCGGAACCCCCAAGCACCGAATTTCCGCGGCTCAGCACTGCTTCGCCTTCCTCAAGCAGTTCGATCAAATTGCCGGAAATGGTGTATTGCGGTGTGGTATCGGCGCTCGCCACAGGTTCCCGCGAATTACCGCAACCCCATGCTGTCAGCGCATAGCAGGCGACAATCACGGTCAAGGGAAAGAGCCTCTTCGAGAGGAGAAGCCCAGTGTGATTATGTTTCATACGTGTTCTCCAGCCGAAAACTTGCGCCTTGACGACGGCGCCCGTCGCCACCGGGAGGGCAGCGACGGGCGCAGCATTTTTCGACAGTTCCTTATTCTCAAACGGTCAAGCCATTCCTCACGGTCAGAACGACTTGTGTATGTTCAAGCGGTAGGAGCGTCCCTGGGTCCATTCCGTGAGCGGATTGATCTGATTCGTGGCGCGTTCGCCGGTTGACTCGGTTATCCGCGTGTACTTGGAAAAGGCATTGGTCAGGTTATTCACCGTTAGCGTCAACTCAACGCCCCTCAGCCAGTTCGGGGATGAGAATAGAGTGTTGTCGTCAAATCCGTAACCCAGTACCAGGTCGTAGAGCGTTGCCGGCTCGTCTATATAGGAGAAAAAGCTGCCGATGCGCCGGGTTTCGTCACCTCCCTCTACGTCGAGGCTGAGGAACAGGCTCCCGCGCGACCAGGTGAACTGTGCGGTGGTCTTGTGTTTGGGAACCGGTGGCAAGACGGTGTCTTCCGGCCCGGAATCGTCACGGCTTGTCACCAGGTCATGCACAATGCCGCTGGCGGGGTCCACTTGTACCCTGTGCTTGTTGGTGTAGGTGCGCCGAACGGTGATGTTGTATTCGTTAAGGCCCATCTCCCACTCGTAACGGAACTCGTAGTCAATACCCGAGCGTTCGAGCGCCGAGACGTTGATCCAGCGGTCATCCAACACGTAGATGTCATCCGCTTCGATATACATCACGTTGGACGGCAGGTCATCGAGGTAGATGATCGGCACCGGCAGCTTGTAGATCCGGTCCTTGTAATCCGTGTCGCTCCAGGCCACCTTGAAGAAAACGCCGGGCAGAAAAGCCGGAGAAAATTCGCCCGACAGGCTCAGCGTGTCGGCGGTTTCGGACTTGAGTTGATCATTTCCGCCGCTGTATCCGAATACCTTGTCGCCGGGCAGCGTAGTGATCGAGCCGCTCCCGCCTGGTCGGTAATACCACAATGACCGGGGGTTGCTCTCGTACAGGGACTTTTGCAGCAACTGATTCAGTTGCGGCGCCACAAAGGCAGTCGAAACGTTTGCCTTGAACAGCATGCTGTCGTTCGGGCGATACACCGCCCCCCCGGACCAGGTGAATTCGCTTCCCGGATCCTTGGCTTCGACCGACTCGGCTGTCGCGGATTCCGTTTGCCGGTAATCGACTTCCACGTTCGAGTAGGAGTCGTAGCGCCCGGAAAACGTAAGGTTGAGGCGCTGGATGCCTGACATGGCGTTATCGGCGCCAATCAGCGGTATAAGGCCTTCCACAAAGGCGGCGTGGTTATCGCGGCTGATCTGGGTGTTGAACGGAGAGCTGCCCGTTGCTGTGGCGCTGGCCAGATAGTTGGCCATTTCATTGAATGAATCCAGGGTGTCCTGACGGTAGTCGTAGCCCACCACCAGCGCTATCGTGCCGCCCGGAGCGCTGAACAGTTCGCCCCGCGCCAGGGCCTCGAATTGCAGTTGTTCATTCTTCGCCCCGGAGTACACGTCAGGGATGATGTACGGGGAGATATCGCCGAACGGGTTGATGGGATCAGGCGGGGCGCCGTAAACGGTGCAGTTGCCGCCGAAGAAGGAGCTGTAGCTGTAGCGGGTGCCGCCCAGCTCCGCTACCTTGTCCGCGCACGCCGGTTCCAGGATGCGGCTGAAGCGGCCAATGACGGCCTCGCTTACTCCATCTGAATTGACTCCGAGGCCATACGCCGGATCCCTGACGTTCAGGCGCTGTGTGTCCGTTTCGGAGCTCGAACTGCTGAAATCCGCTTGCCAGGACCAGGTGCCGAACGTTCCTTCCACGCCCAGGCCCACATACAACTCGTCCCTCGTCGAGTCATACGTGGTGGGCGGATAATCGGGCGTCGTGCCGGTCAGCGATACCTGGGTCCCGAAGGGATTGAAGGGGCTGTTGGCGTGCAGCGTTCCGCCAACCTGGATAAGACCGGATTCCTGTTCGGCGTCCTTTCGCGTGGCCCGGATGTTGCCGTGCAGAACCAGCGTGCCGGCCAACTCCTGGTCAACCCCGAGAAAAACCGAGTGGCGCTGGCGTTCCGGCCGCAGGCTGTAGCCCTGCTCGGCAGCCTCGCCCCAGTGCGGCTCGCCGACAATGTCGAGAGAACTCAGGCTGTCGGTGTGCTGGAAGCCGGCCGGCAGCGTGAAGTCATTGACGCAGGTGGCCATGGTTTGCTGCTCGGCATCCAGAGCGGCGTATTCATCCCGGGTGATGACCCGGCCGCCAAGCTCGTACACCACTGCGCGCCGTCGATCCCAGATGGGGGCATCGGAGTTACAGCCATCATCGAAGAAATTGGTCCAGACGCGAATCTGCGGGCCGGCCGCGGTGTTCTTTTGATTGGTGGTCAGCAGGGTGCTTCGGTTCGATACAATGATCGAATCACGGTTGGAAGCGTCCAGGCCGGTATCGCGGAAGTACTCGTAACCGGCGTTCAGGCGCCCGCTTCCCCAGGAAAAGCCGCCGCCGATATTGCCTTGCGTTTCGCTGTAGCCGCTCTTGTGCGGGCGGCCGTAGTTCAAATCCAGTTCCACTCCGGCGTAGTCGCGGCGCGTAATGATGTTCACCACGCCGCCCACTGCGTCCGAGCCGTAGATGGCGGATGCGCCGTCGAGCAGGATTTCAATGCGATCCACCATTGACAGCGGAATCGTGGAAATATCGGTCACTCCACCCAGAATACCGCTGTAACCCACTCGCCTGCCATCGATGAGAATAAGCGTGGATTCGCTGCCCAGACCGCGCAGGTTCACGGTGGACGCGCCGGTCACGTTGCGCGCGCCGTTCAGCGTGGAGCCGTATGTTTCGTTGGTGGAGTTAACGTTTTGCGGAAGTTGCCGCAGAACGCGCGCCAGCGTGAGTTCTCCCGAAGCGCGGATGTCCTCGCGATCCAGCACGACAAGGTTACCGGACAGCTCGGAGGGCGGGCGGTTCAGGCGGCTGCCGGTGACCCGCACGTCGGCCAGTTCCAGAGCTTCCTCGTATTCCGCATCGCCGGCCTCTTCCTGGGCTGTAGCGACGCCAATGCTCAGTGCCAATCCTGCAATGACTGAAAGAAGCCAGGCAAAAGCCGATCCCGATTTTCGCCAGGTAAGGTCTCTGTGTTCGTCAAGTCTGTTCATGTGTGTTGCCCCTAAGTGTGTTGGGAAGCGGAAGAGGCGCTCCCCGCCAATCGACCTACTATACACCTTCGAGACCTACATTTTGGCGGGATTCCCGAACGGCCGGGAAGCCCGCAATGGTGCCAAATTGCGTCGTCCGGCCATAGGGAAAACAGGGCATCGGTGGTAGAATTGACGGCGTAGAAACCGCTATGCGCCGCCTTTGACGCGGCGCGTTTTTTGCATGGCCGGGCCCGCCCCTGAAATCGTACCGGTAAAGCTCGAAGAGGAGATGCGCCGGTCCTATCTGGACTATGCGATGTCCGTCATCGTGGGCCGGGCCCTCCCCGACGTTCGCGACGGCCTCAAACCCGTTCATCGGCGCATCCTCCACGCCATGCGGGAGCTGGGGAACCTGCATGACCGGCCGTACAAGAAGTCGGCCCGGATTGTCGGCGACGTCATAGGCCGCTATCACCCGCATGGCGATACGGCCGTGTACGACGCGATCGTTCGCATGGCGCAGGATTTCTCGCTGCGCTACCCACTGGTGGACGGTCAGGGCAACTTCGGTTCCATGGACGGCGACGCACCCGCGGCGATGCGTTACACCGAGATCCGGATGGCGCCGATCGCCGCGCTCATGCTCACCGACATCGACCGCGAGACGGTGGACTTTGTCGACAACTACGACGGGGCGGAACAGGAGCCGACGGTGCTGCCGGCGCGGCTCCCCAACCTGCTGGTCAACGGCGCATCGGGGATTGCCGTGGGCATGGCCACCAATATTCCCCCGCATAACCTGCGCGAAGTCATCGATGCCGCGCTGGCCCTGAGCCACGAACCCGATATCGGCATTGCTGAATTGATGGAGCACGTGCCGGGACCGGATTTTCCGACCGCGGCCCAGATCGTGGGCGAGGCCGGCATGGCCGAGGCCTACCGGACCGGACGCGGAACAATTCAGCTCCGGGCGCGGGCGGAGATCGAGGAGGGGAAGACGCGCGACTCGATCGTGGTCACGGAACTTCCGTATCGGGTGAACAAGGCGCGCTGCGTGGAGAAGATCGCGCTGCTGGCCCGCAAGAAGGAGATCGCCGGCATCCAGGAAGTCCGGGACGAGTCCGACAAGGACGGCACCCGGGTGGTGGTGGAGTTGCGCCGCGACGTCAGCGCCGAAATCGTCCTCAACAATCTGTATCGACGCACGCCGCTGGAATCCAGCTTCGGCATCAACATGGTCGCGCTATGCGGAGGGCGCCCGCAGTTACTGAATCTCAAGCAGATGCTCGAGCATTTTCTCGACCATCGCCGCGACGTGGTCACGCGGCGCAGCGTCCACGATCTGCGCCGGGCGAAAGCGCGAGCGCATGTGCTGGAAGGCCTGACGGTGGCGCTGGCCAACATCGACGAGGTCGTGGCGCTGATCAGGGCTTCGAGCAACGCGCAGGAGGCGCGCGAAGCGCTCACCGCGAGAATCTGGGCGCCGGGGGCGGTGCGGGGACTGCTGGAGCGGGCCCAGGCTGCGCTAACGGAACTTCCCAACCTCAGCGACCGGGGCTACCGCCTCAGCAACCGACAGGCGCGCGCGATACTGGAACTGCGCCTGCAGCGCCTGACCGGACTCGAGCAGGAAGCGATCCTCGACGAATACGCCGAACTGTTGCGGAAGATGGAGGAGCTTACGGATATCCTGCGCGATCCGGACCGGCTGCTCGAAGTGGTGCGCAACGAACTGATTGAACTGCGCGGCGAGTACGGCGACGAACGCCGCACCGAAATTATCGCCGACTACACGCGCACGGCGGACGAAGACCTGATTCCGCGGCGCGAGGTGCTCGTGACCCTGTCGTGGCGCGGCTATGTGAAGACGCAGGAACTGGAGACCTTCCGGACCCAGGGACGGGGCGGGCGAGGCAAGCGCGGCGCCTCGGTCGGCCAGGAGGACTTCATCGACCAGTTGTTCGTGACCAATTCGCACTCGACGCTGCTGTGTTTTACCGACCGGGCCCGCGTGTTCCAGCTTCGGCCCTTCGAGATACCCACGCAGAGCCGCGCAACGCGCGGACTGCCGATCGCCAACCTGCTGCCGGGGCTCGAGGAGGGCGAGCAGGTCAATTCGGTCCTGCCCGTGGATTCCTTCGATCATGGACGCTTCGTGTTCATGGCCACCCGCAAGGGTCGGGTGAAAAAGACCCGGCTGGACGCGTTTGCGAAAATCCGCCGCACCGGAATCTATGCGCTGAGCCTGAAGAAGAAGGACCGCTTGATGGAGGCGGCGATCACCGATGGCGACAGCGACGTCATCCTGCTGGCGAGCAATGGGCGGGCCGCGCGCTTCTCCGAGTCCAATGTGCGGCCGATGGGGCGTATCGCGGCGGGCGTGATCGGCCAGAGGCTCAAGAAGAAGCACCGGGTCGTGGCGGCGCTGATCGTGGACGGCGACACCGACGATGCCTGGGTCCTGCAGGCCACGACCAAGGGTTTCGGCAAGCGAACGCCCGTGAGCGAGTTCCCGCGCAAGGGCAGGGCGGCCCAGGGCGTGATTTCTATCCGCACCGAGGGGCGCAACGGCAAGCTGATCGGCGCCGCCCTGGTCCGGGAGGGCGACGAGGCGATGTTGATGACCGCCGGCGGCACGCTGCTGCGCACGGCAGCCGGCGACGTTTCCATACAGGGGCGCTATTCGCACGGCGTGCGGCTGATGCGGCCCGACAAGGGCGACCGCGTCGCCGGGTTCTGCACCCTGGCGGGGGAAGAGGAAGAATCCGCTTCCACGCAATAGGCATGGATCGGATCTTCAACTTCAGCGCCGGTCCGGCGAACCTTCCGCTTGCCGTGCTGGAGCAGGCGCGCGAGGAACTGCTGAGCTGGCAGGGCCGCGGCCTGTCGGTCATGGAGGACAGCCACCGGGGCCGTCAGTTCATCGAGCTCGCCGAGCAGTCCGAACGGGACCTGCGCGAGCTGCTCGGGATTTCCGATGAATACGCCGTGCTGTTCATGCAGGGCGGCGCCACGCTTCAGTTTGCAACGATCCCGATGACCCTGGCCCGCGAAGGGCAGGGCGTGGATTACCTGATCACCGGGCACTGGGGCCGGAAGGCTTCGTCCGAGGCCGCCAGACTCCGGCCGCTGCGTGTCGTCGCCGATGGCGAGGCGCTGCAGTACCGCTCGGTGCCGGCGCGCGGCGAATGGGCGCTGGGTGACGACGCGGCCTATTTCCACTACACCGCGAACGAAACGCTGCACGGACTGGAGATCGACCCGCCGCCGGACGTGGACCATGCACCCCTGGTCTGCGACATGTCCTCCACGCTGCTCTCGCGGCCGATTCCGGTGGATCGCTTCGGGCTGATCTACGCCTGCGCGCAGAAGAACCTCGGACCGGCCGGCGTGACCGTGGTCATCATGCGCCGCGACCTGCTGGAGCGCGTGCCCGAGGATACGCCGCTGGCCTTCAATTACCGGAAGATCGCCGCCGCCGGGTCCATGCTCAACACGCCGGCGACGTTTTCCTGGTACGTGGCCTCGCTGGTGTTTCGCTGGGTTGCGGGGCAGGGCGGAGTGGCCGGGATGGCGGAACGCAACCGGCGCAAGGCGATGCGCTTGTACGACTGCATCGACGGCTCCGATTTCTACGCCAATCACGTCGCCCCGGAATGGCGATCGTGGATGAACGTGCCGTTTATGCTCGCCGACCCGGAGTTGAACGGGACCTTCCTCGAAGCTTCAGAGGCCCAGGGCCTGTATGGCCTGAAGGGCCACCGCGCGGTCGGAGGCATGCGGGCCTCGATTTACAACGCCATGCCGGAAGAAGGCGTCGAGGCGCTGGTCGGCTTCATGGAGGAGTTCGAAAGGAGGGCCTGAGGCGGACGCTCGGGCGGGCGCCCATGGGCGCCCCCCTATGGGTGTCGTCCCTACTGGAAACAAGCAATGTTCAATATCCGAATTTACAACAGCATCGCCAACGAGGGCCTCGCGCGCCTGCCCGCGGAGCACTTCAAGGCCCCGTCCGGGTCGGATTCGCCCGACGGAATCCTGCTGCGTTCGCATGACCTGCATTCGGAAACGATCCCCGACAGCGTCGAGGTCGTGGCGCGCGCGGGCGCCGGCGTCAACAATATCCCGGTGGACGTCCTGGCGAAGCGGGGGATCCCGGTGCTGAACGCGCCCGGCGCCAACGCCAACGCCGTCAAGGAACTGGTCGTGGCCGGCATGCTGATGGCGGCCCGCAACCTGTTGCCGGCCTGGGACCACCTGCGCACCATGGACCTGCCCGCCGATGAACTGCGCAAGACCGTGGAGGCGCACAAGAAGCGGTTCGCGGGCCGCGAACTGGCCGGCCGGGTCATGGGCGTGGTGGGCCTGGGCGCGGTAGGCGTGAAAGTGGCCAACGCCGCGATCGGGATGGGGATGAAGGTGTTCGGCTACGACCGCGCCCTTGCGCTGGACCGGGCCTGGGAGCTGTCCTCGCAGGTCGGCAAGGGACAAAGCCTGGAACACGTGTTCGCTGGCGCGGATTTCGTCAGCATCCACGTTCCTCTGATGGACGAGACCCGCGGGCTGGTGGGAAAAGAGCTGATCAGCAGCATGCGCAAGGGTGGAGTCCTGCTCAATTTCGCCCGCGGCGGCATCGTGAAGAGCGGCGCCGTTCTTGAGGCCCTGAATTCGGGCTGGCTGTCGTGCTACGTCTGCGATTTTCCCGAGCCCGAAATGATGGGCCATCCGGGCGCGATCCTGCTCCCGCATCTGGGCGCCTCCACTTCCGAAGCAGAGGTGAACTGCGCCGTGATTGCCGCGGAGAACCTGCGGGCCTACCTGGAAGACGGCAATGTGCGCGGATCGGTGAATTTCCCGGTGATCGACCAGCCGCGCGGCAGCGGTTACCGGCTGACGATCGCCAATGAAAACGTGCCGTGGATCGTGGCGAGAGTCTCCGCCGTGCTGGCGCAGGAGAATCTCAACATCGAGTCGATGATGAATATGTCGCGCGGCCGCCTTGCCTACACCATGCTGGATCTCAACGACCAGGCCCCGGACTCGGTGCTCAAGCGCCTGCGCGGCATGGAGGGTATCCTGCGCGTACGGGATCTGGGTGTGAGATCGTGAAAGGAGTACGCTTCTGAGGTCCTGGCGCGTCAGCCGCATTCCCGCCACGCCGTCGCCCGGACCGCTAACAGTACCGGGAGACAAGTCGATCTCCCACCGCGCCGTGATGCTTGCGGCGCTCGCGGAGGGCGAGAGCGAGATTGTAAATTTCCTTCCCGGACACGACTGCGTCGCCACCGCAAGGGCTCTGGAAGCGCTGGGTGTCCGGATTTCCCGGCTGGCTCAGGACCGTTTGCTGGTGCGTGGCGGGGCGACCCTGAACCCGCCTGACGGCCCACTGGATTGCGGCAACTCCGGAACTTCGATGCGGCTCCTCGCCGGCCTGCTGGCCGGTCAGGGCGTGTCTGCCGAGCTGCACGGCGACGACTCGCTCAACCGCCGGCCCATGCGCCGGATCATCGAACCCCTGGCCCGGATGGGCGCGCGCATTGACGCGCTGGGCGAGGACGGACGGCCGCCGTTGAGCATTGCGGCCAATTCCGGGATCACGGGCGTTTCGTACGAGCTCCCGGTTGCGAGTGCGCAAGTGAAGTCCGCGATATTGCTGGCCGGCCTGGGCGCCCGGGGCGAGACCTGTGTGAGTGAGCCCGTGCCGACGCGCGACCACACGGAGCGGATGCTTCCGAGCTTCGGGATGTCGATCGAGCGGACCAATGGCCGAACCTGCCTGATCGGAAGGCAACCGTTGCGGGCGACGCGGATCGACGTTCCGGGCGACTTTTCCTCGGCGGCATTCCTGATGCTGGCGGGACTGATCGGTCCGCGGGAGCTCCAGGTCGGCGCCGTGGGCGTGAACTCCACCCGCACGGGCTTTCTGCGGATGATGGACGCCATGGGAGGCATATTGCAGATCGCCGCGCGACGCACTTCGGGGGCCGAGCCGGTGGCGGACGTTATGGCGAAGCCCGGAATGCTCCAGGGCGCGCTGATTCCCGCTTCGCTGGTTCCCTCGGCGATCGACGAGATGCCGGCCGTGTTCGCGGCGGCGGCCTGCGCGATGGGGGAAACCGTGATCGAGGGCGCCGGGGAACTGCGGCTCAAGGAAAGCGATCGGATCGCGGCAATGGTGTCGGGCCTGAGGAAACTGGGAGTGGACTGCGAGGAGACTCCCGACGGCGCGCGGATACGCGGCGGCCGCATTCTGGGCGGGGAAATCGACTGCGAGGGCGACCATCGCGTGGCGATGGCCTTTGCGGTCCTGGGGCTTGTGGCGAAGGGCCCGGTGGTCATTCGCGATGTGGATTGCGTTGACACTTCGTTTCCGGGATTCGCCGACACCGCATTGCAGCTGGGCTTGAACCTTGAGCCGATCGAATAACCCTCCCGCCCAGGCGCCGGTGGTCGCCATCGATGGTCCCGCCGCGGCGGGCAAGGGGGTGATCGCGCGCTATCTTGCGGAGAGGCTGGGCTGGCGGAGACTGGACAGCGGCGCCCTGTACCGGGCCGTATCGCTGTCCCTGCTTCGCGCCGGGCTGGTGCACGCCGGGGAGGAGAGGATCGCCGCACACCTGGCGGATTCGCCTCCCGAACTGGAAGCCGCTCACGACGGCGAAATGATCTACCTGAACGGCGAAAACGTCAGCAGCGCGATCCGTGAAGAGGAAACGGGTGTGGCGGCGTCGGTCGTCGCCCCGTTGCCGGCCGTGCGGAACTTTTTGCTCAAGCGGCAGCGCGCCTTTCGCAGGGCGCCCGGACTGGTGGCCGAAGGCCGCGATATGGCGTCGGTGGTTTTTCCGGGCGCAGAGCTGCAGATTTACCTCACGGCGACCCCCGAGGAGCGTGCCAGGCGTCGCCATAAACAATTGAAGCAAAAGGGAATCAATGCTAATATGCGCGACTTGATCCGCGATCTGACCGATCGCGATCTTCGCGATTCGGCCCGTACGCTGGCGCCACTGAAGGTAGTGCCTCATGCGGTGGTGCTGGACACCACGAAGCTGGATATCCGGCAAACCAGGAAAGCGGCGTGGCGTCTGGTAACGGAAGTGTGGCCTGAGAAGGCGGACCGATAGCGGAATTGGCGCCGGCCAGGACGGCAGGCGCGTGGAATGGCAACCGCGAGCGTAGCTGGATTGCACGCCCGCACTACATTGAGGCCCTTAATGGCAGAAAGTTTCGCAGAGTTGGTGGAAGCCAATCTCGCTGACAAGAATTTCCGGCCGGGAGAGATACTCTCGGCGCAGGTGATCGATATATCACCGGAGATCGTAACCGTAAGCGCCGGACTCAAGTCCGAGGCGCTGATCCCCGCCAGCCAGTTCACCGACGAGACCGGCGAACTGGAAGTGGACATAGGAGACGAAGTCGAGGTCGCCCTGGATTCAATGGAAGACGGGTTCGGCGAGACCCGCCTGTCACGCGAGCGCGCCAAGCGAACGCGGGTCTGGGAAAGCCTGGAGTCGGCGTTCGAACAGGAAGAAATCGTACAGGGCGCCATAAGCGGGCGCGTCAAGGGCGGATTCACGGTCGATGTTTCCAATGTTCGGGCTTTCCTGCCCGGTTCCCTGGTGGACATGCATCCGATCCGCGACACCACCTACCTGGAAGGCCGCAAGCTGGACTTCAAGGTCATCAAGCTGGATCGGCGGCGCAACAACGTGGTGGTGTCGCGCCGCGCTGTGATCGAGGAACTGCACAGCGCCGAACGCGCGGCGCTGCTGGCCAGCCTGGAGGAAGGCCAGGTGGTCAAGGGCGTGGTCAAGAACCTCACCGAATACGGCGCTTTCGTCGATCTCGGAGGCATCGACGGCTTGCTGCACGTCACCGACATGGCCTGGCGGCGCGTCAAGCATCCGTCGGAAGTGGTTCGCGTGGGAGAGGAACTGGAAGTCAAGATCCTGCGCTTCGACAGCGAACGCAATCGCGTCTCGCTTGGGCTCAAGCAACTGGGCGACGATCCATGGGTGGACATCGGGCGGCGCTATCCGCCGCACACGCGGCTGTTCGGCAAGGTCACCAACGTGGCGGACTACGGCTGCTTCGTGCAGATCGAGGAAGGCGTGGAAGGCTTGGTTCACGTGTCGGAGATGGACTGGACCAGCAAGAACGTGAATCCGGGCAAGATCGTTCACGTCGGACAGGAGGTCGAAGTGATGGTGCTGGACATCAATGAAGAACGGCGCCGGGTTTCACTGGGGCTGAAGCAATGCCTGGAGAATCCGTGGCAGGACTTCGCCAACAATTACAAGAGGGACGACCGCGTGACCGGCAAGGTCCGCTCGATGACGGATTTCGGAATTTTCATCGGGCTCGAAGGCAATATCGACGGGCTCGTGCATTTGTCGGACCTCTCCTGGGACCTGCCCGGCGACGAGGCGGTGCGAAACTACGAAAAGGGCCAGGAGGTCGAAGCCGTAGTGCTTTCCGTGGACGCCGACCGCGAGCGTATTTCGCTGGGCATCAAGCAGTTGCAGGGCGACCCGCTGGCCAGCTTCCTCAAGGACCATCCAAAGGGCAGCGTCGCGACCGCCGTCGTTACCAACGTCGAGCAGCGCATGATCGAACTGGAGGTCGGCGAAGGCGTGAAGGGACGCATGCGGGTGGCCGAGTTGTCGCGCGAGCATGTCGATGACGCGCGCATGGTGGTCAAGCCCGGACAGTCCATCGAGGCGCGCATCGTCGGCGTGGACCGCAAGTCCAGGACGGTATCGCTGTCCGTGCGGGCGATGGAGGAACAGGCCGAGGCGCAGGCCCTTCGGGACTACGAGGCCGAGGTCGGAGACCGGATCAAGGGAGCGACGCTCGGTGAACTCCTGCGCAGCCAGCAGCAAGAGAACGCCGACGCCGAAGATACATGAGTGCCTCAGCCGCCCGTAATGCAATAACGCGCTCGGAACTGGTGCGGATCGTTACGCGCAGATTGCTTGAGGACGATCGCTTCAGTTATTTCTCGTCCTCCGATCTGGAAGCTTCGGTCAAGCACGTCATAGACCTCATGGGACAGACGCTGGCTTCCGGAGGGGGCATCGAGATCCGGGGCTTCGGCAGTTTCGGCCTCAGTTATCGCCGCGCGCGGATCGGACGCAATCCGCGTACCGGGGAGGCGGTGGCGCTGCCGAGCAAATACGTCCCCAAGTTCCGTCCGGGGAAGCGGCTACGCGAACGAGTCAATGCCGCGCGCCGGTAAGGCCGTGACATGAAAGCCGGGCGCTGGCTGAAACGCGGGATATACATTCTGCTGCTGGCCGGCGTCGTATCGATCGCCGGCATCCTGGCGCTGCTCAACCGGGGTACGGTGGAACTGGATCTCGCTTTTGCCGAGGTCGGTCTGTCCAAGCCGCTTGCGTTTACCGTCGCCTTCGGCCTGGGCTGGCTCTTCGGTTTGCTGTGCGCCGGCGGCGCCGTGCTCAAGCGGCGCACCTCCAATAGGAAATCGCGCCAGGACGCCAAAGGAACCGCCCCGGCCGAAACCTAGTGCACTAATCCGCCATGCCTCCCGATTTTCTAGTGTCGATGGCGGGCGGTCTGATTCTTGCAGCCGCCCTGGGCTACTGGTATGCGCGCTCGGGCGATTCCGGGCGGGGCCTGCACCGGCGGTTCAGGGAATATGCCCAGCAACTTCCGCGGCGCTCGGAAAAGGCCGTAAGCGCCTACCTGGCGCAGGCGGAAGAGGAGAGCAGCGAACCCGGCGCAGCGTTCGAACTGGCCGCCTATTTCCGGTCCGGCGGGGACTGGCGCCGGGCCCTGCAGATTCACGAATCGATCGCGGCGCGGGAGGATCTCGACGCCGCTACACGGGCCCACGCCGGACTGGAAATCGGCGACGACTACCGGGCCGCCGGAATGCTGGACCGGGCGGAGGAAGCCTACGTGCGCACGGCGGAATACCTGCCCCTGCGCCTGAATGCCCTGGAGCGGCAATTGGGTGTCTGCGAGCAATTATCCGACTGGGAGCGCGCTGTCGGCGTGGCCGAACAGGTTCGCAGCGAGGACAGCTCGCTGGGGTCGAGATTGCGTTGCCATTACCTGTGCGAACTGGCGGCGCTGGCCGCGGGAGCAGGGGAAATGCGCCGGGCCCGCAGCTATTGGCGCAAGGCGGCGCGGGGAGCCGACGAAAGCGCCAGGCTGCTGGTTGACCCGGCTGTTCTGGATCCGCGTGATCCGTCCCGAAGCCTGGCTCTCGCAGCTTCCAATCCCGAAGCCGCCGTGCTGATTCTTCTGGGCCTGGCGAGGCAGCATGGTTTTGCCGGGACGACGGTCGACGAACTGCTCGAGGGGCTTGTGGCCGACCATCCGGCGCTGGGTCCCGCCGTCGGCTGCGCCCTTCTGATGGAGCCCGAACTCCTGTGCCCGGCCTCGTCCCGCTGCCTGTTCGCCGCACTGGAGGAACGGCTGCCCGCGTTCGCACGAGCGTATGGAGCGGGCGAGCCCGCGGAGTTCTCCAAGGAGTCGCTTACAGCGCTGATCGACGAACTGGGCGCGGCCAGCGGCGGGCCGCCGCGCTGGCGCTGCACCATCTGCGGACATCAGGATGAAGCGCGTGGGTGGCGATGCAATGAGTGCGGCGCCTGGGAATCGGCCCGCCTAATCTCTGTTCTTGCGCCCTGATCGCCGAAGTAAGGTCTAATTCGCCAAACGCGGCCAATTACCTGCTTTCCCTGCGCTCCCGCGCGAAACAAACTCCTGCGCCGTCTGCGCTCCCCGATGGAGCGGAGCATGGCTTAAGAGGAGACGCAAGCATGAACAAATGGATCGTTATGATCGTCGCGGCCCTGGCGCCGGTCTGGGCATTCGGCGGACCGGTGAACGTCAACGAGGCCGACGCCGATACGATAGCCCGCGAACTGCGGGGCGTCGGGCCCGCCAAGGCCCGGGCCATCGTCACCTACCGTGAGGAAAACGGCCCCTTCGAAACGGTCGAAGACCTGTTGAAGGTTCAAGGTATCGGCCCTAAAGTATTGGAGGATAACAGAAAAGATATCCTCCTCGAAGACAAGAAAGAACCCGACTCGGGTGATTCTTCGTGATTGCCCGATGATCGCAACCTGACTGTATCCCCCCTCCCTGGTAAAGGGCTAGCGGCAGGTTGATCCTGCCGCTTTTTTTATATCTCCCCGCTCTTGATATGCAGGTCACGCTGCGGATACGGAATTTTGATCCCGTGTTCCTGGTACATCCGCCAGACCTCCAGAATGACGGCGCTCTTGATGTTCGACACACCGCTGTCGGCATCCTGGATCCAGAACCGGATCTCCAGATCGATGGCCGACTCGCCGAAGCCCTTGACCAGGCAGCGCGGCGCGGGGTCGCTGAGCACTCGCGACTGGCTCTGCGCCGCTTCGACGCCCAGGCGCGTGGCAAGTTCCAGGTCGGTTTCATAATGCACGCCGATCGGAATCCGCAGGCGCGTATTGGCATCCGAGTGTGTCCAGTTGGACACCGGCTCGGTGATCAGGGTTTCATTGGGAATCAGGTGCTCGATCCCGTCCCGCGTAATGATCGAGACATAGCGGGCGCCCAGCTTGTTGACCCATCCGTAGGTCGCTTCCACCGTAATCACGTCCCCGGGCTTGATCGACTTGTCCATCAGCAGGATGAGCCCGCTGATCAGGTTCGAGAACACCTTCTGCAGCCCGAAACCGATACCGAAGCCGACCGCGCCGCCGATCACCGCCAGCGCCGTGAGGTCGATGCCCACCTGACGGATGGTGATGAGGATGGCGAATACGTACAGTGCAATGCGCAGCGTCTTGTTGAGCAGGACCCGGCCGGCTGGCGTCACCCAGTCGGCATCCCGCAACCGCCGCTCCGTGAGCCGGGATGCGAATGCCGCAAGGCTCAGCAGCACCGCTAGAAGCAGGGCGGTGGTCAAGACCTGGTAGACGCTCAGGCTGAATTCGCCCTGGGTGAACTCGAAGGGCGGACCGTCCAGGATCTCGATCGTGGGACCGAGCAGGTCCCAGATGCTGAGCACGGCCATTCCGTAGGCGATGACCGCAGTGATGCGCGAAAGCATCGGATTGCGAATCGCCCTGGACACAAGGCGAACCACGATCCACGCCATCAGCAGACTGCTGAGAATCTCCAGCAGCCAGGTATCCTGCTGCGCCGCGACGTACAGGCCCAGCAGCAGGCTCAGGAACACCAGCCAGGTCAGTGGCCAGATCAGCGGCTCCAGTATTCGCCGCGCTCTTTCCCAGCGCGGGCGGGTTGCGCACCAATCCACGATTGCGGGGTGCATGCGCCGGCGGATCAGCCATGCGCCAAGGCATAGCAGGGCCGCAAGCGCAAGCTGCAGCAGGCTTTCCTGCAGCGTTACGTCGCTCGGGACAACCGACAGCACGGTGTCCAGTACGGTTTGCAGGAGTCCGCTGAGTTCTTCCACGTAATAGAGCGCGTGCGACCGCGAGTGCCCGCTATCCTAGCGCGAATATGGCTCCCCGGGCCGGACTCGAACCAGCGACCAATTGGTTAACAGCCAACCGCTCTACCTACTGAGCTACCGGGGAAGCGTGGCGCGATTTTAGCCGGATCGGGCGTTTCAGGCGAGCAATTTCCCGATGCGGCTTATGGCTTCCTTGAGGTCGTCCATTCCGCAGGCAAAGGAGAACCGCAGATGGCCTTCGGCGCCGAAGGCCGCGCCGGGCACCAGGGCGACTTCGGCCTCGGAAAGAATCAGTTCGGCCATCTGCGTGTCGTTGTCCAGGCCCTTGGCCCGGATCGCCTCGCGCGCATCGGCAAACACGTAGAAGGCGCCCTGGGCCGGAGGGCAGCGCATTCCCGGAAGTGCGTTGACGGCCTCGTACATGTACTCGTAGCGCTCCCGGAACGCGTCGCGCATCGTGGCGAGAATCGACTGGTCGCCTCCCAGCGCCGCGGCGGCGGCGGCTTGCGAGATACTGCAGGGATTGGACGTGCTCTGGCTGCACAGTTTGCGCATCGCGTTGACCAGGTCCACCTGGGCCGCCGCGTAGCCGATGCGCCAGCCCGTCATCGCGAAGGCCTTGGATACGCCGTTGATCGTGACGATGCGGTCCTGCATGCCGGTCCAGACCTGGGCCGGCGTCAGCCAGGGCTCGTCGCCCCAGTAGATGTGCTCGTAGATGTCGTCGGACACCGCCAGCACCTGCTCGTGCGCGGCGAGGACCTCGCCCAGCGCTTCGAGCTCGGCGCGGGTGTAGCTGACGCCGGTGGGGTTGTTCGGCGTATTGAAGAAGATCAGCCGGGTGCGTTCGGTGATCGCTTCCTCGATCTGTTCCGGCGTGACCTTGTAGCCTGCGTCCAGTCCCGCGGACACGACCACCGGCTCGCCGTCGCACAGCTTGACGATGTCGGGGTAGGACACCCAGTAGGGCGCCAGCACGATGGCCTCGTCGCCAGGGTTCAGCACCGCCGCGCATACGTTGTAGAGGACCTGCTTGGCGCCGGCTCCCACGCTGATCTGGCCGGGTTCGAAGCCGAGCCCGTTATCGCGCTCGAACTTGTTGCAGATGGCCTGCTTGAGCGCCGGCGTGCCGTCGGCCGCCGTGTAGCGCGTGTCGCCCGATTCCATGGCCCGGACCGCCGCGGCGCAAACGTGCTTCGGCGTGTCGAAATCGGGCTCGCCCGCACTCAGGCTGAGCACGTCCCGCCCCGCCGCGCGCATTTCGCGGGCAAGGGACGATACGGCAATGGTGGCTGACGGCTTGACGCGTTGAACACGCTCGGAAAGCTGGACGGTAGTCATGATCGGGCTCGCTTGTTTCTGCGGCCCGTATTTTATCGGCGCGAACCGCCGGAAATGCTACAGTGCCGGCATGAAGACGGACCGCTTCGAACTGCAGGCCGATTTCCAGTTGGCCGGCGACCAGCCGCAGGCCGTGGACGGGCTGTGCGAGGGACTCGAAGCCGGTCTGGCGCGCCAGACGCTGCTGGGCGTGACCGGTTCCGGCAAGACCTATACGCTGGCCAGCGTCGTGGCCCGGCAGCAGCGCCCGGCGCTGGTGCTGGCGCCCAACAAGACGCTGGCTGCCCAGCTCTACGGCGAGTTCCGGGATTTCTTTCCGAAAAACCGGATCGAGTACTTCGTTTCCTATTACGACTACTACCAGCCCGAAGCCTACGTGCCTTCCACCGACACCTACATCGAGAAGGACGCATCGATCAACCAGCACATCGAACAGATGCGGCTGTCGGCGACCAAGGCGCTCATGGAACGCAAGGACACGATCGTGGTGGCCACCGTTTCCGCGATCTACGGCCTAGGCGATCCGGACACCTACTTCCAGATGATCCTGCACCTCGTGCGCGGCGACCGGGTCGATCAGCGCGAGCTGCTGAGGCGCCTGGCGGATTTGCAGTACACCCGCAACGAGGCGGAATTGAGGCAGGGCACGTTCCGGGTGCGAGGCGACGTTCTCGACGTGTTTCCCGCCGAGTCCGAGCGGGAAGCGGTCCGCGTGCAGCTCTTCGACGACGAAGTCGAGGAAATCCGCTACTTCGATCCGCTGACCGGCGAAATGGGCCGCCGCGTCCCACGCGTCACCATCTATCCGAAGACGCACTATGTGACGCCGCGCGAGACTCTGGAGGGCGCGGTGGACAAGATCAGGAGGGAACTCAGGGAGCGCCTGACGCTCCTGCGCTCGGAACAGCGGCTGGTCGAGGCGCAACGGCTGGAGCAGCGCACCCTGTTCGACATCGAAATGATGCTCGAGGTCGGCTATTGCACGGGAATCGAGAACTACAGCCGTTACCTGTCCGGCCGGAACGCGGGCGAGCCGCCGCCGTGCCTGTTCGACTACGTGCCGGCCAACGCGCTGCTGTTCGTGGACGAGAGCCACGTGACGCTGCCGCAACTGGGCGGCATGTTCCGCGGTGACCGTTCACGCAAGGAAACGCTCGTGCAGTATGGCTTCCGGCTGCCGTCGGCGCTCGACAACCGCCCCCTTCGGTTCAGGGAATTCGAACGGATCTCGCCGCAGACCATCTACGTTTCGGCGACGCCCGGCCCGTTCGAGCACGAACATTCCGACGCGCTGGTGGAGCAGGTGGTGCGTCCCACCGGTCTGATCGACCCGGGGGTGGAGGTCCGGCCCGCGTCACGCCAGGTCGATGACGTACTGTCCGAGATCGCGCTGCGCGTCGAGCGCAACGAGCGGGTGCTGATCACAACTTTGACCAAGCGCATGGCGGAGGACCTGACCGAGTTCCTCGAGGAGCACGGCGTGCGGGTCCGCTACCTGCATTCCGACATCGACACGGTGGAACGGGTCGAGATCATCCGCGACCTGCGCCTGGGCGCCTTCGATGTGCTGGTGGGCATCAACCTGCTGCGGGAGGGCCTGGATATGCCCGAGGTCTCGCTGGTCGCGATCTTCGACGCCGACAAGGAGGGCTTTCTGCGCTCCGAACGCTCGCTGATCCAGACCATCGGGCGGGCCGCGCGCAATCTGAACGGCATGGCCATTCTGTACGCGGACAAGCGCACCGGGGCGATCCGGGGGGCGCTGGACGAAACCAACCGCCGGCGCGGCAAGCAGCTTGCGTTCAACGAGGAGCGGGGCATCGAGCCGCGCGGCATCCAGAAGGACGTGCCCGACATCATGGAGGGAGCGGTGGTTCGGGGCCGGAGACGCCGCGGGCCGGCGAGGAGGGTGGCCGAACGGGTGTCCGAATACCGGGCGCTGACGCCGGAGCAGGTGATGAGGAAGATCAAGCAACTCGAAAAGCGCATGTACCGGCACGCCCAGGACCTCGAGTTCGAGGAAGCGGCGTCGCTGCGCGACGAAATCATGCTGCTGCGGCGCGACGGCCTGGGCCTGCCGGACTCCGACCGGGCCCAGGCATCCTGAAACGGCTCGGTTTTGCGGCCTCCTTCAAGGCTGCGATCGCGCTTCAGGCTTCCCCGTTTACCGCCTGCTCGATCGCCTTGGCGGCTGCGTCCAGGTTGTGTCCGCGCGAAAGGATCACGCCGTCCCGGTCGATTACGACATAGGTCGGCAGGCCCTTGATATCCCAGGCCATGTCCATTTCGCTGTTGACGCCGACGTGCCAGTGGGACCAGGGCATGGACCGGTCTTCCATGAAGTCGGTCACCGTCTCCAGTTCGGCGTCGAAACTGATTCCGAGAATCTCAAACTGATCCTCGGGATATTTCCCGGCCAGTCCGCGCATTTGCGGCAGCGCCGCGATGCAGGGCCCGCACCAGGTGGCCCAGAAGTCCATCAGCACCACCTGGCCGGCGTACGCCGACAGCGTGTCCTCGGTCCCGTCCAGGCGATTGCCCGTTTCGTCTGCGACCGTCGCACCCACCACGGTGTGGCGAATCCCATGGACGAGCGCGGCTTCCGCGTCGGCCAGCGTTTGGGCCACCTCCTCACCGTCCACCATGGCCGTCTTTACGAAATCCTGATCCTCGACTCCTGCGCTCAGGCTCAATGCCATTTCCAGAGCCTGTTCGCGGCGCGATTGCCGCTCCGCCGCTTCCATCGAAGGCGTGTTCACGCTGTTGACCAGTCCCTTGGCGCCGAAGTAGCGCGCCGTGGCGCGAACAACGGGGTCCTCGGCACCGGACGCCATCTCCGCCATGAACTCGTCGAAGGGCTCGGACTCGGCGCTTGGCCGGGCGTTGTCCATATTCATCAATAACTCCGGCCATTCGTCGAAATCCGGAAAGTGTTCGGCCAGCGCTTGCGCGGCCATAAGCATCCCGAACGGATTCCGGGTGGCGGGATCGATCAGGAAATCGGCCGCGTCGCGGGCATTCTCGTGATCGGGCCCGGCCTCCAGAATGGCCTGTGCGGCCGCCGAAGCCAGCAGGGACTTCGGAGGCGGAATGAAAATGAAGGGTTTGCCCTTGTTGTCGGGCGACCGGAACGCTTCCCTGCGGGCTTCGTCCTCATCCTTCCATGCCTGGAAATCGTCCTTGTATTTCTCGACGACCGACCAGTCCGCGCCGGCGATTCTTTTCAGGGCGGCGTTGCCGAACTCGATATCGCTTGCCTCGGTGGGCGACAAGCCCCGGGTGCTCTCGATCAGGAAGGTCGCGGCGTCCACCGCGTGCTCTCCGTCACCCCAGGCCAACGCCCGGGCAGCGACCACGGCGAGCACGATGTCCGGATGTTCGCCACGCTCCTCCGTGCGACGCCGCTCCTTCTCTTCATCGGAGGCGTCCGAGCGGCTGATCTCGTTGTCCACCGCATGCCAGGCCCGGTCCAGATCGTTATACGCCTGGATCAGCTTCCAGTTTCTGCTGTCAGCCGATTCCGTCGTTTCCACCGTTTCGGCTTGAGTGCCCTGGTTGCCTTCCCCTGCCTCTTCGCAGGCGGAAAGGAACATCACCAGTGCGGCTGTCAGGCCGAGAAGAACCGCTCCCCTTGGTTGATCTGTGGCTATGCTCATCATGGTGAATTCTCCTCGGCATGTACGTCGCGATCCGATTAGAGACTAACATGCATGGTCGGGTGATTTCGCCGGCGGGAAACGCGCATGGACTACGAAATTGCTATCGACGGACTATGCCGGGAGCCGGCCTATAATTTCTTCATTCTCAATCGGGCAGTAAATAAAATGAAGTTCATGCGACGTGCTGTGCCGCTGTTGTTGTTGCTGGCGCCAGTTGTGCTGTATTCCACGGATTCGGTAGAGGCAGAGGTAGAGGCTGATATCGCCCAACTGAAAGAGAAGTACGCGAACGTGGACGAGGTGCGCCCGACCCCGGTGCCGGGCCTCTACGAGTTACGGTTCGGCTACCGGATCGCCTACGTCGATGCAAGCGGGCAGTTCGGTTTCCTGGGCTCGGGCGATCTCCAGGATGTGTCCAGCGGAGAGAACCTGACCGCATCACGCCGCGCCGAGGTGCGCCGCGAACTATTGGCGAGCCTGGACGAGTGGGACACGCTGGACTTCATGCCGGACAGGACCGAGCACGAATTGCTCGTCTTCACCGACGTGGATTGCGGCTATTGCCGCAGGCTGCACCAGCAGATGGCCGAGTATCACGAACTGGGCATCGGCGTGCGCTACGTGGCATTCCCCCGCTCGGGACCGGACACCGACAGCTGGACCACGATGCAGTCGATCTGGTGCTCCGACAATCGCCCGGCGGCCATGACCAGCGCGAAGGCCGGTGGATTCGTGCCCGAGCGGCAATGCGATTCCGTATCCGTGGAGCGGCACTTCGAACTGGGCCGGGAAATTGGACTGAGCGGCACCCCGGCGCTCCTGACGCCCGGCGGCGAACTGATCCCCGGCTACGTGCCGCCGATACGCCTGGCCGCGATCCTTAGCGAGGAAGCGGTTTCCGAGTAGCCCGGGAGAGAGGCGCTGCGCGAATCGGTCAGCGCTCGAGGTACTGGAGTTTGTCGGGGGTCTCGCGCCAGTCGTCGGCGTCGGGCGGCGGTTCGCCCGCCTCGGTGATGACCGGCCATTCCTGCGACAGTTCGGCGTTCAGTTCCAGGAACTGCTCCTGGCCGGCCGGAATCTCGTCTTCGGAAACGATGGCGTCCACCGGGCATTCCGGCTCGCACAGCGTGCAGTCGATGCATTCCTCGGGATCGATCACGAGCATGTTGGGGCCCTCGTGGAAGCAGTCCACGGGGCAGACTTCCACGCAGTCCATCAGTTTGCACTTGATGCAGCTTTCCAGTACCAGGAAGGTCATTGATCAGTTGTTCCGAGGTTTTTTCGGCGCCAATCCCTAATGATATTCAATCCGGAGCGCCGGGACGAACCGCATCCAGGACCAGACCCTTCTCCGGACCTTCCAGGTAGCGGCGCAACGCAATGACGCCGCTTCGAAACGCTATGGTGTCGAACGGAATCTCGTCAGGCGCGAAGAGGCGGACGTCGAGCGATTCGACGCCGGGTTCGAATTGGCCGTTGACGACCTCCGCCCTGAAGAAGAAGTGGACCTGGCCCGCTCGCGGCACGTCGACAATCGAAAAGAGTTCGCCCAGGCGGACCTCGGCGCAGGCCTCCTCGCGGGTTTCGCGCAGCGCGGCTTCTTCCAGGGTCTCGTCGAGTTCCATGAACCCGGCCGGGACCGTCCAGTAGCCCAAGCGGGGATCGATGGCCCGCCGGCACAACAGAATGCGCCCCTTGTATTCCGGCACGCAGCCGACGACAGGAATTGGATTGCGGTAATGGATGAAGTTGCATACCGGGCACACTTCCCGTTCCCGGTCTTCGCCTGCCGGAATACGGCGTGTCACCGGCGCGCCGCACTGGCTGCAGAACTTGCTGGGAGGCGCAGGCACGGGGATTTCCTGGAAGCTTTGGATCGAGCTGAAGAATCTGAATTCGGACGGTGCCGGGAGAGAGACTCGAACTCTCACGGGTTTCACCCCGCCGGATTTTGAGTCCGGTGCGTCTACCAATTCCGCCACCCCGGCGCCGGAACGGAAGGATACACTAGTGCGTTGCAACGCAGTGCATTGCAACCATCCGTAAGGGAATCGCATCTATCCGAGCATGTCGGGGTTTGCCAACAGGACCATCGATCCGGCATTCGTCCGTGCCGCCCAACGGGGCGACATGAAGGCGCATGAAATTATTTACCGCCAGTTCGCGGACCCGGTCTATACGCTCGCGCTGCGAATGACCGGATCGCCGACGGTGGCGGACGACATTCTGCAGGAGAGTTTCGTGGAAGTGCTGCGGGGCATTGCAAAATTCCGGGGAGAGGCTTCCCTGGCCACCTGGATCCGGCGCATCGCCGTCTCGCGCTGCTTGATGCACATGCGCCAGGCCTGGAACCGCCGGCGCCTGCTGTTTTCCGAGATCGTCGGTGACGAAGGAACGTACGAAATCCGGGCCAGGGAGGAAACGCCGGAGCTGGCCATGGACCTGGAGACGGCCCTCGACGGTCTTTCGCCTACGGCCCGCGCGGTCGTATGGCTGCACGACGTGGAGGGATACACGCACAAGGAAATCGGCGAAATGATGAATCGCACCAGCAGTTTTTCCAAATCGCAACTGGCGCGCGCCCACAAGCGCCTGCGGGAGCGCCTGGCTCCCGCCGCCGATGCATCCGCGGCGCCGGTGCGGCAGGCGATGATCGCCTGAAGGAGATCCGATGACACGCAGTCAGACTCAGAACAGTTCCATGCAGGGCGGCGGCATTGCCGCGGCCCTGAGGGCAATGCCCCCGCAGAAGGCCCCCGAGGGCGGCTGGAAGCGCGTGCTCGAACGGCATGAAGCCCAACAGCAACTCGAATCGCGCCGCCGGCGCTATTGGGGCGGCGGGATGGCCGTCGCGGCAAGTGTCGCGGTTGCCGTAGTCGGCTTGAGGCTGGGCGCAGGCTTCTTTGGGGGTCCGGGGATTGAAACCGACGCCGTCAACCCCGGTCCGGAGGCGGCTGCGTTCGGGGAGGAAGGTTTTGCGTCTTCCCGGAGCGCGGAACGCCCTCCCATCCAGGTCGCATCCGAGACGGAGGGCGGAATCACGGCGGAATTCGGGCAGCAGCTCGAGCAGATGGACATGGACGCTCTGGTCGCCTTTTCCCAGTTCCAGGAGGAGCGCCTGAGGTCGCTGCCAATGATTGACTTTTCCGGGCCGGGCCGGGTAGTGGAAGTGGGTTCCTTCGGACTCACGACCGAACTTGAAGACCAGATTGCGCTGCTGGACGAAGGACTGATACCGGCGACGCTCAATGCCGGCGACCAGGCGGTTCCCCGCCGATTGCTGCAGGAGCGGGCCCTCCTGATGGAAGACCTTTTTGACTTGCGCCGCGCCGAGGCCGCGGAAGCCGGCTTCATTTATGCCGATTTCTAGCGTATCCGATAGACAAGACTGGAGTACCGAATCATGAAAATTCTTGCACTGACGCCATTGTTGACATTGTTGCTTGCCCCTGTCGGGCTTCAGGCGCAGCCGCACGAGGGCGCTTTGCCCGAAGAGCAGTTGGCAGACATGCTCCGCCGGGGATACGTGACGTGGCAGGAACCCGCGAAGGGCGCACGCCTGGGCATAGGCCTGGGCAACTGGGCCGATGGCCCGGTCGAGGGACTGAACGTGATGTCGGTATCGCCGGGCGGACCGGCCGAGCAGGCGGGGTTGCGGGCGGAAGACCTGCTGATTTCGATCAACGGGGAATCGCTGGCCGGCCCAAGCGGCGAGCAGTCCTACGGACACCTTCGCGACATGCTCGCCGAAACCCAGCCGGGCAGTGAAGTCTCCATCGGCTACCGGCGCGACGGTGACGACCGGGAAGTCCGGGTCAAGACCGGTGCGTGGACGCAGATCGTTGCCGGCAGGGACGTCTTGGCGCCCCGTTTCGCTGAGCGTGCCGAAGGTTGGGCCCGTAGGCTGGCAAACAGTTTCAGCGGCGGCGATGTGGACGTGGAAGTTGAACTGGATGACGACGGAGGCCCGGCGCGAAGGGTTGTGCGCGTGCGCCGCGGTGGTCCCGCCGACATCCTGTCTTTCTCCGACATGGCCTGGCGGCTGGGAGGCTTGCAGGTCGCCGAACTGACGCCCGCCCTGGGCGAGTATTTCGGCGTTGAAGAGGGCCTGCTGGTGGTCCGCACACCCGAGCACGTGGACATCGGGCTGGAAGACGGCGACGTGATCCGCAAGATCGGCGGACGGACTTTCAGGGACGCCCGCCAGGCCACGCGCATACTGCGCTCGTATGAGCCCGGCGAGGAGGTGGAGCTGGAAGTGATGCGGCACAAGCGAAGCCGCACGGTCCGTTTCGAGCTCCCGGAGCGGCCCGGCAGGATCACGCGCGGCAATTTGCTTAGCCCGCCCGCAGTACCCGAAGCCCCGCCTGTGCGTTGGCCCGGATCAACATAGCCGAATCTCCCGCAGAGTAGCGCCATGTCCCGCTAGCTTCCGGCAAGGAGGCAGGACACCCGCCGGGGCTTTCCCTACAATGCGCGCGTGGCGGTCGAAGACTTTTCCTACCACGCGCCCGAGGAGCTGATTGCGCAACGGCCCCTTGAGAGCAGGGGCGCCAGCCGGCTGTTGCACCTTCCGGCCGGCGGTGGACTTCGGGACCGGCAGTTCGCGGACCTTCCAAAGCTGCTCAAACCCGGCGACCTGCTGGTGGTCAACGATACGGCCGTCGTTCCGGCGCGCCTGTTCGGGGCCAAAAATAGCGGCGGCAGGGTGGAGATGCTGCTCGAGCGGTTTCTCGGCAGGGATCGCGCGCTGGCGCAATTGCGGGCCAGCCGTTCGCCGCGCACCGGACAGGAACTGGTCTTTGAAGGCGGCGCAACGGCTCGGGTCGCGGGTCGCGAGGACGCATTCTTCGTGCTCGAGTTCGACCGCGACCTCGACGCTCACCTGCGACTCCACGGACACGTGCCGCTTCCACCGTATATCCGCAGGCCCGATCGGTCGGCGGACCGCAAGGACTACCAGACGGTGTTCGCCAGGCACGCCGGAGCGGTGGCAGCCCCCACGGCCGGCCTGCACTTCGACGATCCCATGCTGGGCGAACTGGGCCGCCGCGGAGTGGACACTGCCCGAATCACGCTGCACGTCGGCGCGGGGACCTTCAAGCCGGTCACGACCAGGCAGATGCGCGACGCAGAACTGCATCGGGAGCGCATGCAGGTGTCCGAGGAAGCTTGCCGGAGGATCCGGGCGTGCCGGCGCCGCGGCGGTCGCATCTGCGCGGTCGGCACCACCGTGACACGCGCGCTGGAGACGGCGGCTTCGGACGGAGAAATCAAGCCGTTTCACGGTGAGACCCGGCTATTCATCATGCCCGGATTCGAGTTTCGCGTAGTGGATATGCTGGTCACGAACTTTCACTTGCCGGAGTCCTCGCTGCTGATGCTGGTTTGCGCCTTTTCGGGCCGGGAGCGCGTGCTCGACGCGTACCGGCACGCCGTAGGCGAGCGCTATCGCCTGTTCAGTTACGGCGACGCCATGCTCCTGGAGAAAGCGGGGCGGAGCACATGAAGTTCTCGGTTATCGCAACTTGCGGCGGCGCCCGGCGGGGCCGGTTCGACCTTCCCCGCGGTACGGTCAGCACGCCCGCGTTCATGCCGGTAGGGACCTACGGCGCGGTGCGCGCGGTGTCGGTGGAAGATCTGCGTGAGCTGGGCGCGGACATCATCCTGGCCAACGCCTTTCACCTGATGCTGCGCCCCGGCGCCGAACTGATCGAAGAACTCGGCGGCCTGCACGAGTTCGGCCGCTGGTCGGGACCGATACTGACCGACTCCGGCGGTTTTCAGGCGTTCAGCCTGGCCGGCGGCAAGGGGATCAGCGAGGAGGGGCTGAAACTGCGTTCGCCGATCGACGGCGCGGAGGTGCATCTGGACCCCGAAACCTGCATGCGGGTCCAGGCGCAGCTCGGCAGCGATATTCAGATGGTCCTGGACGAATGCACGCCTTATCCCGCCGGCCACGCCGAGGCGCGTGCGTCCATGTTGCGGTCGATGCGGTGGGCGGCGCGAAGCATGGCTGCCTTCGACTCCGCCGGCGGCGCGGCCGTCTTCGGCATCGTACAGGGCGGCATGCACGACGATCTCCGGCAGGAATCCCTTGAACGACTCGAGGACCTGGATTTCCCCGGCCTCGCCATCGGGGGTTTGTCGGTGGGGGAAAGCGCGGATATGCGCAACGCCGTACTCGCGGAGCTGGCCCGTCACATGCCCGAAGGCAAGCCGCGTTACCTGATGGGCGTGGGCAAACCCGAAGACATCGTCGAATCCGTGCGGCTGGGCGTGGACATGTTCGATTGCGTCATGCCCACGCGCAACGCGCGCAACGGCCAGCTCTTCACCCGCAAGGGACCGATACGCATCCGCAACCGACAATACCGCAACGACACGCGGCCGATCGATCCCGGATGCGAGTGCCTTGCCTGCCGCAATTACAGCCGCGCCTATCTGCGCCACCTGGACGCCTGCGGCGAGACGCTCGGCCTGCGCCTGAATTCGCTGCACAACCTGCACTTCTACCTGGACCTCATGCGCCGCCTACGCGAAGCCATAGACGCCGGCACCCTCGACGCCTTCACCCCCTACGACTCCTGATCGGTGTGCGATAATTTGCGGTCAGGAATGAGCCACAAACGGACCCACCCGTCATGCTTCTCGACATACTGATTTCTCCCGCCTGGGCCCAGGGGGCTGGCGAAGGCCCCAGCATGCTGCCGATGATCTTCACGATGGTGCTGATCTTCGCGGTCATGTACTTCATGGTCATTCGCCCGCAGAGCAAGCGCAACAAGGCGCACCGAGCTCTGGTGGCCGCGTTGTCGGAAGGCGACGAGGTGCTGGCCTCGGGCGGCATGGTGGGCCGCATTACCGGCGTGGCGGAGCAGTTCGTGACGCTGGAAGTGGCCAGGGACGTGCAGGTCAAGGTGCAACGGCAAAGCGTGAGCGCGGTATTGCCCAAGGGCACGATCAAGGGCATTTGACAAGACACTTGGCGGCGCGCCGGCGCCGTTGCGAGCATGAATCGCTATCCCCTCTGGAAAAACCTGCTGGTACTGATCGCCATAGTCGGCGGCGGGCTGATTGCGCTTCCGAACATTTACGGCGACGACCCCGCGGTGCTGATATCGCGCGAAGGCCAGGGCGAGATCAGCGAGATGGAGGCCGATTCCGCCCGCCGGGCGCTTGCCGTGGCCGGTATTGAAATCCTCGGCGCAAGGCAGCGCGGCAACTCTCTGCTGATCCGGTTCGACTCGGTGGAATCGCAGTTGAGCGCCCGGGACCTGCTGATGGAGCAGCTCGGACCGGGTTACATCCTGGCGCTGGACCTGGTCCCCCGAACGCCCGACTGGGTGGCGGCGCTCGGATTGAGGCCGATGAGCCTGGGGCTGGACCTGCAGGGCGGCGTTCATTTCCTGTTCGAGGTCAATACCGACATGGTCGTGGCCACGCGGGTGGAGGGCTACGCCGACGACTTCAGCCGGCGGCTGCGCGAGGCAGGAATCCGCCGCACGGTGCAGCCGCTGGAAGGCGCCGTGCGGGTCGAACTTCGCCGCCGCGAGGACCTGGAGCAGGCGGAAGACCTGCTCGCCGAGATCGAGCCCGACCTTGCGTACGATTCGGGCTTTGACGGCGAAGGCGCCTGGATTACCGCGACACTGGGCGACGCGCGCCTGAGGGAATTGCGCGACAACGCCGTCAGCAAGAACATCACGATACTGCGCAACCGCGTGAACGAACTGGGCGTGGCGGAACCGCTGGTACAGCGCCAGGGCCTGGGACGTATCGTCGTGCAGTTGCCGGGAGTGCAGGACCCGGCGCAGGCCTCGCGGATTCTCGGCTCCACCGCCACCGTGGAGTTTCGGATGACGTGCTACGAGGAGGACGCCCTGCAAGCCGATCGCCTTGGGCGGGCGCCGCTCGGCTGCGAATTGCAGTATCACACGGAAGGATATCCGATCCTCTTGCGGCGCGCCGTGATCGCCGACGGCGGCCAGTTGGTGGACGCCAGGCAGGGCTTCGACGAGAACGGCCAGCCGGCAGTGCACGTCAACCTGGCGGCGCGCGGTGCGGACGCAATGCTGGAGGCCACCCAGGAAAACCTGAACCGGCCGATGGGCGTGCTGTTCATCGAGTTCAAACCCGAACTGGATGAACGCGGCGAGACCGTGCTTCGCGAAGAGAAAACGGTCATCAGCGACGCCATCATCCGCGGCGTATTCTCCAGCCGCTTCCAGATCACCGGACTGAACGTCGTGGACGCGCGCGATCTGGCGCTGCTGTTGCGTGCCGGTGCGCTGGAGGCGCCGATCTTCAAGGTCGAGGAGCGGACCGTGGGGCCGTCGCTCGGCCAGGACAATATCGACCAGGGCATGCGCGCCATTCTCGTGGGCCTCTTTCTCGTGGTGCTGTTCATCAGCGTCTATTACCGGGTGTTCGGCATGATCGCGACGATGGCGCTGGCCGCCAACATGGTGTTGATCGTGGCGCTGCTGTCGCTGCTGCAGGCGTCGCTGACGCTCCCCGGGATCGCCGGCATCGTGCTTACCGTGGGCATGGCGGTGGACGCCAACGTGCTGATCTTCGAGCGCATCCGCGAGGAACTGCGCAACGGCAATTCGCCGCAGGCGAGCATCCGGGCCGGCTACGAGAAAGCGCTGGTGACGATTGCCGACGCCAACATCACCACGCTCATCGCGGCGATCGTGCTGTTTACCTTCGGCACCGGACCGATCAAGGGTTTCGCGATCACGCTGTCGCTGGGCATCCTGATGTCCATGTTCACCGCCATCGTGGGAACCCGGGCGGTGGTCAATCTCGTTTACGGCAGGCGGCGCCTGAGCAGGCTGGCGGTGTAACGATGGAATTGCTGCGCCTCCGCCGCGAAATCGACTTTTTCGGCCAACGCCGGATCGCCACCATCCTGTCCGTGGTCCTGGTGCTCGTTTCGTTGGGTTCCCTGGCTACGCGGCAGCTCAACCTGGGCATCGATTTCACCGGCGGCGTCCTGCTGGAAGTCGGCTACCAGGCGGACGCCGATCTCGGAGACATTCGGTCCGACCTGGCGGCGGCCGGTTACGCCGACGCCCAAGTACAGAACTTCGGCGCGGCCCGCGACGTGCTGATTCGGATTCCGCCGCGCGGGAACGTCGATGAGAAGGGCGTGGGCGAGGAGTTGCTCGGCGTGCTGCGCGCCGGCGGCGAGCAGGTGGACCTGCGACGCGTCGAATTCGTTGGGCCTCAGGTTGGCCAGGAACTGACCGAGCGCGGAGGCCTGGCGGTTCTTTTCGCCCTGCTGATGATCCTGCTTTACGTGATGTTCCGCTTCCAGTGGAAATTCGCCGTCGGTTCGGTGGCGGCGCTGGCGCATGACGTAATCATCATCCTCGGCATCTTCTCCGTGTTCCAGCTGCCGTTCGATCTGACCATCCTGGCGGCGGCGCTGGCCGTGATCGGCTATTCCCTCAACGACACGATCGTGGTGTTCGACCGCATACGCGAAAACTTCCGCAGGATCCGCACGAGCGACGCGCAATCCGTGATGAACACTTCCGTCAACCAGATGCTCGGCCGCACCGTCATCACCAGCCTGACCACGCTGCTGGTTCTCATTGCGTTGTTCCTGTTCGGAGGGGAGGCCCTGAAAGGGTTCTCGTCGGCCCTGATCATCGGCGTCGTGGTGGGAACCTATTCATCCATCTACGTCGCGGGAAATACCGCGCTGGCGCTCAAGGTGAGCACGGTGGACCTGTTGCCGCCGAAGAAGGAAACCGCCAACGACGGCGCCGTGACCTAACTGTTATCCGAAGGATTTGTCGAACAGCTTTCTGAGCTCCGCATAAACCTTGGGCGTGCCCGCCAGCACATGGCCCGTCTCCATGCAGTCGGTGTCCGGTTCCAGTCCCGAAATCCAGCCTCCGGCCTCCTCGATCAGCAGGGCCCCGGCCGCGATGTCCCAGGGCTTGAGCCCGAATTCCCAGAAGCCGTCCAGGCGCCCCGCCGCAACATAGGCCAGGTCCAGCGCCGCCGCGCCGGGACGCCGCACTCCGGACGTGTGGCGCATCACCTGCCGCAGCATGCGCATATAGACGTCCACCCATTGCAGGTTGCGGCGATAGGGGAATCCGGTTCCGATCAGGCTTCCGGACAGGGTCTCCTGGCGGCTGGCCCGGATCCGCCGCTCGTTCATCCGCGCTCCTCCTCCGCGCGTGCAGGTGAACATTTCCTGCCGCATCGGATCGTAAATCACGCCGAGCTGCAGTTCGCTTCTTCGGCGCAATGCCAGGGACACGCAGAAAACCGGGAAGCGATGGATGTAGTTGGTCGTGCCGTCGAGCGGGTCGATGATCCACTCGTACTCGCTGGTACCGCTGGCGCCGCCCTCTTCGCCGAGAAAGGCGTGGTCGGGGTAGCCGGTGCGAATGTGCTCGACGATGATCCGTTCGGCGGCCTCATCGACCTCCGTCACGAGTTCGTTCGGGCTCTTGCTGCGCACCGTCAGCTGCTCGATCCGGTCGGCGTAGCGCAGGGCCATGTCGCCGGCCCGCCGGGCGGCGGCCGTCGCGGTGTTGAGCAGGGGCATCATCGTGCAGTACCGGGAACGGTCAGGAGGGATTGTCGTTCAGCGACACGAAGCCGCGCCGGGCGGAATCGGCGGGTGCGGCTGAACGGCGGTTCGGGCGTGTCAGGCGGTAGCGGCAATCGGTGGGCCGGCCAGGGGAGCGTGCAGGTCGTTCGAGGCAATAGCCGACAGTTCCTGGTAATGGTCCAGCTCCATCGGGAATTCCTCCAGCGAATGCGGATGCCACATACGCCGCGGAAGGTTGTCCAGGTCACCGCCATATACGTGCAGCGCGATGGCCGGCTCATCCGTCGCACATTCCGCCACGTGGATCGTATCCTCCTGCATCCGGAAGATAGAACCGGGCTTGAGCAGGACTTCTCCGGTCTTTTCCAGCCCATGCCGGCCGCATCGGCGGTACACAATGTTGCGCTCGCTTCCGCTGAGCATCAGTATCGCCGCCCAGGTCGAGTGATCGTGCGGCGGGGTGCGGAGGCCGGGGCAGAAACAGATGCGCATCATCAGCAGGTCGGGGGACCGGTAGAAGATCTGCCGGTCGGGTGTGTCGTCGGCTTCGCTGCAGCCGCAGAAATCCAGCGCATCGTAAACGTCGTCGAGCCGGTCACGCAGTCCCGTCAGCATGCCGTGCATGGCGGCGCCGGGATTTGGTTCGCTCGCGGCCCTGGCGCCGCGCTCTACGAGATCAAATACCTGCAAGCTGAATCTCCCCGCGTTTTCCTGTCTCCGTGGCCCTATTCTAATGCGATCCTGTTGGTATCCTACCGCCCCATTAACCGGCCGTATTGAACCGATAAGCCTGATGCCTCCCGCCGCGCCGATCTACATGGACTACGCCGCTTCCGCGCCGGTGGATCCGCGCGTGGCCGAGCGCATGAGCGCGCTGCTCCTGGCCGGGCCTCACGCCAACCCTTCCGCCCGGCACGAGGGCGGAATCGAGGCCGGAAAGCTGATCGCCGAATCGGCGGCGCAAGTGGGCGCCCTGGTGGGGCTGTCGGGCGAGGAGGTCATCTTCACCTCGGGCGCGACCGAGTCCATCGGACTGGGGGTGATCGGTGCGGCCCGCTATCGATCGCGGCAGGGGCGCCACGTCATCACCGGCCTGAGCGAGCATCCGGCAGGACTCAAATCCTGCCTGGCCTTGCGGAACGAAGGTTTCGAGGTGACTTGCCTCGAACCCGATTCGCGGGGGGTGGTGACCAGTGAGGCACTCCGTTCCGCGCTGCGGCCCGACACCGTGCTCGTGTCGCTGATGCACGTGAACAACGAAATCGGCGTCGTTCAGGACGTTGCCGAATTCGGCAGGCTTTGCGCGGAACATGGCGCCTGGCTGCACGTCGACGCGGCGCAGAGCGCCGGCAAGCTTCCCCTGAATATGCGCCGGCAGCGCATCGACCTGCTGTCGCTTACGGCGCACAAGATGTACGGACCGAAAGGCGCGGGGGCCCTGTGCATCAACCGCGATCGGATTCCGCGCATCGAGCCGCTGCTTTTCGGCGGCGGGCAGCAGCGCTCGTTGCGTCCAGGCACCCTGCCGACGCACCAGGTCGCGGGGCTGGGCGCCGCCTGCGAGATAGCCGGCAGGGACATGGAGGCGGAGGGCGTGCGGGTAAGCGCCCTGAGCGAGCGGCTATGGCAGGGCCTGAGTAAAGCCGGAGGCGTAATGCTGAACGGCGCGGGCGCGGATCTGGCGCCCGGGATCCTCAGCGTCAGCGTGGAGGACGTGGAAGGCAGCAGCCTGGTGGACGCGCTTGAGGGCATTGTTTTCTCGTTGGGTTCGGCCTGTTCCAGGGCGCAGGATGAGCCGTCCGCCGTCCTGCGCTGCCTTGGCCGATCCCCGCTTCTGGCCGGCAGCACGATCCGCTTCAGCGTGGGACGCTTCAGCACGGAACAGGAAATCGACCGGGTGAGCGGGATATTTCAAAGAGCAGTTGCCTCATTGCGCGCCCTGTCGGACGAGCAACCAGCCTTGGGAGAAGGTCCGGGATGCATCACCCGGGGTGAAGCCGGGCGGCGCAACGCCGGCGACTGGATACGCCTGGAAGCGCGCTGGAACCGTGACGAGGTGGTCGAGACCGCATTTCGCGTGTTGGGCCCTCCGATACTGGCGGCCGCCGCGCGTAACGGCGCCGCGGCGCTGAAATCGTCCGGCCGGCGATTGGCTGTGGACGAATGGACCGCGCGGCTGAACGAGGAGCTCAAGCCGCCGCCCGAGGCGCGCTCGCTGCTGCTATGCGCCCGCGACGCCTTGCAAGCCTGCCTGCGGGGCGAGGATAATTGATAGCCTGGATTGACCGTGAGGTAAACGCATGAGTTTGCGCCTTACATCCCGCGCCGAAGCCAGGGTGCTGGAATACCTGCAACGCCGCGGCAGCGGCCTGGGCCTTCGCGTGGGCGTAACGGAGACGGGCTGCTCCGGCTATTCATATGTGCTGGATTACGCCGATGAGGTGGGAAGCGACGACGTGGTGTTGCGCCAGAACGACCTGAACATCGTCGTGTCGCGCGAGAGCCTGCCGCTGCTGGAAGGGACCGAGGTGGACTTCGTGCAGAAGGACCTGAACGAGCAGTTCGTCTTTACCAACCCGAACGCGACCGGCGAATGCGGCTGCGGAGAAAGCTTCACCGTATGAGCCAGCGAACCCTTTCGATCATCAAGCCGGACGGCGTTGCGCGCGGCCTGGTCGGAGAGATATACAAGCGGTTCGCGGACGCGGGGCTCAAGATCATAGCCGCGCGAATGCTGCACCTGGACGACCAGCAGGCCCGCGATTTCTACCGCGTGCATTGCGAACGCCCGTTCTACGACGACCTGGTGGCCTACATGACCTCCGGCCCGATCATGGTCCAGGTCCTGGAAGGCGAAGATGCGATTGACCGCAACCGCGAATTGATGGGCGCCACCAATCCGGCCGATGCCGACCGGGGCACGGTGCGCGCGGACTTCGGCGAGAGCGTGGAGCGCAACGTGGTTCACGGGTCGGACGGCCCCGGGACGGCCGGCGAAGAAATCGATTTCTTCTTCCGGCGCGCCGAACTGCATCCGCACTGACGTCGGGCTACCTGGTGACCAGGGAAGCGGGCGCCGTTTCACTGCTGGGTTTGCCGCGAGGCGAACTGGAAGAGTGGTTCGTGTCGCGGGGCGAGGCGGCGTTCCGCGCCCGCCAGCTCATGCGGTGGCTCTACCACCGCGGCGAACTGGAGCCGCGCAGGATGACGGACATGACGCTGTCGCTGCGCGAATCGCTGGGGCGGACCGCCGGCCTCGTCCTTCCGGACGTGCTGCGGCATGAGCGCTCGGCTGACGGCACGCGCAAATGGCTGCTGGACGCGGGTGGCGGGCAGGTCATTGAGACGGTCTTCATTCCCGAGCGCACCCGCGGCTCGCTCTGCGTGTCCTCGCAGGTCGGCTGCGCGGTCAACTGCCCGTTCTGCGCAACCGGCCAGATGGGATTCAATCGGAACCTGAGCGCCGCCGAAATCGTTGCCCAGGTCCTGGTCGCGCGCCGGGAAATCGGTGCCGGTGAAAGGGACATCACCAATATCGTGTTCATGGGGATGGGGGAGCCGCTGGCGAATTTCCGCGAAGTGGTCCGCGCCGCGTCGGTGTTCGTCGACCACCTGGGCCTGGGACTCTCGCGACGGCGGGTGACCTTGAGCACCAGCGGCATAACGCCGCGTATCCGCAAGCTTGCACAGCTGTCCCGCGTTGCCCTGGCCCTGTCGCTGCATGCGCCGGACGATGAACTGCGCAACTTCCTGGTTCCGCTCAACAAGCGCTATCCCCTGGGGCCATTGCTCGATGCCTGCTGGAACTATGCCCGGGAGACGGAGAGCCGTGAAATCACGTTCGAGTACGTGATGCTGGACGGCGTCAATGACCAGCCCCACCAGGCCAGGGCCTTGGCGAAACTGCTTCGGGACCGGCCGGCCAAACTGAATCTCATCCCCTATAACCGGGTGGAAGGCGCCCCGTTCAAGTGCTCGCCGCGCGACGTGATCGACCGCTTCCGCCAGGTTTTACTCGACGCCGGCATCATGACCATCACGCGCAAGACCCGCGGCGACGACATCGACGCGGCCTGCGGCCAGTTGCGGGGAACGGTGCTGAACGGCAGGAGCGTTCCGGACGGAATGAGCGCGCGGGCATGAGGGCAGGGGGCTCCCGCCACGGGCTGCTGGGGGCAATGGCCGCGGCCTTGCTGACGGCCGGATGCCAGGCGGGCCTGAATGCCGGTCCGGACGCGGCGGCCTTGAACCTGGAACTGGGTGCGGCGTACCTGGCCCAGGGTCGCCTGGAACTGGCTCGCGACAAGCTGCTTCGGGCCACGCGGCAGGATTCCCGTTCGTCGGAGGCCCACCGCTTGGTGGGCATGGCCTACGAGCGCCTGGAAGACCTGGAACGGGCCGAGCGGCATTACCGGCGGGCGGTCCGGCTGGCGCCGCGCGACGTCGAGGCGCTCAACAGCCTGGGCGTTTTCCAGTGCAGGGCCGGAAAGCCGCAAGAAGGCCTCAAGCTGCTTGAACGGGCAGCCCGGGAAGCCGTCGGAATTCGCCGGGCGTCCGTCTACGCCAATTGTGGCGTGTGCGAACTGCCGCTGGACAGGAACGGCGCGGCGGAGTGGTTTCGACGCGCGCTTGCGGTCGATCCCCAAAATGTCGAGGCACAATTGCTGCTGAAGCGACTAGTAGCGCAGAATTGATCAGGAGATTTGTTGAGATGGCAGAAACGACCCAGAATCCGGCCGGTTCCTACGGCGAGCGGCTGCAATCCGCCCGCCGGGCGCAGATGATCACGGTTGAGGACGTCGCCCAGGAGCTTCGGCTGTCGACCGATGCCGTCAGTGCGCTGGAGGCGGGGCAGATCGAGATGTTCGGCGCCCATGCCCACGTCGTGGGGCATTTGCGCTGTTACTGCAAGCTGCTCAAGATCAACGCGGAAGAGCTGATCTCCGACTACCGGCGCAAGTACCCGGATTGGGACCGCCTTCCCGCAAAAGTCGGCCTGGCGCCGTCCCGGGTCCAGCGCTGGGGACGCCTGAAGCTGGTTACCTGGATCCTGGTCGCTACGGCGCTTTGCCTGATCGCCTATCAATTCTGGAGCGACATGGTGCTTGGCTGGTTCTCGGGCTGATTCCGAACCGGCGCCAGCAGGTTCCAAGCCAGGCCGGAGGCGGCGCGTGCCGGAAAAATCCATTCAATCGGTTCGAGGCGTTCGCGACCTTCTTCCGGAGGACGCCGCCGTCTGGCGCAGTGCCGAGGGGATCGTCATCGGAACGCTGGAGGAGCACGGATACCGTGAATTCCGGGTTCCGCTCCTGGAACACGCCGAACTCTACCTTCGCTCGGTGGGCGAGGACACCGACATCGTGCAGAAGGAAATGTATACGACCCAGGGGAGCAAGGGCCGGACCATCAGCCTGCGTCCGGAAGCGACAGCCGGCATCGTCCGGGCCGCGCTGGAACATGGCCTGCACCGCGGCCGCCATCGCGTCTGGTGCGCGGGGCCGATGTTCCGCCGGGAGCGGCCGCAACGCGGGCGTCTCAGGCAGTTCCACCAGTTCGACGTGGAAGCCATCGGGTTTGCGGGGCCGGACATCGACGCGGAGCTCATCGCGCTGGCCGCGCGCGTCTTCGCCAGGCTGGGTGTGGACGGCATCGCGCTGGAACTCAACAGCCTGGGCGGCCCCCGCTGCCGTGCGGCGTACCGGGAGCGCCTGAGGGAATACTTCGGGGATCACATGCAGTCGCTGGACGCGGACAGCCGCGGCCGGCTGGACCGGAATCCGCTACGCATACTCGACAGCCGCAACCCGGAGATGGCCGATCTGATTGGCGCGGCTCCGGAGGTGTCCGAATTTCTCGGGCCGGAATCCGCCGATCACTTTGCCGAACTGCAAACGCTGCTGACCGCAATCGGGCTGGATTTCCGCGTCAATCCCCGCCTGGTGAGAGGCCTGGACTACTACAGCAGGACCGTGTTCGAGTTTCTGACCGACCGGCTGGGAGCGCAGAATGCGGTGTGCGCCGGGGGGCGCTATGACGGGCTGGTCGAGCAGCTTGGGGGACCGCCGACGCCCGCAATCGGATGGGCGATGGGAGTCGAACGCGTGCTTGAACTCGCGCGCCTTCCTGAATCGGCCGAAGCCGAAGGCGCATACCTGGTCCTGCTGGGCGGCAGCGACGTGCGTGAGGCCGGTCTGAAGCTGGCCGAGAAGTTGAGGAACGAGTGCCCCGGCCTGCCCGTGCAGATGCACTGCGGCGGGGGCGGCGCCCGGGCCCAGATGCGCCACGCAAGCCGTTCCGGAGCGCGCTACGCGCTGGTCGTCGGAGAGCGGGAGCTGGGCGCGGGAACTGTTGGTCTGAAGGACCTGCGCAAGGAAAGCGAACAGAAGGACGTCCCGATCGAGGAACTTTCGCGCGTGCTGCGCGGTCCCGTCGACCGTACAATTCGGGACCATGGATGATTTTCTTACCGATCAGCAGCAAGCGGCGCGCGTGCGGGGCTGGGTGCGCGAGTACGCGCCGTCCGCGATCCTGGCCGTCGCAATAGGAATCGGCGGCTACTTCGGCTATACCCAATGGCAGGTGCGGCAGGACCGTCAGGCCGCCGAAGCTTCCGAACTCTACGAGGATTTCCGGGCCGCGATCGAGTCCGACGATCGAGATTCCGCCGGCACGCTGCTGGAAAGCCTGGTCGCGGAATACGAAGGCAGCGGCTATGCTGATCACGCCCGGCTGCTCATGGCAAAAGAGTATGTCGATACGACGCAGCCCTCCCGGGCGGAGCAGGAGTTGCAGGCCGTGATCGAAACGACTTCGAACGGCGACCTGCGGCAACTGGCGCGCCTGCGGCTGGCGCGGGTGTACCTATACATGGATCGGCCCGAAGATGGTCTGGAAACGCTGGACACGGACGTGTATTCGCCCGCCTGGCGTCAGTTGACGGAAGACATGCGCGGCGACCTGCACCAGGCGCTGGGGCAGACGGAGGCGGCGCGTGCCTCCTACCAGGCGGCGCTGGAACACAGCGGGCAGATCGATGCCGCCTGGATTCGCCTGAAGCTGGACCACCTGGCGGCGGTCGGCGCTGACGAAGCGGAGGCGCCTGCGCCGGACCCGGCGGATGAAAGTACGCCGGCCGGGGAAGGTCAGTGAAGAAGACCCTTGTCCTGCTGGTCCTTGCCGCGGGTTCGCTGGCGGTTGGTGGTTGCGGAATATTCGGCGGCGACGAGGAGAGCGAGGCGCGCGCACCCCGCGAACTCATGGAGTTCAGTGAACAGTTCCGGATTCGGCGAGTCTGGTCCGCCAGGGTCGGCGACGGCGGCGACGAGTTACGCTTGGCATTGCGGCTGGACGGCGACGGCGCCAGGATCTACGCGGCCAACGTGGACGGCGTGGTCCATGCCTTCGACGCCGCTAACGGCAGGCAGCGCTGGCGGCGCGACACGGACCTCAGCCTCTCCGCCGGCCCCGTTGTCGGAGATGGCGTAGTCGCCGTGGGTTCCTCCGGCGGATGGGTCGTCGTGCTCGATGCGGACAGCGGCATCGAGGAATGGCGCGCCTACGTAAGCGGCGAAGTGCTGGCGGCGCCGGCCATTGGCGGAGGCCGACTGTTCGTGCGTACGGTGCACGGTTTTCTGTACGCGTTCAGCCTGGCCACCGGCCAGGAACTCTGGTCGGTTTCGCAAAGCGTGCCCCGGCTCAGCCTGCGGGGAACTTCCGCGCCGATAGTGCAGGCGCAGATGGTGATCTGCGGTTTCGACAACGGACGGCTGACCGCCTATCAGCAGTCCGACGGCGCCAAGACATGGGACGTGCCGCTCGCCGCGCCGGCGGGCCGCAACGAGCTGGAACGCCTGGTGGACCTCAACGGCGACGTGCAGGTGGTGGGCAACGATGTTTACGTCGCAGGCTACAACGGTCTGCTGACCTCGGTGGCGGCGGAGTCGGGGGAATTGCTCTGGTCGCGTGAATTTTCCGGCTACAACGGCCTGGTGGTGGACGCGAACAATGTCTATTCGGTCAGCGAAGACGGGCAGATAAGCGCCCACGCGCGCACAGGCGGCACCCCGCTGTGGAGTTCCGATTCGCTCGGCTATCGGGACCTGTCCCGTCCGGC
The DNA here is from genome assembly GCA_009838035.1 of Gammaproteobacteria bacterium. NCBI lineage: Bacteria > Pseudomonadati > Pseudomonadota > Gammaproteobacteria > Gammaproteobacteria bacterium. The sequence continues at coordinate 61,136 of VXSK01000002.1, forward strand.
GCTGTACGCCGCCCACGTGATGGTCGGTGATCTCGAGGGGTATCTGCACGGCTTCAACGTCTTCACCGGAAGGCTGGAGGCGCGCGCCCGCGCGGGGAACAGCCGCATCGGCTCGCAACCGCTGGTGATGGGCGACAGGCTGTTCGCTCTCACCGTATCCGGCGAACTGACCGCCTGGCGCTCCGCGGTAGCGGCCGGCTCGTGATCCTGGTGGAGCAGGGCCATGTTACCGGTCGTGGCCCTCACCGGGCGGCCCAACACAGGGAAATCCACGCTCTTCAACCGGCTTGCCGGTAAACGCGAAGCCCTGGTCGCCGATTTTCCCGGGCTGACGCGCGACCGCCGCCACTGCCTGGCCAGGGTGGCCGGCCGGCGCGTAATCCTGGTCGATACGCCGGGCGTCGGCGAGGGCGGCGATTGGGACGACGCGCTTCGCGGGCAGTTCGAACGGGCGCTGGCCGAGAGCGATCTCGCCGTCCTCCTGACTGACGCCCGCCAGGGACTCTGCCCGGCCGACGAAGCGGCCGCGGGCTGGATGCGCGAGGCTGGCTGTACCGTGATCCTTGCGGTCAACAAGAGCGAAGGGCAGCCGCGGGAAATCAGCGTCGCGGAGTTTCATGCACTGGGCATCCCCGATCCTTTTGCCATATCGGCGCTTCGCGGTGACGGGGTGGCGTCGCTTGCGGACGCGGTGGCGCGCGCTCTGCCCGCCGACGCGGCAACTCCCGAGGCGGACGAGGGACGCACCCGGATCGCGATCATCGGCCGCCCGAACGTTGGCAAATCGACCCTGGTGAACCGCTACCTGGGCGAGGAGCGCATGCTGGTGCGCGACCAGGCCGGCACCACGCGCGACAGCGTGCCGCTGGACTTCGAGTACGGCGGCGAACCCTGCACGCTGGTCGATACGGCAGGCATCCGGCGGCGCACGCGTGTCGATCCGGGTCCCGAGCGGCTGTCGGTGACGCAGGCGTTGCAGGCGATAGAGCAGGCGGACGCCGTCATCGTTCTTCTCGACGCCAGGGAAGGCGCGACGGAGCAGGACCTGAGATTGATCTCCCTGGCGCTGGACCGCGGCAGGGCGCTGGTCATCGGCGCCAATCAGTGGGACCGGGTCCCGGCTTCCGGTCGGGCCCGCGTGAACGACGGTTTGGCGCGGCAACTGAACTTCCTGGACTTCGTCGATCTGCACCGGGTATCGGCATTGCGCGGATGGAGCGTGACGAAGCTGCTCGACAGCGCGTTGGCGGGCGTGGAATCGGCCAGCCGGGACCTGCCTACCGGGCAACTCAACGCGTTGCTGCGAAGGGCCGTGGAAGAACACGCGACGCCCAGGCGAGGCGGACGCAGGATTCGGCTCAATTACGCACACCAGGGGGGCAAACGGCCGCCGCTGATCGTCATTCACGGGCGACAGACGGAACACCTGCCGGCCAGTTTCCGCCGCTACCTGGCGCGCCGGGTTCGTACGAAATTCGGTCTGCGGGGCACACCGGTGCGCATCGAACTGCGTACGGGCTCCAATCCCTACGCGGATTCTTCAGTCTGAGTCTTTCTTCTTTCGCACTCTGGCATGCAGGATTCCGCGCGCGAGCCGCGCCTGGATGTCGCTCCCCGGATCCGCCTGAGAGGCATCGGTGAGCACCTGGCCTTCGGGACCGGTCACGATGGCGTAGCCCCGATTCAGCGTGTTCTGCGGGCCCAGCCCGCGCAGCGCCGAGCGGGCCACGTCCACCCGGCGGCTGGAGACGGCAAGCAGGTTTTGCGCGGCTGAACCGAGACGCGGGACCAGCCACTCAAGCCGGGTTCGATGGCGGCCGGCCACGGTCAGGGGCGAACCGGCCAGAAGGCGGGTCCGCAGCGTCGCCAACGTCTGCGCGGCGGGCCGCGGCAGCCGCACGGCCGCGCTGCGCAATCGGTCGTGCAGTTCGTCGAGACGCTGTCCGCATTGCATCAGCCGCGCGGGCGGTCCGGCGCGGGTCAGCCTGCCCGACAGTTGATTCAGCGACCCGCCCCGGCCCGACAGCAGGGATGCCGTCGCCTGCTCGATGCTGCTCCGGCCTCGCTCGACCCGCCGCAGCCAGTCGGCCGCGTCCGGCGTGGCGATTTCGGCCGCCTGCGACGGGGTGGCCGCCCGGCGGTCGGCAACGAAGTCCGCGATCGTGTAATCCGTTTCGTGCCCGACACCACTGATCAGCGCAATCGGAAAGGCTGCGATGAATCGCGCCAGGTGTTCGTCGTTGAACGTGGCCAGGTCTTCGAGATCGCCGCCCCCGCGCGCCAGTATCACCAGGTCGCAGGCCTTTTGCTCCGCCGCGGCGCGCAACGCCGCGACAACCTGTTCGGCAGCCCCCACGCCCTGCACCTGTGTGTGGTACAGCACCACGGGCAATGCCGGAAAGCGGTTGCGCAGTACCGTAACGACATCGCGCGCCGCCGCGCTCTCCCGCGAACTGACCAGCCCGATACGGTTCGGCAGCAGGGGGATCGCCCGCTTGCGCTCCTCGTCGAACAGTCCCTCTTCCCTGAGCTGGCGCTTGAGCGCCTCGAATTGTTGCAGCAGCTTGCCGACGCCGGTCTCGCGCATGTCCGAGACGATCAGCTGATAGCTGCTGCGCGGCGTATAGGCCTGGACCTGGCCGGTGGCGATGACGCGCTGGCCATCGGCCGGTTTGAACATGAGCCGCCGGTTGGCGGTAGCGAACATCGCGCATTGGATGAGCGCGTCTTCGTCCTTCAGCTTGAAGTACATGTGGCGCCCGCGGTAGTGGCTGAAATCGGCGATTTCGCCTTCCACCCTTACTGCCGCAAACTCGTCCCTGAGGCGGGCCGCAATGAGCTGGACCAATTGCCCGACTTGCAGCAATGGCGCGTCTTTGGTCCGCTCGCCTGCGCCGAGATTTACCACTTCGCCACGCATTTGTAAAATGATAGCTTGTTGCGCAATTGGTTCGGTCCATGCGAATCATCCAGGAAGCCCTGACTTTCGATGATGTCCTTCTGGCGCCCGCCTATTCGGAGGTCCTGCCCAGGGAAGTGAGCCTGGCGACAGCGGCGGCGCGGGGCATTGAACTCAATATTCCCGTGATGTCGGCGGCAATGGACACCGTCACGGAATCGGTGCTGGCGATCGCGCTGGCGCAGGAGGGCGGGCTGGGGGTCATCCACAAGAACATGACGCCCCAACGCCAGGCGGAACACGTGGCTGCGGTCAAGAAATACGCATCGGGCGTGGTGTCTCATCCAATTACCGTGAGCCCGGACAAGAGCGTGCGCGAGGTGCTGGAAATCACGCGCCGGAACAATATTTCAGGCCTCCCTGTGGAAGACAAGGGCCGCCTGGCGGGAATCGTCACGAACCGGGACCTGCGCTTTGAAACTCGCCTGGACCGCCCGGTGCGCGAAGTCATGACGCCGGAGGACCGCCTGGTCACGGTGCGGGAAAATCCCGACGAGGATGAGGTCCTGTCGCTGCTTCACAAGCACCGCATCGAGAAGGTGCTGGTAGTGGACGAGAACTTTCAGCTCAAGGGGCTGATTACCGCCAAGGACTTCCAGAAGGCCAGCGATTTCCCGAATGCCTGCAAGGACGACCGGGGCGCCTTGCGGGTGGGTGCGGCGGTGGGCGCGGGAGCCGATACGGAGGAGCGGGCGGCGCTGCTGAGCGAAGCGGGCGTTGATGTCCTGGTCGTGGATACCGCGCACGGACACAGTCGCGGGGTCATCGAACGGGTCGAATGGCTGCGGGCCAATTACCCGGACATGCGCCTGATCGCCGGCAACGTGATCAGCGGCGAAGGCGCGGAAGCGTTGATCAAGGCCGGCGTGGACGGGGTGAAGGCCGGCGTCGGTCCGGGGTCGATCTGCACGACCCGCATCGTGGCCGGGGTGGGCGTCCCGCAGATCACGGCTGTGGCCGACGTGTCGGCGGCGGCGGCGAAGCACGATGTTCCGGTGATCGCCGACGGCGGTGTGCGTTATTCCGGCGACATTGCCAAGGCGCTGGCCGCCGGCGCCCACTGCGCGATGATCGGCAGCCTGTTCGCGGGAACGGAGGAGGCTCCGGGCGAGGTTGAGCTCTACCAGGGGCGCTCCTACAAGTCCTACCGGGGCATGGGCTCGCTGGGCGCCATGTCCCAGCAGCACGGATCGTCGGACCGCTACCAGCAGGACTCGACCGAGCAACTCGAGAAGCTGGTCCCGGAAGGCATCGAGGGCAGGGTGCCGTACAAAGGCAGCCTCGTGACCATCGTCCAGCAGTTGACCGGCGGACTGCGCGCGGCCATGGGCTACACCGGCTGCGCATCGATCGACGAACTGCGTTCCAGGGCGCAATTCGTCCGGATCACCGGGGCCGGCATGAAGGAAAGCCACGTGCACGACGTCGCCATCACCAAGGAGGCCCCCAATTACCGGGGTCGCGTGTGACACAGGGACGTATCCTGATCCTTGATTTCGGGTCGCAAACGACGCAACTGATCGCCCGCCGTATCCGCGAGGCGGGCGTGTATTCCGAAATCCTGCCGTGGGACATTGGCGACGATGCCGTGCGGGAATTCGCGCCGGCGGGCGTCGTTCTGTCGGGCGGACCTCTTTCGGTTACGGGCGGGCGCACGCCGCGCGCGCCGCAAAGCGTATTCGACCTGGGCAAGCCGGTGCTGGGCATCTGCTACGGAATGCAGACCATCGCCCATCAGCTCGGCGGCATCGTGGAACTGGCCGACCGGTCCGAGTTCGGTCCGGCCGAAGTGCGCGTGACGTCCGAGAACGCCTTGCTGTCCGGACTGTCCGACGAGCCGCTGGAAGTATGGATGAGCCACGGCGACCACGTAAACGGTCTGCCGCAGGGGTTCGAGAGCATCGGCGCCAGCGACAACGCGCCGCTGGCCGCGATTGCCGACCGGGAACGCGGCCTGTTCGGCGTGCAGTTCCACCCGGAGGTGACCCACACCCGGCACGGGCAGCAGATGATCGAGCGCTTCGTGCACGAAATCTGCGGACTGGGCAGCGACTGGGCGCCGGCCGCCATTACCCACAGCGCCATAGACGAGATTCGCCGGACCGCAACCGAAGGCAATGTCCTGCTGGGCTTGTCGGGGGGCGTCGACTCCTCCGTGCTGTCGGTGCTGTTGCAGAAAGCCGTTGGCGACCGCCTGCATTGCGTATTGGTGGATCACGGCTTGCTGCGGCTGAACGAGGCCGCGCAGGTCGTGGATACGCTGGGCCGGCTGGGCGTGCGTGTGAACGTCGTGGACGCGCGCAAGCGGATGTTTGCGGCGCTTGACGGCTTGAGCGACCCGGAGGATAAGCGCAAGGCCATCGGGCGCTGCTTTATCGAGGTGTTCGAGGAGGAGGCGGCCGGGATCCCGGGCGTGGAGTGGCTGGCGCAGGGCACGATTTATCCCGACGTCATCGAGTCCGCGGCCGCCCACACCGGCAAGGCGCACCTGATCAAGTCGCACCACAACGTGGGCGGCCTTCCGGAGAGGATGAAACTCAAGCTGCTTGAACCGCTGCGCCTGCTGTTCAAGGACGAAGTGCGCAAGGTCGGGCTGGAGCTTGGCCTGCCGGCGGACTTGATCGGCCGGCATCCCTTTCCGGGTCCCGGGCTGGCCGTACGGGTGCTGGGGCAAGTGGAGGTGGAGGCGGTTGAGCTATTGCGGCGCGCCGACGACATCTTCATTTCGGAGTTGCGCAGCTCGGGCTGGTACGACCGTGTGGCACAGGCCTTCGCCGTGTTCATTCCTTCACGTAGCGTCGCGGTGAAAGGCGACGGCCGCCGCTACGAGCCGGTCATTGCCCTGCGTTGCGTCAACACGACCGATTTCATGACCGCCAGTCCGAGCCGGCTCCCGATGGAATTGCTTGAACGGGTCGCGGGACGCATCGTCAACGAGGTGTCCGGCATTTCCCGCGTGACCTACGACATTTCCTCCAAACCGCCGGCGACCATCGAGTGGGAGTGAACGCGGAGCCGCAGTTTGCGGGCGATGACAAGCGTTACATGCGGCGAGCGCTGGCGCTTGCCGAGCAGGCGGGCGAAGAGGGCGAGGTGCCGGTGGGCGCCGTGCTGGTCCTCGACGGCCGCATCGCGGGCCAGGGCAGGAACCGAATGATCGGGGCCGCGGACCCCACCGCCCATGCGGAGATGGAAGCTATTCGCGCAGCCTGCGGGACGGCCGGCAACTACCGCCTCCCGGGCGCCGAATTGTTCGTCACGCTGGAGCCCTGCGCGATGTGCGCCGGCGCAATCGTTCTGGCGCGCGTGTCACGCGTGGTTTTCTCGGCGCGCGATCCCAGGTCGGGCGCCGCCGGCAGCGTTTTCGACGTCTTGGACAGCGCCGCCCTCAACCATCGATGCGAAGTGCAGGCGGGCCTGCTGGAGCAGCAGTCGGCCGAGCTGCTGCGCGCCTTCTTCCGCGCGCGCCGCTAGGAGACCTTTCGTTATCATTGGTTTCGAAAACCATCGGTAACAAGAGTGAGCTCTGAAATGCCCCACACCGCGCTGCAAAAGGCAGCGTTCGCCGGGGTGATCGCGTGCGCCCTGCTCGCCGCAGGCTGTACGGGCGACTCGTCGCCGCTTCCCCTGGTCGGCACGCTCGAGCGCGAACGCATGGAACTGGTGGCGGAGTTCCACGAGACCATCGTGGAACTGAACGTCACCGAAGGAGAGCGGGTGCAGGCCGGGCAGCTGTTGATGCGACAGGACAGCGCCCGGGTCGACCAGGACCTCAAGGCAGCGGAAGCGGCCGTTACCCGAACACGCCAGCGCCTGGCGGAACTCGTTCGCGGCCCGCGGGAGGAGGCGATTCGCGCTGCCCGCGCGCGCCTTGACGGGGCAAGGGAAATTCTCGAGGTCAGCACCCGCGAACACCTGCGTATCACGGACCTGGCGGAACAGAACATCGCCAGCCAGACCGACGTCGATCGCGCGTTGCGGGCCGTGGAAATCGCCCGCACCGACGTGGAGGCGCTGGGCGCAGTTCTGGAGGACCTGCTGGACGGGGCCACGGTGGAAGAGCTGGGACAGGCCGAGGCCGCCGTGGACGAAGCGCAGGCCCGGCTCGAGCGCCTGCGGATCAGCGCCGAGCGCCTGGAAATCGTGGCGCCCCGAAACGGCCGGGTCGAGGCGCTGCCGTACGAGTTGGGAGAACGGCCTCCGCCGGGGGCGACGCTGGCCGTCATGCTGGCCGGCGACACCCTGCATGCGCGGATCTACGTGCCGGAACCGTTGCGGGCCCGGGTGCAGCCGGGACTGGCCGCCAGAATAAGGGTGGACGGCCTTGTAAACGAAATCGAGGGCACGGTGACCTTTGTTTCCTCGGAAGCCGCGTTTACGCCCTATTTCTCGCTGACCCAGCGCGACCGCAGCCGCCTCGCCTACCTGGCGAAGGTATCGGTCAGGGAAGACTCCTACGGCGACCTGCCGGTCGGACAGCCGGTGGAGGTCGATTTCCCGTCGCTCAGGTGAACGAAAACGACTTTGCCATATCCTGCCGCGGCCTGACGCGCCGCTTCGGTCCAGTTACCGCGGTCAGCAATCTCGATCTCGACGTTCCAAGAGGCCGCATTTTCGGATTCCTCGGGCCCAACGGTTCCGGCAAGTCCACAACGATGCGGCTTTTGTGCGGATTGCTGGTTCCGTCCGCTGGGCGGGCCACCGTTCTCGGCTGCCGCGTGCCCGAGGAAGCCGAGAAACTGCGCCTGCAGATGGGCTATATGACCCAGAAGTTTTCGCTCTACGAGGACCTGACCGTCCTGGAAAACCTGCGTTTCGTCGCCCGCGTATTCGACCTGGGCCTGCGGCGCATGCGGGAACGCATCAGGGTCAACAGCGGATTGTACGAACTGAACGACCTGCATTCACGCCTCGCCGGGACCTTGAGCGGCGGCCAGAAACAGCGGCTGGCCCTGGCGGCCGTCACGCTGCACGAGCCCCGGCTGCTGTTGCTGGACGAACCCACCAGCGCGGTGGATCCCCAGAGCCGGCGGGATTTCTGGGACCGGCTGTTCGAGCTGGCCGACCAGGGCACGACGATCCTCGTCTCCACCCACTTCATGGACGAAGCGGAACGATGTCACCGCCTCACATTTCTCGATCGGGGCGCGATGGTGCGGGAAGGCCCGCCGCAGGAACTGATGGACAAGCTCGAGGCGATCACGGTCGAAGTGGCGACCCGGATGCCCAGGCGCACCCGTGCATTGCTGGACCCGAACGATTGGGTCCTGGCCGTGACCCAGCTCGGCAACCGACTGCGCGTCATGCTCGATCCGGACACGGAGTCGCCGGTGGAACGTATCGACGCCCTGCTGAAACACGCGTCGCTGCAGGGTGCGGTGCGGCGAACGGGCGCCACGCTGGAAGACGTATTCGTGGCCGCCACGAACTTTCAAAGGCCGTCCCGGTGAACCTCCGCAGCCCGCGGGAAGCAGCCGGCGCCATCGCCGGGATCGCGAGAGGACTATGGCGAGCTTTCGCTTTCCTCGTGGTGGGCCTGTGGCGGGCCTTCGTGTTCAGTCTTTCCTGGATACCACCATTGCTGGCGCTGGTGCGGTTCTGGTTCCGGCGGACCTCGGCGATCGTCGACAAGGAAATGCGCCAGCTGTTTCGCGAGCGGCTGACGCTGGGAATGATCGTGGGACTGCCGCTCATCCAGATCATCCTGTTCGGCTACGCCATCAACACCGACGTGCGGCACATGGCCGCCGGGCTGGTGGACCACGCGGACACCTCGATGTCGCGGCAACTCACGGGCTCCCTGGAAGCAAGCCAGGTGCTGGATTTCGTCAGCCGGTCGGGCGACGTGGCGGAAATGCTGGGCGAGATGCGCCGCGGCGACCTCCGTGTCGTGCTCTACATCCCGGCGGATTTCGAGCGCCGCCTGAGCGACGGCGACCGTCCGCTGGCGCAACTCATGGTCGATGCCGGCGATCCGACCATCATCAGCGCGGTCGAGCGGCTGGTGCAGTTTCTTCCGTCGCCGCGCGCCGAAGCCGGACAGCCGGACATGCCCCTGGCTCTCCGCTTCTACTTCAACCCCGAACGGCGCTCGGCCGTGCAGATCGTGCCCGCACTGGTCGGCCTGATTCTCAACTTCACGATGATCGTGTTCACGGCGGTCGCAGTGGTGCGCGAGCGCGAGCGCGGCAACCTCGAGTTCCTGATCACTACGCCGGTGCGCAACTACGAGCTGATGCTGGGCAAGATCGCCCCCTACATCCTGATCGGCTTGATCCAGGTGTCGATCGTCTATTTCGCCGGAACCTGGCTGTTCCGCGTGCCGACCATGGGGTCATTGCTTGATCTCTATATCGCCAGCCTTGTTTTCGTTGCCGCCACGCTGGGCATCGGACTGTCCATATCCACCTTCGCCAAATCGCAGTTCCAGGCGATCCAGGGCGCGATCTTCTTCATGCTGCCCATGCTGCTGCTTTCCGGCTTCATGTTCCCCTTCGACGGAATGCCCAAAGTGGCCCAGTGGGTGGGACTGCTTTTCCCGATCACGCACTTCGTGGAAGTGGTCCGGGGAATCATCCTTCGCGGCGCGACCCTGGCCGACCTGGCGCCGCAGATGTACGCCATCTCGGGCCTGTTCCTGGTGTCGATTGCGATACCGGTGCTGCGATTCACGAAGCGCCTGGATTAGCGGGTCGCGACAGCGGATCAACGGTCCGCGCAATATAATCCGGCCCCGGAGGGATGCCGGAGAGGCCTAACGGCGCTGATTCGAAATCAGATGGGGGCGATCCGCCCCACGTGGGTTCGAATCCCACTCCCTCCGCCGCTGATTCCCGGGCAAGCGCCTCGCTTATAATCGTTTTGACTGCGGGGGGCTTGTCATGAGCACATTTCGCCCTGCGCGCGCTCGACAAAAGGGTAAAAGCACTTCATGGCACTTCAGCGAACCCCTCCGGCCCGCAGGGCGCCGCAAGACGCAGGGATCACCGCCGGCATCAGCGGCATGGCGATGGACCTGCCGCCGTACCGGGTCAGCCTTGAGGACTGGTGCGGATGGACGGGCGCCTCCTGGGACAAGATTTCCGCCGTGGTCGGCCATGCCTTTCGGGTTCCAGGTCCCGCGCAAAGCGTCTACACGATGGCCGCTAATGCGGCGCTGAAGCTGCTTCGCCAGAATGATGTGGATCCGGCCCGCATCGGGCTGCTGGCGCTGGGGACCGAATCCAGCAACGACAACTCCGCAGGGTCCATCATCATCAAGGGCATGCTCGACCAGGCACTGGACGACCATGGATTGCCGCGCCTTTCGCAGCATTGCGAAGTTCCGGAAATCAAGCACGCCTGCCTGGGCGGCGTCTACGCGCTCAAGAACGCCGTGCGTCACTGTCTGCTCGAGGATTCCGCGGCGATCGTCATCTGTTCTGATCTGGCCCTCTACGCGCGGGGCAGCTCCGGCGAGCCCACTCAGGGCGCCGGCGCCGTGGCGCTGCTGGTGGAACGCAATCCGGCCCTGGCCAGCCTGGAGCTGGGGCACGCGGGACGCGCTTCGGACTACCGGATCTCCGATTTCCGCAAGCCTCTCATGGACGCGGACCGGCGGCCCCGCTCCAACCTTCACTACCCTGTTTTCAACGGCCGATTCTCGACGTACTGTTATCTGGACCAGGTACGCAACGCGCTGTCGCACCTGTACCAGCGCCGGCGGGTGTCGCCGGCGGAGTGGCTGCAGCAACTGCGCGCCGTGTTCTTTCACCGTCCTTACCGGCGCATGCCGCAAAGCGCCTTTGCGCTGGTGCGCTTGTGCGCGGAGGCGCTCAGTCATGGCAACCGTTCCGGCCTTCTGCAACGGCTTTGCCCTGAATCCGGAAGCGCGCTCGACGAAGCTCTCGGTGAAATGCGCGGGCGGCACGACTTGCCGGAACACGATGCGGACGGACCCGGCGCCTGGAACCCGTTTACGAGGACGAACGAACTCATGAAAGGGCTGCGCGCGATGCCGGAATTCGAGGAACTGGTGTTGCATCCCCTCCGCTGGGGCGACGACAGCATGATGCAACTGGGGAACATTTATTCGGGCGCGCTGTTCGCCTGGCTGGCGGCCGGACTCGAGGAGGCCGCCCGGGCCGGAGAGAACTGGGCGGGCGATGAGATCCTGCTGATCGGTTACGGCAGCGGAGATGCCGCCGAAGCGCTGCCCATGCGCGTATGCGAGGGCTGGCGGGAAGCAGCGGGGCGTATTCATTTCAACAAGGCCCTGGAGCCGGCCTACGACCTTGACCGCAGTCAATACGAGGCGCTGCACGCCGGGCTTGCGGTGGATGATCTGCCGAAACCGCCGGGTTTCCGCGTGGAGAGCATCGGAACGAAGACCGGACAGGATTTTCAGGACGAAGGGATCGAATACTACGCGTATTCGGCCTGATCCGGCGCCACGCGGGGTCGATGCTCCGGGGGCGCGTTGACAACCATCGGGCTGCTAGAATTGCGCGAACAGGCGCGTCCTGGGAGAAGAGTTTGATGTTGCGACCTCGACCTGTCACGTTGGCCTTGCTCGTGGTTATAGCGGTGGGCTTTCGGCTGATGCCGTATCTGCTGAATACGCTCGGTGTTCCCATCGATCCGGAAAACACCGTTTACCCCTGGAATTTCTCGCCCATACTGCCGCTTTGCATATTCGGCGCCGCCTGTTTCGCGAAGCGCACCGTCGCCTACCTGGCGCCCCTGGCGATCTACCTGGCGGGCGACCTGGGCATATGGGCGATTTCGGGCCGGGCCGACTGGGCCTTTTACGCCGATCAGCCGGTAACGTATCTCTCCGTAATCCTGGTCGTCAGTTGCGGTTTCATCGCCCGCTCGCAGCGTTCCTTGGGGAGGATCGCCGTGGCCGGGCTGGGTTCGGCCGTCGTTTTCTTCGTCGTCTCGAATTTCGGCACCTGGGCGCTGGGCGCGACCTACCCGAAGACCTGGGCCGGACTGGTGGAGTGTTACGTGATGGCGATTCCGTTCTTCCGCAACACCCTGATCAGCATGGGGGTATTCCTGCCGCTGCTTTTCAGCAGGCTGGCCTTGCGCAGTCCCGCACCGGCCGCGGCCGTCCGCATCGCATAAGCAAGAGATTCGATGGGCGAACAACGGATCGTTTCGCTTATCGCCAGCGCCACGGAGATCGTGGCCGCGCTTGGGTTCGAGAAGCAGCTGGTCGGCCGCTCTCATGAGTGCGATTATCCGCCGGCCATTGCCGGCGTTCCGGTCTGCTCCGCATCGAAGATAGACGCACAGGCGTCAAGCCGGCAAATCGACGCGCAGGTCAAGGCGCTGGTGGACCAGGCGCTGTCGGTCTACCGGGTGGACGCCGAACTCCTGGACCGTCTGGCGCCCGACCTGATCATCACGCAGTCGCAGTGCGAGGTCTGCGCCGTCAGCCTGGCCGACGTGCAGCAGGCGGTGGGCGAACTGGTTTCCTCCAGGCCGGAGGTCGTGTCGCTGGAGCCGATGGACCTGGATGACGTCTGGGAGGACATCCGCCGGGTGGCCGGGGCGCTCGAAGACGACGGGAGCGGCGAACAGCTCGTGGACAGACTGACGGCGAGGCTTGGCGACGTCGCCACGCGGGCAAAGCGGCGTGCGGAGCAGCCAAGCATTGCCTGTATCGAGTGGATCGACCCGCTCATGTTCGCCGCCAACTGGGTGCCTGCTCTGGTGGAAATCGCGGGCGGCCGGATCATGAAGGGCGAGGCCGGCCGGCATTCCGGTTACTTCGACTTCGACGAACTGGCTTCCAGCGATCCCGACGTCCTGGCCGTAATGCCCTGCGGCTTCGATATCGAGCAATCGCTGAAGGAGATGCCGGCACTTACCGGCCGTTCCGGATGGTCACGGCTTTCAGCGGTGCGAAACGGGCGGGTGTTCGTGACCGACGGGAACCAGTATTTCAATCGTCCGGGGCCGCGGCTGGTCGAGTCGGCGGAAATCCTGGCGGAACTCCTGCACCCCGGAGCCTTTGATTTCGGCCACCAAGGAACCGGCTGGATGCGCTGGTCCGAGTCGGCAGCCTGACGGCGGCGCTGCCGTCCGCGCGGAGGCCTAACCCGCCGAACGAACCCCCAGGAGTTCGATTTCGAAAATCAGGGTCGCGCCGGGACCGATGAGCGGTCCCGCCCCGCGGTCGCCGTAAGCAAGCTCCGGCGGGATGTAGAGCATCCACTTGTCGCCGACCCGCATGAGCTGCAGGGCTTCCACCCAGCCCGCGATCAGGCGGTTGGCCGGGAATTCCGCCGGCTGCCCGCGCTGCACGGAACTGTCGAAGACGGTCCCGTCAATCAGCGTGCCGGTGTAATGCACCGTCACCAGGTCGGCGGGAGCGGGACTCGCTCCGTCACCGGAAACCAGCACTTCGTATTGGAGGCCGGAGTCGGTCGTGATTACTTCTTCGCGGGCGCCGTTGCGCCCCAGAAAGTCTTGTCCTGATTCGGTCATTACAACGTTCTCCTCACTCCGCGGAGCAGTTTGCGGCGTTTGCGCCTCTTCCGGCGCCTCGCGCGGCGACTCGCAGCCCCAGAAGAGGAGCATGCCGCACAGGCACAGGACTTGCGCCAATGGCGCCCGTATTCGATTCATATGGAAACTTACGTGCTGACTTGCTGGAAAAGGTACGGCATTTCCCGGCTTATCTGCCGGCGGCGCTCATCATACGTGCATTAGACTTTGAACGAAACTCGACACTGTCCGGGACTGTGGGGGAACATGAATTGTTGGATCCGAACAGCGGGATTTACCGCGACAGCCGTTTTGCATTCACTGGGCACGCAACTGTCGGCAGTGGCTCAGGAAACCGACGAAGCATCCGGAGCGATCGACGAGATCGTGGTGGTCGGCACCGCGATCCGTGGCACGCCGATCGACGCGCCGCACGCGGTAAGCGTGGTTGACCGCGAAGCCCTGGAGCAGCAGGGCGCCCCGCTGATGGTGGACCTGTTCAAGCACCTGGGCGCCAGCAACGGCGTCGTGGGGGAGCGCTCGGGCTGGTACAACACCAGTTTGCCGGCAGCGGTCCTGGAAAGCGTTTCCAACGTCAACCTGCGGGGCCTGGGCGCATCGCGGTCGCTGGTCCTGTTCAACGGGCGCCGGCAGACCTATCTGCCCGCGCGGCTGATCGGCGGGCGGTTCGTGGACCTGGGCGTTCTCCCGGCCATCGCCATCGGGCGTATCGAAGTGCTGAAGGAGGGCGCCAGCGCCATCTATGGCTCGGACGCGGTGGGCGGCATCGCCAATTTCGTTACCCGCGGCGACTTCGTGGGGCTGGAAGTCATTGCTTCCCACGACAGCTACGAGAGCGCCAGCGACCAGATGGCGGGAGTGATCTGGGGCGCCGCGGTGGGCGAAGCCAACCTCGTAATTTCCGTCGAACATGAGCGGCGGGGCGAGCTGGAAGCGGAGGACCGCGACTGGGCGCTGCGTCCACTGGTGGATCCCTGGAGGGCCGGCTGGTCCAGTGTCGGCAATCCCGGTTATTTCTGGTTTCCTGAAGGCATCGACACCGCGACCACGCCCAGGGAACAGGTCATCGACACGCTCAAGGCGGTCCAGTGGAGCGGCAGGACCGATCCCATGTGCAACGAATTGAACGGTTACCCGGAAAACCCGGCGGTCGATCCCTACTACTGCATTTTCAATTACCAGCCATTCGACAACCTGATCGAGGAAATGACGCTCACGCGAGTATTTGCTGAACTGAACGGTCCCGTGGGGACAGGTGCCAACTACCACCTCGAAGCGTTGTGGGCGGACGCGGTCATGCCGAAGTGGCAGACGCAGCCCTCCCATCCCCCGTTTCCCCTGTTGCATCGCGGCGTCATGCAAATCGCTCCCGACCATCCCAACCGGGTGGCCTTCTGTGCCAACGAGGAATTCAGCCGCGACTTTCGCGCCGAGTGCCTGGGCAGCGAAAACTGGTACTGGCGGGGCCGGCCCTTCGGCAACGGCGATCCGGCGCGAACGGACCGGCGCGATACGAGCACCTGGCGGGTGGCCGGAAGCCTGGAGGGATCGTTCGCCGGCCTTGGCGGCCGCGAAACTTTCTACGACCTGGGCCTTTCCTGGTCCGGCAGCAGGGGAAATGTCTCGATACCCGCCATTCTCACCGAGCGCCTGTTTCTGGCGTTTCGCGGCTACGGCGGCCCGGACTGCGGCGTCGGGGTCGTTCCCGACACGACGCTGGGGCCCGGAATGCGGGTGGCAGACACGGCCGAGGCGCCGGGCACGGGCGGCTGCCAGTATTACAACCCGTTCAGCAGTGCGAGTCAGTATTCCGCCTTGCCGGGAGCGCCGTTCTACGACACGCCCAACCCGCACTACGATCCCGCCCAGGCAAACTCCCCCGAACTGTTCGCATGGATGAACAGCGTTTCCGATCTGGAGAGCGAGACCACGATGCTGGTTGCCGATGCGACCGTCAGCGGTAACTGGCTGAGCGATGTGCTGGGATACGCCACGGGCTATCAGTTCCGGCGATTCAACGCGCAGGGCAATCCCAATCCGCACGGGAACCTGAGCATCAATCCCTGCGCGGCGCTGGGTGACAGGAGCTGCCTGACCAGCAATTTCGGGCCGTTCACCTTCATCAACGCCTACAACCCGTACGACGAAGACCAGACCGTGCATCGAGTCTTCGCCGAATTCGCGGTCAACTTCAGCGACCAACTGGACGTCCAGGTCGCGGCGAACTACGAGAAGTACGACGAGGCCGACAGCATCGACCCGAAGCTTGCGGTGCGCTGGCGACTGAGCGACACGGTGATGTTGCGGGGCTCGGTCCAGACCACGTTCCGGACGCCCTCGGTTGACGACCTCCTCCAGGAAGTGCCTCTTACCGTTACCAATTACATCAGTCAGGTCGGCGCCTGGATCCCGGTGGACATCTACGGCGACCCTTCTCTGGAGCCCGAGAGCGCGTTTACCTGGAACCTGGGGTTCATATTCTTGCTCGACTCCGGCATCGAGATGACCCTGGATTACTGGAACTACGACTTCAAGGACGTCATCGGCAGCCTGCCGCACGACACGATCGACGAGCTGTACGCGGACCCGGCCACCGCCCACCAGGTGCTGCACTACATCTACTGCGCCGACGGCCGGGCGGACACGCTGTCGCAACCCTGCGGCTCCAGGTCCATAACGCGCGTGGAGGTGCCACTGGTCAACTGGCCCGGCGTCAAGACTTCGGGCATCGACTGGGAGGCACGCGGCTCCTTCGATGTCGGCCCCGGAGTGCTGGATGCCGGACTTAACGGAACCTATACGCTGGATTACGACATTCGTGCGCTGTACCTGGACGAGTTCCTGATCCAGGACTTCGTCGCGGCAGCGGGCAAGCTGAACTTCGGCAATCCGCTGACGGTGCCCATTCCCGACTGGAAGGGCCAGGCGTACGCCGCCTACCACTGGAACGACTACAGCCTTTCCGCGTACCTGAACCACGTGTCTTCCTACAAGGACGACGGGGCTCACGACGGCTACGGCGGCGTGCCGGTGGAGAGTTTCACGGTGGACGGTTTCACGACCCTGGACCTGAGTTTCCAGTGGCGCCTGCCGCGCTACGGCTTGAACCTGACGCTTTCGGCCTTGAATCTCACCGACGAGGATCCACCCTTCGCCAATGTGGAGCACGCCTACGACGGCATGACCCATAACCCCAAGGGCCGGCGCCTGAAGCTGATCCTGCGATACAGCCCCGGCGGTTAGCTAGCGCCGTCGGCCGATCTCGTCCGGCGAGACGCTGGCTTCCCTGGAATTTTTTCTGCGCCGCCGGGCGCGTATCCTCCGGAATATGAAGGCGCCTGCTATCAGCGCCACGATCAACAGCGCCAGCGCTTCCTGCAGGCCCACGCTCACGCCGCCAACCGGTAGGTAAGCATGCCGGCCAACCAGGCAAAGCCGGACATGTAAATCCAGGCTCCCGCCGCCCATCGCCAGCTGTTCGTTTCCCTGCCTATGACCGCGACAGTCGAAACGCATTGCAGGGCAAAGGCGTAGAAGACCAAGAGCCCCAGTGCCATGGCCAGGGTAAACACGGGGCGTCCGTCCGGCCATCGCGACGCCCGCAATCGCTCCCTCAGGCCGACGCTGCCTTCGGCCTCGGAGCCGAGCGCATAGACGGTTCCCATCACGCCGATCACGACCTCGCGCGCCGGAAATCCCGCCACCACGGAGGCCGATACCCGCCAGTCCCATCCCAGCGGCCTGAAGACCGGTTCAATGGTCTTGCCCATGCGGCCCAGGAGGCTGTATTCCAGTTGGGCCGCGCGCTCTTCCGCGTCTAGACGGCGAAGCCGGGCTTGCAGCTCAGCCGGCTCTTGCGCCAACTCGGAAACTTCGGCGCGCCGGTCTGCGAAGTCGTTCGCAATAAGGTCCGAACGCGGGAAGTATCCGAGCGCCCAGATCATTACGCAGGCCGCCGCAATAACGGTTCCCGCCCGGGTGAGGAACACCCGCACCTTTGCCGTCAGCTTGAGTGCGAGAACCCGTGCGTTCGGCCACCGGAACGGCGGCATTTCCATGAAAAACGAAGCGCCCGCGCCACGCAATGCAATGCGCCGCGTAAGAAACGCGCTTACGGCTCCGCCGACAATTCCCAGCAGGTACAGACCCAGCAGGATCAGGCCGTGGCGATTGATCCATCCGTTCAGATAGTAGGCGGGCGGCACGAAGCCGGATATGAGCAGCGCATAGACTGGCAGGCGGGCCGAACAGGTCATCAGGGGAATCGCCACGATGGTCGCGAGCCGTGCCCGGCGATCTCCAACCACCCGCGTGGCCATGATGGCGGGCACCGCGCAGGCGAAGCCGGAGAGAAGCGGGATGAACGATTGTCCCGACAGCCCGCAGATTCTCAGCAGCCGGTCCATCAGAAACGAAGCCCGCGCCATGTAGCCGCAGTCTTCGAGGAAAAGAACCAGGGCAAACAGGAACACGATCTGCGGAACGAAGACGACTACCGCACCCACGCCGGACCACAAGCCGTCGATCAGCAGGCTGGAGAGGGCGCCTGCCGGCAGTGTCGCGAGGGCCAGGGCGCCCACCCTTTCGAAGAAATCGCTTATAGCGTCCATCAGCGGCGTAGCCCATGCGAATACGGCCTGAAATACCGCGCTCATCACCACAAGAAACACGATGGGCCCGGAAACGGGATGACTGACCGCGCGCTCCACCAAGCCGGTCGGAGCCAAACCCGCTTGGGAACTGGTCGCTCCGGCCTGTGCCAGCCACTGGTCCACCTCGCGGTAGCGGCGGCGCGCTTCGCAGCTTTGCAAGCTTGCTTCGCCGATTTGCGTGCGCAGCCGGCGGCGGGCGGTTTCGAGCAGGCGCCCGGATTGGTTCCCGCCTGCCAGGATCAGGCGCCGTTCGAACTCGCCCCCGGTGTCGATGATCGCGCGTTCCAGGCACGGAGCTTCAGGCGCCGGCGTAGCCAGTTCTGTCCGCAATTGCTCCGCCGCCTCCCGCACCTCGGGCATGACGGGAACTGCCGTGGAGTGCGTTCCGGCAATCAGGCGTTCAAGGATCGAACGAAGTCCCCGGATTCCCTTTCCACGGTTGGCCGTGATTGGCGCGACCGGGGCGGCAAGCTGTCGCGCGAGCGCCGCCGGGTCCAGCATTTCCCCCTGGCGCTCGGCCACGTCCTGCATGTTCAGCGCGAGCGCTACCGGCAGTCCGAGTTCCCGGGCCTGGGAAAAGAGATACAGGCTCCTACGCAGATTGGTGGCGTCGGCCACCAGCAGAAGGGCATCCGGCCGCGGGATTCCCTCGGCCATTCCAAGCACTACATCCAGCGTGATTCCGGATTCCGGTCCGTCCGCGGCAAGAGAGTAGGTGCCTGGCAAATCGACCAGTTCCACGTCGCGCTTTTCGAGGCGCGCGATACCCGTGATCTTCTCGACGGTTACGCCGGGGTAGTTTCCGGTCCGTTGCCTGAGACCGGTCAGGCGGTTGAAAACGGTGCTCTTGCCGGTATTGGGGCAACCCAGGACCGCGATCAGCGGGCGGCGGGGCATGGCGGAACTCAGGATTCGTCTGTGGCGGCCAAGACGCGGATCATGCGGGACTGATCCCGCCGCAGGCAGACAGGATGGCCGCCGGCGACGATTTCCAGGGGATCGCCGCCTATGCCGCGGCGAAGAACCCGTACGCGAACTCCCGGCACCAGCCCCAGCGTCAGGAGCTCGCGGGAAACCCGTCCTTCGCCCTGGACGGTGCGGATTACACTGCCGCAGCCGTTGGGCAATTCGTCAAGACCGATTTCTCTCGCCAAAGTGATTTGCTTGCGGGACAGAGCGTGTTGCGAGTCTAACATAAATGAGAATCATTATTATTCGTCTTGAATTACCATCTTCAATCGCCAGGGTTCGAACCGGTATAATTGCCTCCGATCATGGCGGCCAAGCCCCTTTATCGCATCAGTTTCCTGAACCAGGGCAAGGTCTATGAAATGTACGCGCGCGGGGTTTCCCAGGGCGGCATGTTCGGGTTTGTCGAAGTGGACGGACTGGAGTTCGGGAAGCGGACGTCGCTGGTCGTGGACCCGGGCGAGGAGAAGATCAAATCCGAATTCTCCGGAGTGCGCCGCACCTATATTCCCATGCATTGCGTTTTGCGCATCGACGAAGTGGAGAAGCGCGGGGTGAGCAAGATTTCGTCCGCCGAAGAGGGCAACGTGACCCAGTTTCCGGCGCCCGTATATGCCCCTGGCGGGGCTGGTTCCGATTAGGCACACTGGCAGGCCATAGGGGATGCTGGCGCTTCCAGGATCCGGCGCACTCTCCCCGTTCCGACGCAAGCAACTTCTCGGCCGTCTGCAGGCCCTGGACCCGCGCGTCCGGGAAGTAGGCGCCAGTTTTCTTCACCTTGTCAGCATCGATCCGCAGCCCGAAGGCGCCGAGCTCGATCGCCTGCGCGATCTGCTGAACTACGGACCGGACTGGCCGCAGCCGGAATTCGACGGCGCCGGGGAGGTGCTCCTGGTGCTGCCCCGGCGCGGCAGCATCTCGCCATGGTCCACCAAGGCCAGCGAGATCGCACGCCTGTGCGGCTTTCCGAACACGTATCGAATTGAACGCGCCGTGCGTTACCAGATCGCCGCCCCGGGACCCCTGGGACGGGCTTCCAGGGCCGAACTGTTCGACCGCATGACCCAGGACCTGGTGCCGGAGGGCGTTCCGCTGAAGGAGCTGTTTGCGCCGGAGACTCCCCGGGTGCAGGAAGCCGTGCCGCTGCTGTCGGAAGGCCGCAAGGCGCTGGAGCGGGCCAACCGGCAAATGGCCCTGGCCTTGTCGCCGGAAGAGATTGCGTACCTGGAAGCGGGTTTCGGGAAGCTGGGACGCGACCCGACCGACACCGAACTGATGATGTTCGCGCAGGTCAACTCCGAGCACTGCCGGCACAAGATTTTCAATGCCGACTGGTGGGACGGAGAGCAACGGCTCGAACATTCGCTCTTCGACCTTATCCGACAGACTTCGGTATGCAGCCCGGAGGGATTACTTTCGGCCTACGTCGACAACGCCGCGGTCATTTCGGGCGGACCGGCCAGCCGGCTCTACGTGAGCGGTCCCGGGCACGAATACACCGTGGTGGAGGAGCCCGCGCATACCTGCATCAAGGTCGAAACGCACAACCACCCCACGGCCATCTCACCCTTCCCCGGCGCCGCAACGGGGTCCGGCGGCGAAATCCGGGATGGCGCCGCCACCGGCCGCGGCGCCCGGCCCAAGGCCGGAATTACCGGGTTCACGGTTTCCGATCTCAGGGTTCCCGGCGCCGACCGGCCCTGGGAGAACAAACTTGAGCGCCCCGAACGCCTTGCCTCGCCTCTGCAGATCATGCTGGAGGCGCCCATCGGTGCGGCATCCTTCAATAACGAGTTCGGCCGCCCCGCAGTGTCCGGATACTTCCGTTGCTTCGAACAGGGGGGCGCGCGCCACTGGGGTTATCACAAGCCGATCATGATCGCCGGCGGCGTCAGCGCCGTTCGGGATCCGGACGTACACAAGCTCAAGTCGCCGCCGGGCACGCTGGTGGTGGTGCTGGGAGGACCGGCCATGCGGATCGGCGTGGGAGGTGGTTCCGCGTCATCCAGGGGCAGCGGCGCCGACCACGAAGAACTCGACTACGCCTCGGTGCAGCGCGGCAACGCCGAGATGCAGAGACGCGCGCAGGAGGTTATCGACCGCTGCTGCGAACTGGGCCTGGCCGGAGACGGCGGGAACCCGATCCTCGGCATCCACGACGTAGGCGCCGGTGGGCTGTGCAACGCGATCCCGGAGTTGCTGCACGACAGCGAAAGGGGTGCGGACCTCGCCTATGACGCCATTCCCAGCGCCGACCCGGGAATGTCGCCGCTGGAGACCTGGTGCAACGAAGCGCAGGAGCGTTACATGCTGGCGGTGGACGAGGCGAGGCTGAAGGAATTCGAGGCCGTGTGCCTGCGTGAACGCTGTCCCTGGTCGCTGCTCGGCAGGATGGACAACGACGGCCGCATAAGGCTGCTGCGCGATTCCGGGCCGCCGCCCGTGGACATGCCGCTGGACCTGCTCTTCGGCGGCGCTTCGGCCGTGACAATGCGCGTGTCCGGCCGCCGGCCTCGGACGGGCGTCCTGGGACTGCACGGCATTGAACCTGGAGAAGCCGTTGGTCGCGTTCTGTCGATGCCCGCGGTAGCCGACAAGTCCTTCCTGATTCACATCGGCGATCGAACCGTCGGAGGGCTGGTCGCGCGCGATCAACTGATCGGACCCTGGCAGGTTCCGGTCAGCGACGTGGCCGTGACGGCTCGGGATTTCTACGGCCACGCCGGGGAAGCGATGGCGGTCGGCGAACGCACGCCCGTGGCGGTCATCGATCCGGCCGCGGCCAGTCGTCTTGCCCTGGCCGAAGCATTGACGAACGTCGCAGCCGCCGACGTCGGACAGGTATCCCGCGTTCGCATTTCGGCCAACTGGATGGCGGCGCCGGCCGAGCCGGGCCAGGCGGCGGCACTGCGCACGGCCGTCGAAGCGCTTTCGGCCTGTTGCCGGGAACTGAAGGTTGCCGCGCCGGTCGGCAAGGATTCGCTTTCGATGCGGACGTCCTGGAACAACGCTGACGGCCGGGAGCACGTAGTTACCGCGCCAGTCTCGCTGGTGGTGACCGCGTTTGCCCCGGTTGGGGACGTGCGACGCACGCTGACACCGGAACCCGCGGACGTTTCCGGGACCCGTCTGCTTCTGTTCGACCTGTCGCGGGGCCGCAACCGCCTGGGCGGGAGCTGCCTGGCCCAGGCATACGGCCGGACCGGTGGCGAGCCCCCCGACCTGGATGATCCGCGACTGCTGGCCGCGCTGGTCAGGACCTTGCGTGAACTGGCCGCCGAAGGCATTGCGTTGGCGTGGCACGACCGGTCCGACGGGGGACTCTTTGTTACATTGTGCGAAATGGCCTTCGCCGGCCGTCTGGGCATGCGACTGGAAATGCCCGGGGTGGGAGGCAGCGGGCTCCTGGAGCGGCTGTTTGCCGAGGAGCCCGGTGGCGTGCTGCAGGTCCATGCGGACCAGGTGGAGAGAGTCCGGTCCCTGTGCCGGGAAAGCGGCCTGGACAAATGCCTTCAGGACCTGGGCGAGATCACGGCCTCGCAGGAAGGATCGTCCCGGCCCCGTGAAATCCGGATTCGGCACCGCGACGGCGTCCTGGAATTCGATCGCGTGGAATTGCACCGGCTCTGGTCGGAGCTGAGTTACCGACTGCAGTCGCTGCGGGACAATCCGGAGACGGCCGATGAGCAGTACCGAAGCGTGCTGGACGAGAACGATCCCGGGTTGACCGTCGTGGCCGCTTACCCTCCGCGTGTGCCGGGCAGTGCCCGCAAGGCGCCCGGCGGCGGCGCCAGACCGCGGGTGGCCATATTGCGGGAGCAGGGCGTGAACGGCCAGGCAGAAATGGCCGCGGCCTTCACGCAAGCCGGTTTTCTCGCCGTGGACGTGCACATGTCGGACATCCTCGGCGGCGCGGAGGACCTGAGCGGGTTCCAGGGCCTGGCGGCCTGCGGCGGGTTCTCCTACGGCGACGTGCTTGGCGCCGGGGGCGGCTGGGCGCGCTCGATCCTGATGAACGAACGGGCGCGCGAAGTCTTTGCGCGGTATTTCGAGACGCCGGACCGGTTCACACTGGGCGTTTGCAACGGTTGCCAGATGCTCAGCCTTATTTCGGAACTGATTCCCGGATGCGAACACTGGCCCCGCTTCACCCGCAACCGTTCCGAGCAGTTCGAGGCGCGGCTCAGCATCGTCCGGGTCGAGCCCAGTCCGTCCTTGTTGCTGGCGGGCATGGAGGGCTCTCTGCTGATGATCGCGACGTCGCATGGAGAAGGACGGGCCGAATTTGCCACGCCCCGGCAGCGCAGGGAATGCGAAGAGTCAAGTCTGGCCGCCTGTCGGTTCGTGGACGGGCGCGGGGCGTCCACCGAGACCTACCCGGCCAATCCCAACGGGTCGCCGGGTGGACTGGCCGGACTGACATCCAGGGATGGGCGTGTGACCGCCCTGATGCCGCACCCTGAACGGCTGTTCCGGTCCGTACAGCACTCCTGGCATCCGCCGGGCTGGGGGGAGCACGGTCCGTGGATGCAGATGTTCCTTAACGCGCGTTCCGCCATCGACTGAGGCGCATCGTATGCTTCCCACACTGGTCATGGGCGGCGAACAGTTGTCCGGTTATGGCTGGTCCGGCGATCATCCCTTCGGACTGGACCGGCACGGGGCCTTCGAGCAGGCCATGGCGAAACTCGATTTCGGGGAGGCGATCCGAATCGAGCCGGCGCCGCCCGCCGGCCCGGAAGAACTGGAACGCTTCCACAGCCGGGACTACCTTGAGTTCGCCAGGCGGCGTTGCGAGGAAGACCGCGGGTTCCTGGACGGGGGCGACACGCCGGCCCGAAGCGGGTTGTTCGATGCCGCCCGCTGCGTCGTGGGCGCCGCGCTCCACGCCGCCGATGCGATCATGCAGGGCAGGGTCAGCAATGCCTTTCTGCCCATAGGCGGCCTCCACCACGCCGGGAGGGAGCACGCCGCGGGCTTCTGCGTGCTCAACGACATCGGCGTGGTCATCGAGACCCTGCGATCGGTCCATGGTGTGCAGCGCATCGCCTACGTCGATATCGACGTACATCATGGCGACGGTGTCTACTATGCCTACGAAGACGATCCGCTCCTGTTCTTCGCGGACATTCACGAGGACGGACGCTTGCAGTATCCCGGTACGGGCAGCGAGAACGAGCGGGGCAGGGGGCCGGCCCTCGGCAGCAAGATCAACCTGTGCCTGCAGCCGGGAGACGGCGATTCGCAATTTCTCGCCGCGTTCGAAAAAGTCGAGGCGCATGTTCGCGAATGCGTGCCCGAGTTCATACTGCTGCAGTGCGGCGCCGACGGATTGCGGGGAGACCCGCTGGGCAGGCTGAATTACAGCGCCGGGGCGCACGCCCATGCGGCGCAAAGCCTCTGCGCGCTCGCGCGGTCCGCCTGTCGGGGGCGGATCCTGGCCATGGGCGGGGGCGGCTACTCGCGCGAAAACCTGGCTTCCGCCTGGACCGCGGTAGTCAGGAGCCTGGTGGAAGACCGATAGCGGCCCGATTCGGCGCCGTTGCCGGTACACTTGCCCTAGATGGAATCCCCCGCTTTTCATTGCGACGAAACTTCCCGAAAAACGACGTACGCGACGGAGACCTATGGCCACTGAATACCCCGAAATCGCCCGATTCGATCCGCGGCTTGCCGACGCCCTGCAGTCCGAAGTGAGGCGCCAGGAAGACTTTGTCGAGCTCATCGCTTCGGAAAACTATGCCAGCCGCCGGGTGATGGAAGCGCAGGGCTCGGTGCTTACCAACAAGTACGCCGAGGGCTATCCGGGCCGCCGCTACTACGGCGGTTGCGAGCATGTGGATGTGGCAGAGTCGCTGGCCATAGAGCGGGCGTTGCAGCTTTTCGGGGCGGACTACGCGAACGTGCAGCCGCACTCGGGAACGCAGGCCAACACGGCCGCGTACCTGGCGCTGCTGAAGCCCGGCGACGGGATTCTCGGCATGGACCTGAGTCACGGCGGTCATCTCACGCACGGATCGCCGGTGAACATCTCGGGCAAGCTGTTCAAGGTGTCGAGCTACGGACTCGATCCGAAGACGGAGTTGATCGATTACGACCAGCTGCGCGATCAGGCGCTCAAGAACCGGCCGCGCATGATCGTTGGGGGGTTTTCGGCTTATTCCCGGGTCGCCGACTGGAAGATTTTCCGCGAGGTCGCCGATGAAGTGGGCGCCTACCTCATGGTGGACATGGCGCATGTGGCGGGGCTGGTAGCGGTGGATGAATATCCCAATCCGACACCATTGGCGGACGTCGTCACCAGCACCACGCACAAGACCCTCCGCGGGCCTCGCGGCGGGCTGATTCTGGCTCGTGATAACCCGGAAATCACCAAGCGCCTGCGCTCGCTGGTATTTCCAGGCACCCAGGGCGGCCCGCTCATGCACGCCATCGCGGCCAAGGCGGTGGCCTTCGAGGAAGCTCTGCAGCCGGAATTCCGCGATTACCAGCGGCAGGTCAAGCGCAACGCCGCGGCCCTCGCCGATGGCTTGAGCGAGCGAGGATTGCGCATTGTTTCCGGCAAGACCGAAAACCACCTGTTCCTCGTGGACCTGGCCGCGGCGGGAGTGACCGGCGCCCAGGCGGAGGAAGCGCTGGACCGGGCCAACATCACGGTCAACAAGAACACCGTTCCGAACGATGCCCGCTCGCCCATGGTCACCAGCGGCCTGCGTCTCGGGACACCGGCTTGCACCACGCGCGGTTTCGGCGAACCGGAGATCGCGATGCTGGTGGATTCGATTGCCTCGGTGGTGGGCAGCCCCGATGATGAAGCCCTGATTGCGCGCGTGCGGGAGCGGGTGCTGGAGACCTGCCGGCGATTTCCGGTGTATTCGTAGTGCCGTGTCTCGCTCATGTCGTCGCAACGCGCCAAACCCGCTCAATCCGCCGATCCCCGCATCGACCGGCGCTGGATGAAGGAGGCCCTGGAGCTTGCCGCAAGGGGACTGAACACTACCGACCCCAACCCCCGCGTCGGCTGCGTCCTGATAAAGGACGGCAAGTTCGTTGGCGGCGGCTGGCATCGCCGCGCAGGCGAAGATCACGCCGAAACGCTTGCCCTGAAGGAAGCCGGCGGGGCGGCGAAGGGCGCCACCTGCTATGTAACCCTCGAGCCGTGCTCGCACACCGGACGTACCGGCCCCTGCGCGGACGCCCTGGCGGCCGCCGGCGTGACTCGCGTGCTATTCGCCGTAACGGACCCGAACACGAGCGTTCGGGGCGCCGGAGTACAGCGGCTGCGCGAAGCCGGTGTGGAGGTCGAGGGCGGATTGCTGGAAGCGCAGGCCCGCGAACTGAATCCCGGCTACCTGTCACGGTGGGAACGCGGCCGGCCGTGGGTACGCGTAAAGCTGGCCGCCAGCCTCGATGGCCGGACCGCGCTGGCGAACCGCGTGAGCCAGTGGATTACTTCTTCCGAAGCGCGCCGCGACGGACACGGCTGGCGCGCCCGCAGTTCGGCAGTGCTCACAGGTATCGGGACGCTGCTGGCGGACGACCCCCGCCTTGACGCGCGACGCGATGACCTTGGCGAGATCAAGCCGCCGGCCCGCATTGTCCTGGACTCGCAACTTCGAACGCCGCCGGGCGCACGCATGTTCGAGCGTCCCGGCGATATTCATTTGTTGCACTGCGCTGCGGATGACGAGGCCGCGAGAAACCGGGCATCGGATCTGTCGAAAGCCGGGGCGTCCGTACGCCGTCTGCCCGAGGGAAGTGACGGGCGGGTTTCGCTTCCGGCCGCGATGGGACTGCTGGCGGACATGGAATTCAACGAGATTCACGTGGAGGCCGGCGCCATTCTGTGCGGAGCGCTGCTGGCCGGGAAGCTCATCGACGAGGTGGTGCTGTATACCGCGCCGGTCCTGCTGGGCGACGGCGCCGCCGGGCTGTTCCGGCTGGCGCCGCTGGAGGACATGAGCCAGCGGCCGTCGTTTCGGGTGATCGAGGCGGGCAGGGTAGGGCCCGACGTCCGGCTGATACTGGCGCCGGTGGAGGACTGAAGTGTTCACCGGCATCGTTCAGGGCGTCGGCACGGTTGTCGGAGTGGATACCTTCGACAGCGGCGACCGGCGGCTGCGTATCGACACCCGGGGTATCGCGGCCCAGGCGCTGGAAATCGGCGCCAGCCTTTGCGTCAGCGGCGTCTGTCTGACGATCGTGGAAACCGCAAGGGACACCGTGGCCATGGACGTTTCGGCGAGAACGCTTGCCGACACGGTGCTGGGGGAATGGACTGTCGGGCAAAGCGTCAATCTCGAGCCGGCCCTGGCGGCCGGAGACGCATTGGGCGGGCATTTCGTGATGGGCCACGTGGACGGCTCCGCCGAGGTGGTTCAGGTCCGCGACGACGGGCGCTCCGTCGAGTTGATACTGTCCGTTGCCCGGGAATTGAACAGGTTCATCGCACCCAAGGGATCAATTGCCCTCGACGGCGTGAGTCTGACGGTCAACGACGTTTCGAAGGACTCGTTTTCGGTCAACCTGGTGCCCCATACACTCACCGAGACCACGTTGTCCGATTGCCGCGTCGGAAGCCGGCTGAACGTGGAAATCGATATCATTGCCCGTTACGTCGCACGATTGCCGGCGACCTTCTGAAGGGCTGAACCCACAATGTTTTCCAGTACCGAAGAAATCATCGCCGACATCGGCGCCGGCCGCATGGTCATCATCGTCGACGACGAGGACCGCGAGAACGAGGGCGACCTGGTGATGGCCGCGTCCAGTGTTACCGCCCCGGACATCAACTACATGAGCCTGCATGGCCGAGGCCTGATCTGCCTCACCCTCACGCCCGAGCACTGCCGCCGACTGCGTCTGCCACTGATGGTGGCGGACACCAATGTGCAGCGCAGCACCAATTTCACGGTTTCCATCGAGGCGGCGGAGGGCGTTACCACCGGAATATCCGCGCACGACCGGTCCCATACCATACGTGTCGCGGCGGCGCCGGACGCGCGGCCGGAGGACCTGCGCCAGCCGGGTCACGTTTTTCCGGTCATGGCCCAGCCGGGCGGCGTGCTCAGCCGCGCGGGCCACACCGAGGCGGGATGCGATCTTGCGCGCCTGGCCGGATTGCCGCCCTCCTCGGCGATCGTCGAGATCCTCAACGAGGACGGCAGCATGGCGAGGCGGCCACAGTTGCAGAAATTCGCAGAAGAACGGGGCCTGAAGATCGGCAGTATCGCCGACCTTATCCGCTATCGCCTTGAAAAGGACAAGTTTGTCGAACGCCTGGAAGAACGAAACGCCCGGACGCGCTTCGGCCCCTGCCGGCTGATTGCCTACGAAGACCAGGTTGCCCGCACGGTGCACCTGGCGCTCGTGCACGGCGATCTCCGCAAGGACGATGCGCCGCTGGTCCGGGTTCACGTGCACAATACGCTGCGCGATGCGGCAGGGGTGCAGGCCGAACTGGGCTGGCCGTTCGACGCCGCATTGAATCAGATCTATGCGTCCGAGACGGGCGTGGCCGTGCTGTTGTGCTACGAGGAATCGCCGCGAAGCATGATGGCAGCCATGTCATCGCTGAATGGCCCGCCCAGGGCCGGCGGCGATGAAGTCACCGACTTGCGCACGATCGGCGCCGGCGCGCAGATCCTTCGCGACCTCGGGGTGACGCGCATGCGCGTACTGGGCGCGCCGCGCAATATTCATGCGCTGTCGGGCTTCGGCCTGGAAGTCGTCAAGTTCGTCGATGCGGGGGACTAGTACCGTGGCTGCCGGGGCGTCGAATCCGAAGATCCTGATCGTTACGGCGGATTACTACGAGGATCTCGGCGAACTTCTGGAGAATGGCGCCCGCGAACGCTTCCTTGAAGCGGGCGTGGCGGAAGAACGGATCCTGCTGCGGCGAGTGCCGGGCTGCTGGGAGCTGCCGCTGGAGGTGCGCCGCCTGATACGCCGTCATGCGCCGGACGCCGTGGCTGCTCTCGGCGTGCTTATCCGCGGTGAAACCGACCACTATGATCACATCGCGCGCGAGTGCTGCGCCGGGCTGATGCGCGTAGGCCTTGAGGAGGACATTCACGTCGCCCTGGGCGTGCTGACCTGCCGGAACCGGACCCAGGCCGAAGACCGTTGCGGCGTGCGGAGTCCGGAGCGCAACAAGGGGCGCGAGGCCGCCAACGCAATCCTTCGCATCCTGCCCGCGGATTCGGGCTAGCCGGTGCGCTGGGAACGCCGCCGCCGGGCCCGCCGGCTGCTGGTGCAGGCTCTGTACCAGCAGCAGCTTGCCGGTTCCGATGCGGACGAAATTCTGGCTCAGTTCCGCCTGCGCGAGGACTATGGTCGTGCCGATACGGAGTTTTTCACCGACCTCCTGCGCGCCGCAATGGAGCGTCGCGACGAGCTTGACCGGCAGATCTCGGCCGCCAGCGATATCCCCGTCGAACGAATCGATCCGGTCGAACGCGCGGTTCTCTGGACTGCGCTGGCCGAAATGCAGGGCCGCGGCACGGGCCGTGCAGTAGCCATCAACGAGGCGATCGAACTGGCGCGGCAGTTCGGCGCCGACCACGGTTACCGCTTCGTCAACGCAGTGCTGGACCGCTGGTCCAGGGCCACTCCCGAAGCCCGGAGCGATCCGGTTGCCGATCATGCCGACTGAGCGGGAAGACCGGCTGATCGAGACCCTGTTTGCCCGTCATTCGGCGGATGGAGACGACGTGCTGATCGGACCGGGCGATGACGCCGCCCTGCTGCGTTGCCCTCCAGGGGAGCAGTTGCTGATCACGATCGACACGCTTAACGAGGGAATGCATTTTCCTGCGGGCACGCCCGCCCATTCCGTCGGTTACCGCGCCCTGGCGGTCAGCCTCAGCGACCTGGCCGCGATGGCCGCCCGCCCGCTATGGGCGGTCGTTACGCTTTCGGTACCGGTAGCCGACGAGGATTGGCTGGGCGGTTTCGCCGACGGGCTCTACGCGCTTGCGGATGAACATGGCTTGAGGGTGGTGGGCGGCGACTTCGTTCGGGGTCCGCTCAGCATCACGGTCACCGCGCATGGCTTTGCCCGGGAAGACGCGGTGTTGCGCCGCGGCGGCGCCGGCGCCGGCGATGGCATCTGGGTGTCCGGCTTCCTCGGCGATGCCGCCGCCGGCCTGGAGGTCCTGAAGCAAAACCTGGCAAGAAATGTGTCCTCCCCAAGGGACCACCGCGATTCTTCGGAAGAGAGGCTTGTGCGCCGCTTCTGCTATCCACAACCTCGGATCGAACTGGGCAGGCGGCTCAGCGGGATCGCGACCGCCTGCATGGACCTGTCGGACGGTCTGTTGATGGATTTGCCGCGGCTGCTTCGCATGAGCGGACTACAAGGGCGCGTAGAGACCGAAAGCCTGCCGATTTCAGGCGCGTTGCGGGACTATGCCGGCCCGGACGACTCCCGTCGGCTGGCTCTTGCGGGCGGCGACGATTACGAACTCTGTTTTGCTGTCCCAGAAGAGGAAGAAGCCCGGCTGGAGGCCCTCCCGGACGAACTGCAATTCACCCGCATCGGCAACCTGTACGAAGGGGAGGGACTGGTACTGACGCGCGACGGACAGCCCTGGGAGCCACCCGACTCCGGTTTTCGGCATTTTTCGTGAAGGCGCGGCTTGTTCGACTTGCCGGATCCGGCCTCGGCCTGGGCTATCTGCCCGTCGCGCCCGGAACCTGGGGATCGGCCGGAGGCCTGCTGGTCTGGTGGCTGACGCTGCCGATGGGCCGGGGACTGCAGGCGCTGTTGCTGATCCTGGCCGCCGTTCCGGCCGCGCTGGCCTGCGGCGCCTGTGCCCGCGAGTCCGGGCGCAAAGATCCGTCCTTCGTCGTCCTCGACGAAGTGCTGGGCATGTACCTGGCGCTGTTGTTCCTGAGTCCGTCGCTGGCGTGGGTCGCAACGGCCTTCGTGCTGTTCCGGCTGCTCGATATCCTCAAGCCCTGGCCGGTGAGCCTGATGGAGAAGCGCTTCGCCGGAGGCGCCGCGATACTGCTTGACGATCTTCTGGCAGGGGCGATAACAGGATTAATAATGATTATTATACAGATACTTATAACCGTTATTTAATGTCAGAAATGAATAAAGCGCGCACCGGAACGATTATCGTCATCGTTACGGTGATTCATGCGCTGAGCCCCCTTGCGATGCAGATCTTCGTGCCGGCGCTCCCAAGTATCCGGGAGAGTTTTTCCGCAACGGTCGCGGACACGCAGTGGGTCATATCCGGTTTTTCCGCGGCGCTTGCGTTCGCAATGCTGGCGTATGGGCCGGTTTCCGACCGCTTCGGGCGAAGGCGGGTCGTCCTGCTGGGACTAACGGTGTTCTGCATCGGTTCCGCCATCAGTTACTGGGCGGATTCCCTTGCGATGCTGGTCCTGGGACGGGTGGTGCAGGCGGTCGGTGTGGCGGCGGGTTCCACGATGGGACGCGCGGTGGCGGCCGACGTGATACCGCCGGAAAAGCTGGCCCGGGCGGTGAGCTTCATGACCATGGCGCTGGTCATGGGCCCGATGCTGGCGCCGGTAATCGCCGGCTACCTCGTAACCGCGGTCGGCTGGCGCAGCATTCCATTGCTGCTGGGCGCATGCTCGGCGCTACTGCTGCTCATGGCGATCAAGTGGATGCCGGAAACCCACAAGCCCCAAAGAGGCAAGCCGTCCGTCGCAGACGGGAACGGCGGCAGCACAGCCGGCAACTCACCCTTCCTGACCACCCGCTTTATCGGCCACCTGACGATCCTGATCGCCGTTCAGGTGGGGGTATACGGTTATCTGTCCGCCTCTCCCTATCTCGTCATAGATATGCTGGGCTATGAGCCGTTCCACTTCGGCTACGTGTTCATCTACCTGACGCTCGGATACCTGCTGGGTACCGCATTTTCCGGCTGGGGCGTGCTGGCCAGTCGCGGGCTGTTGGCTTGCGGGATCCTGTCCTATGCGATCGGCGGCAGCCTGATGCTGGGACTTGTCATGAATGGTGTGGTTAACCTCTACTCCATCGTCGGCCCGGCCGTGATGCTCAGTTTCGCCAACGGCATATCCCAGCCGCAATGCATGGCCGCCGCGCTGTCCGCTGCACCCACGAGGCGGGGCGCGGCCTCCAGCATTGTCGGCTTTTCGCAGATCATGGCGGGCGGCGTGGGGTTCCAGTTGATGGGCTGGCTGCCGAACGGCTCCCCGGCGCCGATGACCCTGCTCATTTGCGCCTGCGCCCTGACCGGCGGCATCGGCCTGCTGATGATCTACCGCCGCCCCTAAGCGCGGTAGGTGAGCTCCCTTTGGCTCATGCGACGTCCGGGAGTGTGTGAGCCAGGGATGGCGGAACCAAGCTCCATGGATGGATTTATGCGTCTCCCGGACGGCGCATGAGCCAAAGGGAGCGGAGGCTACTCACCGACGATGGGATTTACGAGGCTGCCAATGCCCTCAATGCGAACTTCGACCGTGTCGCCCGGCCCGACGTCGGACAGTCCGTGCGGGGTGCCAGTGGAGATGATCGAACCGGGCGCCAGGGTCATGAATTCGGAAAACCACTCGATCAGCGTCGGAACGTCGAAAATCAGGTCGCGCGTGTTGCCGTCCTGGCGCAACTCCCCGTTGACCCGTGTCTGAATGGACATCTCGTGCGGATTGGCGATGTCGGCCGCATCCACGATCCAGGGACCGACCGGACCGAAGGTATCGAAGCCCTTGGCCTTGATGGGCGGCCGATAGAAATTGCCGACAAAATCGCGCACCGTGAAATCATTGCAGATCGTGTAGCCGGACACGTAGTCCATCGCTTCCTGACGGCTCACGCGCCTGGCCGCGCGGCCGATCACGACGCCCAGCTCGCCTTCGTAGTGCATGTACCCGACCCCCGCCGGCCGGACGACCTCCGCCAGGTGGCCCACGACCGAGGACGGATTCTTGATGAACGGTATGGGTTCCTTGGGCAATTCCGCGAATTTCAGTTCGCGCGCATGGTCGGCGAAATTCAGCGCCAGGCCGTAGATGATCGTGTGCGCCGGCGGAAGCCAGCGCCAGGCCCGGGGCTCAAACGGTTCCCCGCCGGCCTGGCGGAAGCTCCCGTCCCCGGCCACGCTAACGTTCAGCGCTTGCCCGTCCACTTCGATGCGCGCCTTCTTCATGCCAGTTCCTTCTCCAGTCCAGCGAAAAACTCCAGGGATTCGGGGTTCGCCAGGGCCTTGCGGTTTGCGACCTTCCGGCCGTGTATGACTTCCCGTACCGCCAGTTCGCTGATTTTCCCACTGATGGTACGCGGAAGATCGGGGGCAATGATGATTTTTGAGGGCACGTGACGGGGGCTGGCGTCGAGGCGCAACGCTTCCCGCACCCGCTTCTTCAGCAATGCCCGATCGACGGCTTCATCGGCCAGCCGCAGGAACAGGACGATGCGAACATCGCCGTCGTATTCCTGGCCGACGGCCAGCGCCTCCGCGACTTCGTCCAGCGCCTCAACCACCCGATAGATTTCCGCAGTGCCGATCCGGATCCCGCGCGGATTCAGCACCGCGTCGGACCGCCCGTGTATCACCATGCCGCCGGTGCCGGTAATCTCTGCGTAATCGCCATGGGCCCACACGCCGGGAAACCTCGCGAAATA
Organism: Gammaproteobacteria bacterium; assembly: GCA_009838035.1. NCBI lineage: Bacteria > Pseudomonadati > Pseudomonadota > Gammaproteobacteria > Gammaproteobacteria bacterium. Next base: position 94,839 of record VXSK01000002.1, read on the forward strand.
GGCCTGGTGATACTTCCTGCCGCCGGGATCGTCGAGGAAACCCAGCGGCATGGAAGGGAACGGGCGCGTGCAGACCAGTTCGCCGGTCCGTTCGCGAACCGGCCGGCCATCGGCATCGAAGACGTCTACGGCCATTCCCAGCGCCCGGCACTGCATTTCCCCCCGGTAAACGCTGAGCATGGGGTTGCCGGAGATAAAGCAGCCGAGCAGATCCGTACCGCCGGCAATGGATGCCAGCATGAGGTCGCTTTTCACTTCACGGTAAACGTAATCGAAACTACCGGGCGCGAGCGGCGAACCGGTCGAAAGAAGCGTCCGCAAGCGGGACAGATCCGAAACGGCTCCCGGCCTCACTGCCGCGTTTTCCATGGCCTTCAGGTAGGCGGCGCTGGCGCCGAACACGGTCACCTTCTCCTCCGCGGCAATCTTCCAGAGTGCGTCCGGCGACGGGTGAAGGGGCGAACCCTCGTACAGAAGCAGTGTGCATCCCGACGCCAGTCCGCTGACCAGCCAGTTCCACATCATCCAGCCGCTGTTGGTCAGGTAGAACATTCGATCATTGGGGCCGACGTCGGCGTGCAGGCGATGCTCCTTCACATGCTGAAGCAGCGCACCGCCGGCACGATGCACGATGCACTTGGGCGCTCCGGTCGTGCCGGAGGAAAACACCACGTAAAGGGGGTGGTCGAAGGGGAGCTGTTCGTAGGAAGGGGCTTCCGGGCTGCCGAGATCCTCGTAAGGAACGATCCCGGCATCCCGGGGAAGATCCCCGACGCCGCCGAGATTGGGCGCCATCACCGTCGTCCGCAGTCCCGGCAGTCCCTTGCGTATTTCCTGAAGTTCCGTCATGCGATCGACGGGCCGCCCGCGCCAGTAATAGCCGTCCGCAGCGAGCAGCACCCTGGGCGCCAGGCGCCCGAACCGCTCAAGCACCGCGGGCACGCCGAACTCCTGCGAACAGGAGCTGAATGCGGCCCCGATGCTTGCGGCGGCCAGCATGAATACGATGGTCTCCGGAACGTGCGGCATCCAGGCCGCAACGCTGTGGCCGCGCTGCACTCCCAGGCTGCGCAGACCCGCGGCGATGCGTCCCACCTCTTCGCGCAGCCGCCCGTAGTTCATTTCCCGCCGCCGGCCGGTTTCGTCACGGTAGATCAGCGCGGGCCGGCTGTCTTCCTGCCACAGAAGGTTCTCGGCGAAATTCAGTCGGGCGCCCGAAAACCATTCGGCGTCCTGAAGCCGCTCTCCCTCGCGGAGGACTTTCTCGAAATCCCGGCTGCCGCGAATCGCGCAAAATCGCCAGAGCCTTGCCCAGAACGCCTCGGGATCGTCAATCGACCAGCGATGCAGGGCAGCGTAGTCCGAGAACCCCGCTTCGCGCATGAACCGCGCCATCGCGCTGGCGCGCGCCCTTTCCGGCGGCGGGGTCCAGAGGCGTGCGCTCACGGCGCAATCATTACCGGGAGGGCAAACACGCCCTCCCGGTAACGGGCATCAGAAGCTCCAGTCCACCTGTATACCGGCGGACCGCAGGTCCTGCGGCGCCACCATGACGCCGTGAATGTTGAACCGGAAACCCGTGAATTGCGTGAAATTTGTATTTCTTACTGCAGCGACCCAGGTGTCCTGCTCCAGAACATTGTTGATGAAGAATTCCACGCGCAGGTTGTCCCGCTCGACTCCGGCCCGGATATTGGTCAGCCAATAGCCGTCCAGCCTGGCCAGGTTGCCGCCGTTGCCCGCCCAGCTCTTGCCGTAGTACATGAAGTCTCCGCGGGCGAAGAAGTCCCAGTCGGCAGTCAGCGTGTCCATGTAGGTCAGGCTGGCGTTGCCCATCAGTTCCGGATAGCGCCCCGACTGATTGCCGGCCAGATTGCGGCTGCCGGTGATGTCCTGCACGAAGGTAGCGGCGAAGGTGGTGTACTCGTTGTCCTGCCACGCGGCATTGGCGCCGATCATCCAGTTTTCGGTCAGCGCCCAGGAACTCTCCACTTCAATTCCCCAGAGGTTCGAGTCCCCCGGGAAGTTGAATTCCAGCGTACGTGGCTGCTGCTGGGGACCGGCTACGCCGTCACGATTGGCGGGGTTTTCGTCATCCTGGTAATAGACCACAAAGTTGGTAAACAACTGCGCTACCCATTCGTAGTAGTAGGCTGCCGCGCTGACCTGGCCGCGTCCGTCCATCAGGGACGCCTTGATACCGATTTCGATGGCGTCCAGTTCCTGGGTCGGGGTGGACTCTCCCGCTTCCGGGGCCTTGCGCCGGATCTGGTCGTACTCCGATTCCGTGCTGGGCATTCCGGTTTCGCGATCCACGTAGGGCTCTACGAACGGATCGCGCGAGGCATTGATCAGGTTGGTGTTCAGAACGCCGGGAAGCACTCCGCGCGAATAACTGGCATAAACATTGACGTTGTCATTGGGGTGCCAGCGAAGAATGACCCGCGGCACGATTTCGTTGTAGTCCTCGGCGAGACCGCCGGTCGTTCGCTGGTCCGCCATGTAGCGGGCCTCTACGTCAACCGCAAACTGGTCTCCCAGCGGAATGGTCGTGGCCGCAAAAATGCCGCGCGTCTTGGCGGTTTCGCCCTGGGTGGGGGGTAGCGACACGAACAGAGGCCCAAAGCAACCGATGGCTTCGGGCAGGAAGCATGCCACCACCACGTCTCCGCCGACGCCGGACAGCGCGATTTCCTGTTCGGTGTAGCTCGCTCCCACCATCCAGCTGATCCGGCTGTCCGGTGAGGAGGTCAGGCGCAACTCGGCGCCCTTGTCTTCATTCCTCTGCGGGTCGGAAGTCCAGAAGGACTCGAAGTCGGTCATGTCGAAGTCGCGAATCCAGTTCACGCCATGGTCGTTGTAGGAGGCCTTGAACGACAGGTCCATGCCATTGGCGAACCCGTAGTCCAGTTCAAGGCTGGAGCGGAAAACCTCCCGGCTCATGCCCATCGTGGTGCGGGAGGGCACGCCGTCCAGCGTCGTGTTGTTGACGAGGTTTTGCACCAGCCAGTTCGAGCAATCCTCCGGACAGCGCGTCGGGTGCGTTATCCGCGTGAAGATTTGAGGGAACAGCGTGGTGTTTACGGAAATATCGGGCGCACCCGGCTCCCCGGGTAAGGGAACGCGGCCGCATATGTACTGCGTAGGATTAAGCGTCGTGATGTTGCCGTCATTGTCCGGACGCCGGATGGTCGTGCCGGTGCAGGTGTCCCAGTCGGAACCGGGCAGGTAGGCAACCGCGGGCGGTCCATCGTCGTCCTCGTGATAGAAGAGGCGAACGCGTGCGGTGAAATTGTCGCTCGGCGCGGCAAGGAGCGTAAGGCTCATGGAATCGGAGGACTCCTTGCCCAGCTCGCCGCCGTCATTGGCCGTGTACATCGAGCCCTTGTTGTAGTCGCTGAAACCGACCTGGAAGGCCAGCCTGTCCTGGATGATCGGCCCGCCGTAACTGGCGGCGATGTTGTACTGGCTGTATTGCCCCGCGGTAGCCCGCACCTTGCCTTCAAATTCCGTCAGGCTCGGATTGCGGGTCACGTAGTTGATGGCGCCCGAAAACGTGTTGCGCCCGAAAAACGCGGACTGCGGGCCCTTGATGACTTCCACCCGCTCCACGTCCAGCATCGGAATGGACTGCGAGCCGCCCGTGACGAACACGCCGTCCACGAACAGGCCGGCAAGCTGCTGGTGGGGCGATCCCCTGGGCGGTGACATTCCGCGAAAGCGAATCACCGTGTTCTGCCGCCCGGGCCGATTGCTGGCGATGTTGTCCTGGAAGGACAGCCCGGTGGTTTGCAGGGCAATGTCTCCCAGGGTCTCCAGGCCCGCCCGGCTGAGATCCTCGGCCGAGAAAACGGTGATCGACAGCGGCGCCTCCAACAGCGACTCGTCGCGCTTACGGGCGGTAACGATGATTTCCTCAAGTTCCTGTGCTGCGGCTCCCAAAGGAATGCACAGGGCAATGGCGGGAATTGCGACGCCGAGCAGGCGCAAGCGGAGTGTGCGGGCCATAGGGTCCCCTCCAGTTCGAGCAGATGACCGCGCCGGATAATAGCACGCGGGCCGAAATCCCGCCTTCATTCGTACCGCGCGGCGTGGCGCCGTGTAAACTGCCCGCGCAATGAACGCGCGGGAAAGTATGGAGTTCGACGTCATCGTCGTCGGGGCAGGGCCCTGCGGCCTGGCGGCTTCGATCCGGCTGGCCCAGATGGCTCGGGAAACGGGGCGCGAGCTGAACATCTGCCTGCTGGAGAAGGGCGCGGAAATCGGCGCGCACATTGTCTCCGGTGCGGTGCTTGAAACTCGGGCACTGGATGAGCTGTTGCCCGGCTGGCGCGATCAGGGCGCGCCGCCTGCAACGCTGGTCGAAACCGACGATTTTCATTTCCTGCTGTCTCCCGGCCGATCCGTGCGCCTGCCGGGAGTGTTCATTCCGCATCCCATGCGCAATCACGGCAATTGCATCGTCAGCCTGGGTGCGCTGTGCCAGTGGATGGGAACGCAGGCGGAGAACCTGGGTGTCAACGTGTTTCCCGGGTATCCGGCGTCCGGCGTCGTGTACGAGAACGGGCGGGTCGCGGGCGTGACCACGGGGGAGATGGGCCGTGCGCGTGACGGGAGTGAAAAACCCGGCTACGACCCCGGGATTGAGCTGCGCGCTCCGTACACGATCTTCGCGGAAGGCTGCCGGGGACATCTCGGCAAGGAATTGATGCAGCGCTTTGATCTGCGCAGGGACAGCGATCCGCAGCATTACGGCATCGGCATCAAGGAAGTCTGGCGGGCGCCCGAGGGCCGGCGCCGCCCGGGCGCCGTCGTGCATACCCTGGGCTGGCCGCTCGGACAGACGACCGAAGGCGGCGGTTTCCTTTATCACGCGCATGACGGCCTTGTCTATCTCGGCTTCATCGTGGCGCTCAACTACCGCAATCCGTACCTCGATCCGTACGAGGAGTTTCAGCGCTGGAAGCACCACCCGCGCATTCGCGAGGTCATCAAGGACGGCGAGAGGATTTCCTGGGGAGCGCGCGCGGTCAACAAGGGCGGACTGCAGTCGCTTCCCAAGCTCTCCTTCCCCGGGGGACTCCTGGCCGGATGCGATGCCGGCTTCCTGAACGGAGCGAAGATCAAGGGCAGCCATACGGCGATGAAGACCGGCATGCTCGCCGCCGAAGCCGTATTCGACGCGCTTTCCGGCGATTCACCGCCGGCGGTACTGGACGACTACCAGGACCGGATCAGCGGCTCCTGGGTGCACGAGGAACTGTTCCGGGCGCGAAATTTCGGTCCGGCCCAGCACCGCTTCGGTCTGCTCGCCGGGTCGGCGTTCACCTGGCTGGAACTCAACGTCTTCCGGGGGCGGCTGCCGTTCACGCTGCATAACCGCACGCCGGACCACGAGGATCTGCTGCCGGCATCGAAGGCGCGCCGAATCGATTATCCGAAACCGGACGGCAAAATCAGCTTCGATCGGCTTTCTTCGGTCTACCTCTCGGCCACAAATCACGAAGAGGACCAACCCTGCCACCTGGTCCTGGAGGACGAGGACCTGCCGATACGGGACAACCTGCCGGGCTTCGCTGAGCCCGCGCAACGCTACTGTCCGGCGGCCGTTTACGAAGTGGCCTGGGAAGGCGACACGCCGCGTTTCGTCATCAACGCGCCGAACTGCATTCATTGCAAGACCTGCGACATCAAGGACCCGGCGCAGAACATCAACTGGGTTGCGCCGGAAGGGGGCGGAGGCCCCAACTACGCCGGAATGTAGGCCGGCTTCAGGGGACTTCGACGGCGACGGCGACCGCTTCGCCGCCGCCGATGCACAGGGCGGCGACGCCGCGGCCTCCGCCGCGGTCGCGCAGGGCGTGAATCAGCGTTACCAGGATGCGAGCGCCGCTGGCGCCGATCGGGTGGCCCAGCGCGCAGGCGCCGCCGCGCACGTTCACCTTCTCGTGCGGCAGGCCCAGGTCGCGCATTGCGGCCATCGTGACGCAGGCGAAGGCCTCGTTGATCTCGAACAGGTCCACGTCTCCGACGGCCCATCCCGCTCGTGCCAGGACCTTCTCGATCGCCGGGCCGGGCGCGGTCGTAAACCACTCCGGCTCGTGCGCGTGTGTGGCGTGACCGGCCACCCTCGCCAGGGGCTCGACGCCCAATTCGTCCGCACGGCTTCCGCTCAGCATGACCAGCGCCGCGGCACCGTCCGAGATCGAGGAACTGGAAGCTGCCGTGACCGTGCCGTCCCGTGCAAAGGCCGGCCGCATGGCGGGTATCTTTCCCGGATCGCACCGACCCGGCTCCTCGTCCTCGCTTACCGATAGCGTTTTGCCGCGATACATGTAATTCACTTCAATGATTTCGGCTTCGAAGGCCTCGCGAGAGGCCAGCGCGCGCGTCACCGACTCCACCGCGAACTCGTCCTGCTCCCGGCGGCTGAACTGGTAGCGGCGGGCGGTCTCCTCGGCGAAAAAGCCCATCATCTGTCCGTCATACGGGTTCTGCAAACCGTCAAGGAACATGTGATCGCGCAGTTCCTTGTGGCCCATCCTCAGGCCGTCCCGCGCCTTCTCGACCAGGTACGGAGCGTTGGACATGGATTCCATGCCACCGGCCACGATGGCCATGCCGGGATCGGCCAGAATCCGGTCGTGCGCCAGCATCACCGAGAACAGTCCGGACCCGCACACCTTGCTGATCGTCGCGCAGGGGGTGGCGCTGGCCAGGCCAGCTCCGAGGGCAGCCTGGCGCGCCGGCGCCTGACCGAGCCCGGCGGGAAGCACGCAGCCCATCAGCACTTCATCGATTTCGCCTGGCGGCAGGCCGCTGTCGCCCAGGCAGGAACGGATGGCGGTCGCCCCCAGATCCGTAGCGGAAATACGGGACAGCGCACCCAGCATGGCGCCGATGGGAGTCCGCCGCGCGGCGGCGATGACGGCTTTTTCTGTGCTCATAATCGATCAGTCGGCAATATTGTGCGTAAAACCGAAGCGGATATGTTATTTTGGCTGTCCGAAAAAGGGTAGGTAGGGGACAACAAAATGAGTTATTCCGCTTTCAGGACAGGTTACGCGCCCCGGCTCGCAGTCGTTGCATGCGGCCTTTGCCTGGTCGCCGGCACCGCTGCCGGGGACCAGCGCGTCAACGAGATGCTGGCGTTGCAGCAGAGCGCGACGGCCGACGACCGGCAGGCGCAGGCCGAGGTGGACGCCCTGGCCGACGAGACACAGGAGGCGGTCAGCGAGTACCGCGTGCGGCTGCAGGAGTTGGACCGCATTCGCCGCTACAACGACAACCTGCAGCGCACCATAGACGACCAGGAGCGTGAGAAGACCTCTCTCAACAGGCAGATCAATGAATTCGGCGATCTGGAACAGGGCATCGTTCCGCTGCTCATGGACATGATCGAGGACCTGGACCGGTTCATTTCGCTGGACGTTCCGTTCCTGCCGGAGGTGCGCAGAAGTATGCTGACGCAAATGCGCGACGTGATGGACCGCTCCGACGTCAGCATCGCCGAAAAATACCGGCGCGTGATGGGCGCCTACCAGATGGAGGCGGGAATGGGGCGCAACATGGAGTCCTACCCCGGCGAGCTGGAAATCGGAGGCGTCAACCGCCAGGTGGAATTTCTTCGAGTCGGCCGTGTGCTTTTGGCGTATCAGACGCCCGACCGCGAGGAAACCGGCTATTGGGACACGCGCACGCAGGAGTGGCGTTCGCTGGATGACAGTTATCGCAGCCCGATAACGACCGGGATACGCATGGCGCGCCGGCTGGCGCCGCCTGACATACTGACCCTTCCGATCGCCGCGCCCGAAGGAGGTGGGTCATGAACCGCTTGCTTGCATTATCGGGATTGGCGGTCATCCTGGCCGCTCCCGTCGCAGCCCAGGAAGAGCCGCAGCCGGCCGTCCCTCTGGAACAGGCCGACTCCGTACTTGAACTTCTCGAACTGGTCCGCCTGGAGGCCCGGGAGGGTTCCCGCCTCAACCGCGAGCGGGTGGAACGCTTCCGCCAGACCCGCGACGAGCGTCAGCGCATGCTGGAGGAGGTTTCGCGCGAGCTGGCCGCGGAGGAGCGCCGCAGCAACACGCTGAACCGGCGCTACGAGCAGAACGAGTCCGAACTTGCGGACCTGGAGGAACGGCTGCAGATCCGGATCGGAAATTTTGGTGAACTGTTCGGCGTCGTGCGCGACGTGGCCGGTGAAACCTACGGCCAGGTTCTGACGTCGCTGGTTTCGGCGCAGTATCCGGACCGCCTGGATCTGGTCCGCGAAATGGCCGAGGCAGAGGAGCTGCCCAGCCTGGAGGACCTGCGCGGCCTGCAGCTGATGCTGCTGGAGGAAATGGCGCAGTCCGGCCAGGTCGTTCGCTTTGACGCGGAAATTACCGACCCTTCCGGCCAGACCGGCGCAGGCAACGTGATCCGCGTCGGCGCCTTCAACCTGGTCCACGACGGCAAGTTTCTGACCCACGATGCCGGTACCGGCGCGCTGCAGATACTGCCCCGCCAGCCTGCCGGGCGCTATCTCAATATGGCCGAGGACCTGGTCGAAGCCACGTCGGGCACCGTGGAAATGGCCGTCGATCCGACCCGCGGGCAATTGCTGGGAATGCTGATTCAGGCTCCAGATCTCGGCGAGCGCCTGCAGCAGGGCGGCTACGTGGGCTACACGATTATCGGCATGGGGGCCATCGGCCTGCTGATCGCGCTTTGGCGGCTGGTCGTGCTGCAGGGCGCCGGCCGACGGATCCGCGCGCAGCTCAAGAGTTCCAGCGCAAGCAAGAACAACGCCCTGGGCCGGATCCTGGCCGTCTACGAGGAGCACCAGACCGGCAACCTGGACGCCCTGGCGCTCAAGCTCGATGAAGCGATCATGCGGGAAGCGCCGATACTCGAACGCTACCAGGGGATACTCAAGGTGTTTGCCGCGGTCGCCCCGCTGCTGGGCCTGCTGGGCACGGTGGTCGGCATGATCATCACCTTCCAGCAGTTGACGCTGTTCGGAACCGGCGATCCGAAACTGATGGCCGGAGGCATTTCGCAGGCACTGATCACGACCGTTCTGGGCCTGATCGTGGCCATCCCGCTGGTGCTGCTGCACAGCGTGGTTTCCAGCTCCAGCCAAGCGCTGGTGGAAATCCTGGAGGAGCAGAGCGCCGGTCTGATCGCACGCAGGGCCGAAGGCGATGCCGCCACGGCGGAGGCTTGAGGAGGGCCAGGCAGGAGACCGGTAGATGACTTTCCTGTTCGAAGCCTGGGTTTCCATCCGCGGCTTTTTCGAGCTGGGCGGCCCGGTGCTTTACGGCATCCTGGTGGTCACCATGCTGATGTGGACGCTGATCGTGGAGCGGCTCTGGTACTTCTTCGGCGTACTCCCCGGCGAAATGCGCGGCGCGCGGCAGTTGTGGGAAAGCGGACGCCGGGACGGCTCCTGGTTTGCAGCGAACCTTCGGCGCCTGATTCTCTCGGAGGTGGGCCTGAGCGCCCGGCGCAACCTGGGGCTGATACAGACGCTGATGCAGATACTTCCGCTGCTGGGCCTGTTGGGCACGGTTTGGGGCATGGTCCAGGTATTCGAGATCATGACGGTGTTCGGCACCGGCAATGCGCGTCTGATGGCCGGCGGCGTTTCGCAGGCCACGATCCCCACGATGTCGGGACTGGTGGCCGCGCTGTCCGGGTTGTACCTGTCGGCCTGGCTGAGGCAGCGGGCCAAGCTGAAGATGGAGGAGCTGGAGGACGTGCTGGAAATGAAATTTGAGGAATCCGGCGAGGCAACCGCATGATTCAACGCAAGCACCGCAAGCGGTCGCAGGAAGAGGCCGAGATCAACATCACGCCGATGCTCGACATCGTGTTCATCATGCTGATCTTCTTCATCGTCACTACTTCCTTCGTAAAGGAACTGGGCGTGGACCTGGACCGGCCCTCGAACGCGCCGGTCCAGGAGAAGAAGCGTTCCGAGGTGATCCCGGTGCGGATAGATTCCAACGGACAGGTGTTCGTTGAAGACCGGCTTGTGCATGAGGGCGCGATACGGGCCAACATCGTCTCGGGGCTGGCCGGAAAGCCGGACGCGACGGTGGTCGTGATCGCGGACCGGAACGCGGATTCCCGCTTCATCGTGACGGTGGTGGACCAGGCCCGGGTGGCGGGCGCCGAAAAGGTTTCCCTCGCTGCCGCAGCAAATTAGGAGCAAGGCGCAATGCCGCAGATACGAAGACGAAAACCGGAAGAAGAGGGCGAGATCAACATCACGCCCATGCTGGACATCGTGTTCATCATGCTGATCTTCTTCATCGTGACCACGTCGTTCGTGAAGGAGCCGGGCATTGATCCAATCCGTCCCTATGCGATCACGGCGGCCACCAAGGAACGGGGCAACATCATGATCGCGGTTTCGCACGAAGATCATATCTGGATGAACAAGAATCGCGTGGAATTGGCGGGAGTCCGCCAGTTGGTTGAAGCGGCTCGGGCGGAAAACCCTGAAAGCAGCGTTATCATCGTGGCAGATGAATCCGCGTCCACAGGCGTAGTGATCGACCTGATGGACCAGGTCCGGGCTGCCGGCGTGACCAGCGTTGCATTGGCCGCGGAAGGAGTGGGGTAATGATGAACCAAACAAGATGGCGTATGGTCGGCTCGATAGCCGGCGGCATATTCATTGCGCTGGTGCTATTTCTTTTCATGAACACCCTGATAACGGGCGGCCGCGGACAGCAGGGCGCGGCCACGGCCGGACAGATCGTGGACCTGATACGCGTGCAGGAGGACGAGGTCATCCAGACCAAGAAACGGGTCAGGCCCAAGAAGCCGCCTCCACCCAAGGATCCACCGCCGCCGCCCAAACTGAAGGTGTCCAACGAGGAAAAACCGCAAAAGAATCCAATGCGCCTCGATCTTCCAAAGATCGACGTTTCCGGAGCTGCCGGGGGCGGTCCCTTCATCGGCAGTTGGAGCCCGGGCGACCCGGCGGCCGAGGGAGATGCGGTACCGATCGTGCGCATCGACCCGCAGTGGCCCCGCGAGGCCCTTATGGACGGAACCGAGGGCTACGTCAGGTGCGAAGTGCTGATCGGCCCCGACGGCAGCGTGCTGGACGTCAAGGTGCTGGAAGCCGCTCCGGGCCGCCTTTTCGTGCGCAACGCGCTGCGGGCCGTGCGGCGATGGAAATTCAAGCCGCGAATAGTGGATGGCGTCGCCGTGGAACGGTGGGCCACGACGAGCATCGTTTTCCAGCTAGACGACTGAATGGGTAAACGCCTCGCTCTGTTGTCGGCCTTGCTGATGCTGGCGCCGCAGGCGCCGGCGCAGATCGATCCCGGCAATCTGCCGCAGTGGCACCCGCTGCGGCCGGATCGCGTGGCGGAAGAACGCGAGGAGCCGCCCGCATCCATGAGCGAGAGCTTCTACCGTCGGCTTTCCCGCACGCATGAACTGCTGGACGAGGACAATCTTACCGAAGCGCTGGACCTGATGGACCGAATCCGGCCCGATCGGATCAGTGACTACGAGGCGGCCCAGCTTTATCAGACCTATGGCTTCGTTTACTCGCAACTGGAAAGGGAAGACGAGGCCTTTGTAGCGTTCGAGCAGTGCCTGGAGCTGGACGCCCTGCCGACCCTGGTGCAACAGGGCATCGTGTACTCGGTCGCGGGCTACTATTCGGGCGAGGAACGCTTCGAGGATTCCAACAACACCATGCTGCGCTGGTTCCGTTACGAAGCGGAACCCCGATCCGAGGCCTACATACTGATGGGCGCCAATTTCGCCCAGCAGGAAATGATGCGGGAAGCATTGCCCTACGTGATTCGCGCCAATGAGCTGGCCGAAGAGCCCAACGAGAGTTGGCGAAACCTGCAATTGGCCATCCATGTTGAATTAAGTCAGGTTCCCGAAGCCATCGAGCTGTTGAAGGAGAACATCGGAATCTGGCCGGACAAGCTGCGCTTCTACCAGGTGCTGTCCGGTCTTTACATGGAGGTTGACAACGACGAAGGCGCACTCTCCGCACTGACCATTCCCTGGCATCGCGGCATGCTGCAAGCCGAATCGGACATTCTGAGCCTTACGCGGCTCAACCTCTTTCTGGAGAACCCGGCCCGCGCGGGTGAGATCCTGCACCTGGCGATGGAGCGGGGCCATGTCGAAGAGAATTTCGAGAACCTCCGCCTGCTGCTGAATTCATGGACCATGGCGCGCGAAATGGCCCGTGCCGTGGGCGCCATCGACAAACTCGCCGAACTCGCGGACGACGGCGAGTTCTACCATCGCAAGGCCATGCTTCTGAACGAGACGGGCGACTGGGACGGCGTGGTGGACTCCTGCCGCCGTGCGCTGGAAAAAGGCGGACTGGAGAACCCCGGCGAGGTATGGATACTGATGGGCGTTGCCCTGGCGGAATTGCGGCGCTTCGAGGAGGCCATAGAGGCTTTCGAAAGCGCAAAAACTGACGGGTCCGACAACATTCGCCGCAACGCCAACGCCTGGATCGGCTACGTCAGGGATCGGACCGGAGATACTTCCTAGCGTCGATCCTGCGCCAGCGCGGCCTGCATGGCCCTCCTGCATTCCTGCGCGAGCTGTTCGGCCTGGTGGGATCGGCGCCCGCCTCCCGTGACCCTGATCGGCTCCAGAAAGCGCACCTCGATTGTCGAAGGCGTGAACAGCCAGGAGCCCGACGGCAACAAGCGGCGGCAGCCGCGAATGGCCACGGGAACGACCGGCAATTCACCGGCGGCGGCGGCGGCAAAGGCTCCGGGCCGGAAGGGCAGCAGCCCGGGTTCCGGAAGAAAGGTTCCCTCCGGGAAAATCGCCAGCGATTGTCCGGAGCGGGCGGCCTTGAGCACGGTCCGCACATCGGCGATACGCTCCTTGCCCTGCTCGCGTTCCACAAACACGGCGCCGATACGGCTCAGCATTCGTCCGGCCAGCAGAACCGTGCGCATCTCCCGCTTGATGACCAGTCGGAAGCCGGAAGGCAGCAGGGCGCAGAGCAGGATACCGTCGGCGAAGCTCTCATGGTTGGCGGCAACCACGCAGGGCTCCGCCGGCAGGTTCTCAAGCCCGTGCACCCGAGGCCATGCGCCGCCAAGTCGGAATATGATCCGCGAGGCCTTGCGGGCCAACCTGCTGCATCGTTCCACTCCCGGAAGCACCAGGATCACCAGCGAAGTGGTCAGCGCAATCGTGCAGAACACGGTCCAACCCCAAAGCGTGTAGGGGATTTTCCGCAGCCGCGTCATAATTGGAATTTTATGGCCAGCCCCGAACTTCTTGATCGCTTTCTTGACGCGATGTGGTCGGAGCAAGGGCTTGCCCGCAACACGCTGGCCGCCTACGGTTCCGATCTACGGCTGCTGGAACGGTGGCTGGGCAGGCGCGGCAAGGAATTGACGGAAGCCGGCAAACCGGACTTGCTGGCCTTCATCGGAGAACGGACCGCGGAAGGCGTCAATGCCCGCACGCTGTCGCGGCAACTGTCCACCGCCCGGCGCTTCTACGGCTACCTGGTGCGGGAGGGCCTGATCGATCGTGATCCTTCGGCGCGGATCGCGACTCCGCGCGTTGGACGCCCGCTGCCGCACTCCCTGACGGAAGACGAAGTGGAGGACCTGCTGGCCGCGCCCTCGTTGTCGGACCCGCTGGGAGTGCGCGACCGGTGCATGCTGGAGGTGCTGTACGCTACCGGGCTGCGGGTCAGCGAGCTGATCAACCTGACCGTGGCCCAATTGAACCTGGCCAACGGGGTCCTTCGGGTCGAGGGCAAGGGGTCGAAAGAGAGACTGGTCCCGCTCGGAGACGAGGCGGCCGATTGGGTGCGGAAATTTCTGGATGGCGCCCGTCGCGACATCCTCGGAGAGCGGGTGAGCGACGCGCTGTTTCCCACTCGCAGGGGCTCGGCCATGACCCGACAGGCGTTCTGGCAGCGCTTGCGCAAGCACGGCGCCGCCGCGGGCATCACGGAAGGCCTGACGCCGCACACCTTGCGGCACGCGTTCGCCACGCATTTGCTGGATCATGGCGCCGACCTGAGGGTCGTTCAACTGCTGCTCGGTCACAGCAGCCTGTCAACGACGCAAATCTACACGCAGGTCGCACGTAAGCGCCTGCGCGACCTCCACCGCCGCCACCACCCCCGAGCGTAGCGTGGAGTGCCTGTGCCACTACCTGCCGGGATACGCCGGCAAGCACATCCCTGTGGGCTCGGCTTCGGCATCCCTGCCTCAGACGCTCCCTGCAGGTAGTGGCACAGGCACTCCACGCGGGAAAGCTAGGGGATGGTGAGGACGAGTTTGCCGCGGGTGAGGTTGGCTTCCATCAGGGTGTGTGCGGCTTCGGCCTGCTCCAGCGGAAATGAGCGTTGCACGACGGGGCGAAGTTTGCCGGATTCCAACAACGGCCAAAGGTGCTGCCGCACCGCGGCGGCGATTTCCGCCTTCTCTTCGTTCGACCGCGGCCGCAGCGTAGAGCCGGTAATCCACAAGCGCGACATCATCACCCGCCGGATATCGAGTTCCGTCTTCGGCCCGCCCAGCGCCGCAATGAGCACCAGCCGGCCGCCGGGCCTGAGGCTGCGGAGATTGTCGCGAAGATAGGGCGCGCCCACCATGCACAGAACGATATCCACGCCTTTGCCGCCGGTCGCGGTCTTAAGTGCCGCGGGCCAGTCTTCGGTCCGATAGCACGCGCCGCCCCAGGCGCCCAGGTCCCGGCAGAAGCGCACTTTCTCGTCACTGCCGGCCGTTACAAAGACACGCGCGCCGAGGGCATTGCCGATCCCGATGGCCGCGGTCCCGATTCCGCTGGCGCCCCCGTGCACGAGGACCGTGTCGCCCACCCGCAACCGGCCGCCGTCCACGAGGTTGGTCCAGACGGTGAACCAGGTTTCCGGGATGGCCGCGGCCTCCTCCATGGACACGCCATTCGGGACCGGAAGGCAGAGCGCCGCAGCCGCCACGCAATATTCGGCGTACCCTCCGCCCGCAACCAGCGCGCAGACGGGCTCGCCCACGGCCGGGCTTTCCACCCCATCGCCAACCGCGTCGACATGACCCGCCACTTCCAGCCCCGGCCATTCCGGCGCGCCCGCGGGTGGCGGATAAACGCCCTGGCGCTGCATGCAATCGGGCCGGTTTACGCCGGCGGCAGCCACCCGGATCAATACCTCCCCCGGGCCGGGTACGGGCCGAGGCCGCCGTTCGACACTCAGGACTTCGGGGCCCCCTGGCCTGGAAATGGCAACTACGCGCATGTCTTAAGATTAGCGGATGCGGAATACTTCGGCGAGCGATACGGGCATCGTTGAGTTGCGTTCGGGCGTGCGCGACACGCTGGGGCGCCCTTTGCGGGACCTGCGTATTTCGGTAATGGACCGGTGCAATTTCCGCTGCCCCTATTGCATGCCGGAAGACATCTACGATCGTAATTTCCGCTTTCTTTCCAGCCGCGAACGCCTGTCGTTCTCCGAAATCGTGCGGCTGACCCGGCTGTTCGCCCGCATAGGCGCCTGCAAGCTGCGTGTCACCGGCGGGGAGCCGCTGTTGCGCGCGGGCCTCGCCGACCTGATCGGCGATCTTTCCCGGCTCGAAGGCGTCGAGGACATCGCGCTCACCACCAACGGCGTGCTGCTCGCGCAGCAGGCGGCGGCGCTCACTGCCGCCGGACTGGACCGCGTGACGGTCAGCCTGGATGCCGTGGACGAAGAACTGTTCCGGCGTATGAGCGGGGGCCGGGGACGCCTCGAGGCCGTGCTGGACGGAATCTCCGAGGCGCGCGCGGCCGGATTGAACCCGATAAAGATCAACGCCGTAATCCAGCGCGGCGTCAACGACGGCCATGTGCCCGAGCTGGTCGACTACTTCCGGGGGACCGGAATGATCCTCCGGTTCATCGAGTACATGGACGTCGGCACGATCAACAACTGGAGCGAAACGCAGACCGTGCCGGCCGCGGAGATCGTGGAAACGATTCATCGGCGCTGGCCCCTGCGGCCACTGGGGGCCAACTACCACGGCGAAGTGGCCCGGCGCTACGAATTCGTGGACGGGCAGGGGGAGCTTGGATTCATTACTTCCGTCTCCCAGCCGTTCTGCGGCTCCTGCAACCGCGCCCGCCTGTCCTCAGACGGTCGTCTCTTTACCTGCCTGTTTGCCTCCGAGGGGCTGGATCTGCGCGGGCCGATGCGCGACGGCGCATCGGACGATGCGCTGCTGGACCTCATGAGGGGCCGCTGGTCGAGACGCGCGGACCGCTACAGTGAATTGCGCAGTTCGGGCCGCGCCGGAGCGGGGACGGACAGAAAAGTGGAAATGTATTACATCGGGGGTTAGTATGCGCGCGGGGGAACTCATTTGAGTTTGCACTATCATTCACGCTGAAGCGCTAAGGGGGGAAGGAAGACATGGCGCTAAGTAAACGAATTCTTTCGGCAGCCGTGCTGATTGCATGGCTTGGTTCCTCGGGCACGGCCGGCGCGCAGGAGGAGTCCTCGATATCGGCAAACCTGGCCGTAACGACGGACTACGTTTTCCGCGGCTATACGCAAACAGGCGAGGATCCCGCCGTGCAGGGCGGTCTGGACTGGGCGGATTCCAGCGGCTGGTACGTGGGCACCTGGGCGTCCAATATCGACTTCGGTCCGGGCGATGACGCCTCCATCGAAGTGGACATTTACGCCGGATATGGCTGGGAAGCGAACGACGTGAGTTATGACGTCGGTTTGCTGTATTACGCGTACCCGGGCGCCGACAGCAGTTCCGGCTACGACTTCGTCGAGGCATATGCCGGCCTGGGATTCGACCTGGATGCGGTTTCGCTGTCCGGGGCCGTGCATTACACGCCGGACAATTTCGGCGAAACCGGCACCGGCTGGTATGTGACCGGCGGTCTTTCGACCGGGCTGACCGACGCCCTGAGCGTGGATGCGAACGTGGGCTTCTCGCAGGTGACGGAAGATTTCGGCGAAGACTACCTGGACTGGAACCTCGGTCTGAGCTATTCGTTCTTCCGGCTTGCCCTCGATCTCAGGTATCACGATACGGACGCGCCCGACTGTGCCGGTTCCTGCGACGCGCGGGTGGTCCTCAGCCTTTCGGCGGAGTTCTGATTCATGAACACTGACTTTGTCCTGAATACCTTTGCGTTTCTCGTCTGGGGAGCGCTGATCATGTGGATGTGCGCCGGCTTCACGATGCTGGAAGCCGGCTCGGTGCGGACCAAGAACGCATCGGTCATTTGCCTCAAGAACATCGGACTCTATTCCATTGCCGGGCTGACCTTCTACCTGGTCGGCTACAACCTGATGTACCTGGACGTGGGCAGCGTCATCGGAACGCTAAGTCTGGGCTACGGGCCGTCCGCCGAAGAACTTGCGCTGCTCGAGGCGGTGGGCGCGGAGGCCCCCGCGGCGGAAATTGCGGCGGCGGCGGAAGCGGCGGCCGCAAACCAGTATTCCGTCATGTCGGACTGGTTCTTCCAGATGGTCTTCGTCGCGACTACCGCATCGATCGTTTCCGGCACACTGGCGGAACGCGTGAAACTCTGGTCCTTCTTCGTTTTCACCGCGGTGCTGACCGCAATCATCTACCCCGTGGTGGGAGCCTGGACCTGGGGCGGCGGCTGGCTGAGTCAGATGGGCTTCAGCGATTTCGCCGGCTCGACCATCGTGCACTCGACGGGAGGCTGGGCCGCGCTGGCTGGCGCCATCGTCGTGGGCCCGCGTCTCGGCAAGTTCCGCGCCGCCGGGGGCGTAAAGCCGACTCCGCCTTCCAACGTGCCCGCAGTCACGCTGGGCGTCTTCATACTCTGGCTGGGCTGGTTCGGATTCAACGGCGGCTCGCAACTGGCGCTGGGCGGCGTGGAAAACGCCGTGGCGATGAGCATCGTGCTGGTCAATACGAACCTGGCCGCAGCCGGGGGGGTGCTGGCCGCGCTGATCGTATCGCGCCCGCTCCTCAAGCGGGTGGACCTGCTGGCGGTACTGAACGGCGCCATCGCCGGCCTGGTGTCGATTACCGCCGGCCCTGACATTCTGCCGCACGGGCTGGCCATCCTGATCGGCGCCGTGGGGGGCGTGATCTGTACCGCCGGAATAATGCTGTTGGAGCGCTTGCGTATCGACGACGTGGTCGGGGCCGTTCCCGCCCACCTGTTCGCCGGCATATGGGGCACGCTCGCGGTCTGCATTGCCGGAGGCTACAGCTTCGGAGTACAATTGCTCGGCGTCGTGGCCATCGGAGTGTTCGTTTTCGGCACTTCGTGGGTCACTTGGACGCTGATTGCGAAAGCCATGGGAGCTCGGGTGTCCGAGACGGTAGAGGAACTGGGCCAGGATGTTGCCGAACTGGGCATAGAGGCCTATCCCGAATTCGTACTGATGCCCGATAGTGATTGATTGGCCTGCTTTAGGAGCAAGAATGGATATCCCAATTGAGCGCAACAACGGAACGCTGATCGCCGCGCCCTCCGGGCGCATAGACGGCTTTAACGCCCAGGATTTTCACCAGACCCTGACCGGCGCCATCAGCGGCGACGACACGGCGGTGCTGGTCGATATGAGCGGTCTGAACTACATAAGCAGTGCGGGTTTGCGGGCCGTTCTCATGATCGCCAAGGCGCTCTGGCAACGCAAGGCCAAGTTCATGTTGTGCTCACTGTCGGGCTCCATCGGCGAAGTGTTCAAGATGAGCGGCTTCGACAAGATCATCGAGATCCACGACAGCAAGGACGACGCACTGGCAAAACTGGGCTAGACCCGCGCGGCCCCTAGTCAGGAGTCTTCAACCTCCAGCGAGAGCGGGAGCCGCACTACCATCCGGGTCGATTCCCCCGGTTCGGTATCGACCGCGATTTCGCCCCCGTGCTGGCGCACGATGTCGTTCGACAGCGCCAGTCCCAGGCCGGTGCCCTGGTCGGTCGGCTTGGTCGTGAAGAACGGATTGAAAATCTTCCCGATTATGTCGTCCGGAATGCCGCCGCCGTTGTCCTGAATCGCAACCTCGACACCGTCCGAAGTCCGGCGTGTCGACAGCTTTAAAAGCGGCTCGTAGGCGCCGTTGCCGCCCGCGGCGTTTTCCCGGACCCGGCGATCGTGCGTGGCGTGGCAGGCGTTGGTCACCATGTTCAGGAAGACACGCCCCAGGTCCTGCGGCACCACGTTCAGTTCCCTCATTTCGGGACTGTATTCTTCCTCGATCGTGAGGTTGAAGTCGGTGTCGGAGGCGCGGGCGCTGTGGTAGGCAAGCCTCGCGTGCTCTTCCAGCAGGGCATTGATATCGGTTGGCTGCGAATCGCCGGAACCGCGCCCCATCTTGAGCATGTCGCGCACGATCCGGTTGGCGCGCAGGCCATGATGGGTGATCCGCTCCAGGTTGGAACCGAGATCGCCGCAGATTTCATCGACCAGGCCCCTGTCGTCCTCGCTCAGGCTCCCGTCGCCTTCGTCAAAGACTTCCTTTAGCTCCACTACCAGCTCCGACGACACTTCGGAGAAGTTCTTGACGAAATTCAGCGGGTTCTGAATCTCGTGCGCCACGCCCGCCGTCAATTCTCCGAGTTCCGCCAGCTTCTCGCGCATGACAATCTGGTCCTGGGCCCGCTTCAGGTCCTCGAGGACCTGCTCCAGCTCCTCGTTCTTGTCCCGCAATTCCTGCGCCATGCGCTCCACCAGGTCCAGTCTCTGCGCCTTGAGCGAGGCTTCGCGGAACACCTCCAGCGCCGCGGCCATGTCCGCCACCTCGTCCCGTCCGCTCACATCCACCCTGGTCTTGAGGTCGCCGGCGGCCATGCGGCGCATGCGGCTCGAGAGCCCCTCAAGCCGGCGCAACAGGCTGCCGATAAAGATCGAGCCCATGAGCAGGGCGGCGACAATCGCCACTCCGGTCACACTCAGCAACAGGACCTGGCCGGTGTCGATGGCCTCGTTGGCGATGTCGGTCGATTCGCGGGCGCTGTCGCGCGCGCCGCTCACCATGCTTTCGGCTTCGGCGCCGAGTTCGATTTCCAGGGTGCGGTTGTCCGCCAACAGACGTCTTTCCTGGGCGGCCAGGTCGAGTTCGCGGCGTCGCAGCGCAAAGGCCGCTTCGCGGCCGCTACCCAGTTCATGCAGGCGCTCGGTAGCGGACATCAACTCCGCCGGCTCAGGCGGATCGCGCAGCGCCGCCAGGTTTCTGGTAATGGCCTCGGATGCCGATTCAAAACTCTCAAGCAGCGGTTCGAGCAATTGCGGATCGCCGACTATGAAAGCCCGATCCAGCAATTGCACCGCGTTGTCCACGTTCACCTTGAGATCCGCCAGGCGCCTATAACGGGCCAGTTCGCCCTCGGAGATGTGCTGCTCCCGGGGGACCGGTTCGGAATCCAAGTCCCGATAGCCGGTCACGGTGAAGAAATACTGATCGTCGATGGCGGGTCCCAACAGCCGTTGCAGACGTTCGTGCAGCACCGGAATTTCCTGCTGCAGCCTGCCGGCCTGATCGGCGATCAGAAATCGCTCCTCCACCGATCGGTCCAATTGCTCTATATTGGTCAGAAGTGCGCCGGCACGGTCGCGCATGCGCTGAATGACCGGATCATCGCTGGCCTGCGCCTCAAGCGCGTCAATCCGGGATTCGAAAATCTGCCGGTTCGAAGCCACCGAGGTTCGCACGTTCTCCAGTTCCTCCAGCGTGCCGGCCGCCGCAAGCCGCGGGGCCGCGGCCACCAGCGTCCGACTTTGCTCGGCTACTGCAAAGGCGCCGGTTATCTGTGGAAGGCTGCGGTCGACCACGCCCCGCTGGGCATCGGCGACCGTGTTGAAGGCGAACCAGCTGTTGACGCTCGCGAGCACGAAAAGCAGCAACGCCGCGCTGATCCCCATGTACATGCGGACCGAAATCTTGTGCCGCTTCTCAAGAATTTGCGCAATGCGCGACTTGAGCGCGCCGTTGCCGTTGTCCCCCCCGGTATTCATCACCGCGCCCCGGACGCATCCAGTGGCAGGTATTCGCCGTCCGGACTCACGACGGTCAGGTAAACCGCATCCGATCCCTGGTAATCCTCCGCCCCGAACTCCAGCGAGAAACCCCCAAGATCGATCCGGCCCGCATCGCGCAGCATCGGCAGCACCCGGTCTCGGCGCGGCTCCGGTCCGCACTGCTCCATCGCCACGACGGCCATGCGCCCGGCCAGGTAGCCCTCAAGAGAAACGAATCCGGGTTCCGCGTCCGGAGAAGTCTCCTTCAGCGCCGAAAGATAGTCCTGGACTACGGGAAGCGCCTCGCCCATCAGGGGTGGAACCACCTGCGTCATGAGCAGTCCGGCGGAGCCCAGGCTTTCGCTGCTCAGGTTACGGATCAATGCGTTGCCGCCGGCAAAGGAGGTCGTCATGAAAACCATGTCCAGCTTGAGCTTGCTGCCCCAATTCAGAAAGGCCGCCACGGGCGCCGGAGCGCCCACGATGATGACCGCTTCGGGATCGCCCTCCATCACGTCCAGCAGGGTCGTCTTGACCGCGATGGTGTTGCGTGGATAGACCGCGATGGCGGCCGGCTTGAGTCCTCGCCGCTCCATGGCCAGCTGGGCGCCGCGGAATCCCGCACGGCCGAACGAATCGTCCTGATAGGCGACCGCCACGCGCGTCAGACCCCGGCGGGTCAGGAATTCCATCATCGCCTCCGTTTCCTGGTAATAGGAGGCGCGCAGGTTGATAACGTTCTGCCATTGCCCATCGCGCAGAAAGGGGGCGCCGGTGAAAGGTGCGATATAGGGCACTCCGGCCGCTGCCGCGACGGGTACCGACGACCGCGCCGTCGGGGTCCCGACCGCGCCGATGAGCGCGAACACCTCGCGCTCATTGATCAGGGCGCGCATGTTCTCGATCGCGGCTTCCGGCTCATAACCGTCGTCAAGCGAGATCAACTCCAGCCGCCGGCCATGCACGCCGCCGTTACGGTTGGCCTCGTCGAACGCAGCTTCGATTCCGGCCCGCATCGCCTGGCCCAGCCCGCTGGCCGGCCCGGTCAGCGCCGCCGACTGCCCGAACAGGATGCGCTCCGCGTCGATTCCCGGCTCGGCCGAAACTCCCGTAAAAGCCGCCAGCCCGGCGATCAGAACCAGCCCGCGCATGCCCCCCCGTAACACCACGCTAGAGCCGGGTTACCAATGTCAGCCGGTTGCGGTTGCCCTCCCGGGCGTACTTGACCTCATCCATCATCTCCCGCACCAGGTACACGCCCAAACCGCCGATACGCCGTTCCTCGATGCCCGCGTCGATGTCGGGGTCCGGCGTTTCCGTCAGGGGATCGAAGGGGCTGGCTTCGTCAATGAACTCGATCGTTACGCTGTCGTCCGCGGCTACCAGGCGGAATTCCAGTTCCTGGGATTCATCGTTTCCGTAGCCGTGGTCGATGATGTTCAGCCCCAGTTCCTCCACTACCAGCTTGACCTTGAAGACCAGTTCCTCCGGCCATTGTTCCAACTGGGCCATTTCGTCGATGGCTTTCTCCACCAGCTCCAGTTGCCCGTGGCTGGCATGGATCTTCAGGCGGATTTCGCCGCTCATGACTACGAACCGGACCTCAGCAGCACCAGGCAGGTGATGTCGTCCGACTGCGATCGGTCGCCCGCGAATTCCCTCACCGCCGCGAACACGGCATCGTTCGCCGTCCGCGCGCTCTCCAGCGTGGCGCCCGCGAAGACGTCCAGCAAGCGATCCATGCCGAATTCCTCGCTGTCCAGGTCTTCCGCCTCGGAGACGCCGTCCGTGTACATCACCAGCGCCTCGCCCGGTTCCAGCCGGGCCTGATCGGTGCTGAACTCGAACTGCGGAGCAACCCCCAGCGCCACTCCGCCGGTGAGCGGCAGGATGGTCGAGGACCCGTCCTT
Source organism: Gammaproteobacteria bacterium (assembly GCA_009838035.1). Taxonomy (NCBI): domain Bacteria; kingdom Pseudomonadati; phylum Pseudomonadota; class Gammaproteobacteria; species Gammaproteobacteria bacterium. The sequence goes on from VXSK01000002.1 coordinate 117,708, forward strand.
GTGGACGATCAGCGGCGGATTGTGTCCGCCATTGGCATAGCGCACCAGTCCGGTTGCCGGATCGAACACGGCGTAGAACAGCGTCACGAACATGTTGGCGTCGTTTCCGTCCTGGAGTTGCTCGTTGACCACGGTAACGACAGCGCCCGGGTCCTCACTGCCGAGCGCCGCGCCCTTCAGCAAGGTACGGCTGGACATCATGAACAGCGCCGCGGGAACGCCCTTGTCGGACACGTCCGCAATGGCCATTCCCAGGCGCCCGTTCTCCAGCCGGATAATGTCGAAGAAATCGCCGCCGACGTTCCGGGCCGGCGCCATGCTGCCGTACAGCTGGTATTGCTCGTTCTTCGGAAATTGCTTGGGCAGGATCGACTGCTGCATGGTGTGGGCCACGTCCAGTTCGCTTTGCAGCGTCAGCAGCTTGTCCTTCGAGGCTTCGGCTTCGCGCCACATCTCCAGTTGGCGCAGGCTGCGGTCGATCGTGATTCTCAGGTCATCGAAGTCGATCGGTTTGGTGACGAAATCGAACGCGCCGCGGTTCATCGCCGCGCGAATGTTCTTCATGTCCCCGTAGGCGGAGATGACGACCGAGCGGAGATCGGTATCGACGTCCGGGATCTTTTCCAGCAGCGTCAGACCATCCATGCGCGGCATGTTGATGTCGGAAAGCACCAGGTCGATGTCGCTGTGCTCGCCCAGGGCCTCGAGCGCCTCGACGCCGTCTCCGGCGAAAAGAAAGGCATACTGCCCGGAGCGAATCTCGCGCCGCATCCGCTGCCGGACCAGTTGCTCCAGGTCCGACTCGTCGTCGACCATCAGAATCTTGTGTTGAGCTTGCATCGCAAGTCAGCCTGCTTGTGGCCACAAAAGGATGCCCATTGTATATGGGCATTAAGGCAGGTTCCCGCCGATCAGGCCTGAAGCATGCGCTCCACGGCAAGCCGCGCGCGGTCTGCGATTTCCGCCGGAACCTCGACCCGCGGCTGAAGTGTTTCCAGTGTGCGCAGGATCTTGGGAAGGGTGATGCGCTTCATGTGCGGACAGAGATTGCACGGGCGCACGAACTGCACGTCGGGATGTTCCACGGCCACGTTGTCGCTCATCGAGCACTCGGTCACCATGACCACGCGGCGGGGCTTGTTTTCACCCACGTAGCGAATCATCGCCGAAGTGGAGCCGACGAAATCGGCCTCGTCCAGGACATCGGGCGGACATTCCGGATGGGCGATGACCTGTATGCCGGAGTGCGACCGGCGATAGGAACGGATTTCATCCGCCGTGAACCGCTCGTGCACTTCGCAGCTCCCTTCCCAGAGAATGATCTCCACGTCGGTCTTGCCGGCCACATAGCGTCCCAGGTAGCCGTCGGGCAGGAAGATCACGCGGTCCGCGCCCAGCGACTCGACGATCTTAACGGCATTCGCCGAAGTGCAGCAGATGTCGGATTCGGCCTTCACTTCGGCGGAGGTATTGACGTAGGTGACAACCGGAACGCCGGGGTATTTCTGCTTCAGCAGACGCACGTCCTCGCCGGTAATCGCAGCAGCCAGCGAACAGCCGGCTTCCAGATCCGGGATCAGCACGATTTTTTCGGGGGCCAGGATCTTCGATGTCTCGGCCATGAAATGAACGCCGCACATCAGGATCACGCCGGAGCCGGCCCTGGCGCCCAGGCGGGCCAGTTCGAGCGAATCGCCGGAGAAATCCGCCACGCCGTGGAAAATCTCCGGGGTCTGGTAGTTGTGTACGAGGATTACGGCATCGCGCTCCTTCTTCAATTCGTTGATGCGGGCGATATACGGCGCATGCACGGGCCATTCCACGTCGGGTATGACGTCGGTCAGGCGGCTGCGGATCGCCGCGGTAATCTCCTGCACTCTCGGGGTGTACTCCAATGAACCTGTCGATTGAACCTGCATTGACGGTCTGCTCCGTTGCCGGGGCTGTAATGCTACAAGTGAGCATAAGCATTGTCAAACGGCTTCGCACATCGTGCTCCAGCCGCCTTCTCGTTGCTCCCTTCTTCCGGGAGACGCATGAATACATCCCTGTAGCTTGCTCCGGCATCCCTGCCTCCAATACTCCCTGAAGAAGGGAGCAACGAGAAGGCTTACGGAGTGCCTGGGTTCAGGGCTTGCATCCACCGTAGCGCCTTTGTGTGCCTTCCTCTCGGGGGAGCGTTGGAGCAGGACAGCGAGAATCGAGCCAGGATGGCGTCTCCCACGAGAGGAAGGCACATAAAGGGGCGGGCCCGAAGCGCCACGGAGGGGAGTCTAAAATGGCTGCGTGACCGAACCGATCAGCGTGGAGCTCAGCGCCGTGGTGCTGACCGTAGTGGACGACGAGCCGCAGGTTCTGGTCCTGCCGGGCGGTCCCCCGGCCCGCTTGCCTTCCGACGGGCTGCGCGGCACCCGTGACCAGACGCTGGAATTCGGCGCCCGGCGCCTGCTCAGACGCCAGGTCGGACTGGAGCCGGCCTGGCTGGAACAGCTCTACACCTTCGGCGACCGGCGGCGGAATTTCTGGCCGCGCAGCCCCGACCGCACCATCACGGTGGCCTATCTCGCTCTGGTTCGGCATGACCTTTGCTCCACCGGGGGGCAGTGGAGGGACTGCTACGAGTTCTTTCCCTGGGAGGATCAGCGATCCGAACAGGACTCCGCGGCGCCGCTGAGCGCCGGACTGAAGAAATGGAGGAACAGGGCCCGGGCCGATGCGACCGGCAGAGAGCGCAGCGAGCGGATCGAGCGCTGCCTGGGGCTGGACCAGGCCGGCTGGACGCCGGACCTCGTGCTGGAGCGCTATGAGCTTGTCTATGAAGCCGCGCTTGTGGCCGAATCCTGGCACGATCGAGGCGCCGCGGCGCCGGAGGGACGAATCCTCAACGGTGCCTGCATGGCCCTGGATCACCGGCGAATACTGGCTACCGCCCTGGGAAGGATGCGGGGAAAGCTGCGCTACCGCCCGGTCGTTTTCGAACTCATGCCGCCGGAATTCACTTTGTTCGAACTGCAGCGCGTGATCGAGGCAATCAGTGGCCGCGGTCTGCACAAGCAGAATTTCCGGCGACTGGTCGCGAACCAGAGACTGGTCGAGGCTACCGGCGTGCGCAAACCGGACACCGGCGGCCGCCCGGCGCGCCTCTACCGCTTCCGGCCCGAAGCGTTGGCGGAGCGCCGCGCCGCCGGCGTGCTGTCCTGAGGCATGCGCTCCGGGCTGCCCATTCGTGTATATTCACGCGACCGCTTTCGTAGGCGCGTAGCTCAGGGGTTAGAGCACTTGCTTGACATGCAAGGGGTCGGTGGTTCAATTCCACTCGCGCCTACCACTCCCTTCGCACACAGCCGCTTTGCCGCCTTTCCTTTCCGGGACACGCCGGCAAGCACATCCCTGTGGGCTCGGCGTCGGCATCCATGCCTCCGACGTTCCCGGAAAGGAAAGGCGGCAAAGCGGCTTTCACGTGTCAGGCGGGAACTGGAATGAATGCGATGATGCAACCAGGATTGACGGCGTTGGGCGGGCTGCATCCGGCGGTTCGCGAATGGTTTGAAGAGTCGTTTGATCGGCCCACGGCGGTTCAGGAGGGCGCCTGGCCGGCCATCGCCGCGGGCCTGCACGCGCTGCTGGCGGCGCCCACCGGTTCCGGCAAGACACTGGCGGGGTTCCTTTCCGTCATCGACGAACTGCTGCGCCGCAGCCTTCGGGACGATCTGCCGCAGCGAACCGAAATCGTTTACGTGTCGCCGCTGCGGGCCCTTTCGAACGACGTGCGCCGCAACCTCAGCGCGCCTCTCGCGGGTATCGATCGGCGTCTCGAGGCCCGGGGCCTGCCGGCCTCGGGAATTACCGCCGGCCTGCGAACCGGGGACAGTACCGCGGCCGACCGTCGCAGGCTGCTCAAGACACCGCCCCACATCCTGGTAACCACGCCGGAGTCCCTGTACCTGCTGCTCACTTCGGAAGGCGGCCGGGGGCTGCTCTCGCACGCAGGCACCGTGATCCTGGATGAACTGCACTCGCTTGCGGGGGGCAAGCGGGGCGCCCACCTCACCCTCAGCCTTGAGCGACTGGAAATGCTCACCGGCCGGCCGTTGCGCCGAATCGGCATGTCGGCCACGCAGCGGCCTCTGGACCGCATGGCCCGGTTCCTGCTCGGGGCGCGGGAGGACGATTGCGCGATTGTCGATGCCGGCGCCGCGCGCGATCGGGACTTGGCGCTGGAACTGCCCGGATCGCCGCTGCAGGCCGTCATGCCGCTGGAGGTCTGGTCGGAGCTCTATGACCGGCTCGCGGACCTCGTGCGCGGTCACGATTCGACCCTGGTTTTCGTCAATACGCGGCGGCTGTGCGAGCGGGCCGCGCGCCAGCTGAGCGAACGGCTGGGCGAAGACGCGGTCGCTTCCCACCACGGCAGCATGTCCAAGGACCACCGGGGCGAGGCCGAGCAGCGCCTCAAGCGGGGGAGTCTCAAGGTGCTTGTCGCCACGGCCTCGCTGGAGCTGGGAATCGATATCGGCTCCGTCGACCTCGTATGTCAATTGGGTTCTCCGCGCGGAATCTCGCGGTTTTTACAGCGCGTCGGGCGTTCGGGCCACGCCGTCGGCGAGGTCCCCAGGGGCCGCCTGTTCCCGCTGACCCGTGGCGAACTGGTCGAGAGCCTGGCGCTACTGAAGGCGGCGGACAGGAACGAAATCGAGGAAATCCGCATCCCACCGGGCGCCATGGACGTGCTGGCGCAGCAGATCGTTGCCGAGGGGGCCTGCGGCGAGAAAAGCGTCGATGAACTGCACGCAACGTTTTCGCTGGCCTGGCCGTACCGCAAACTGGATCGCGAGCGCTTTGCCCGCGTGGCCCGGATGCTGGCGGACGGCTACTCGACGCGGCGCGGGCGCTCCGGCGCCTACCTGCATTACGACAGCGTGAAGCGGCTGCTGAGGCCGCGGCGGTCGGCCCGCATCACCGCCCTGACCAATGGCGGGACCATCCCGGACCAGTTCGACTACGACGTGCTGCTGATGCCCTCCGAGACCCGCATCGGCACGCTGAACGAGGACTTTGCGTTCGAGAGCCTGCCGGGGGACATATTCCAACTCGGCAACGCCTCCTACCGTATACAGCGGGTCACTTCCGGCAAGGTATACGCCGAGGACGCGCATGGGGCTCCGCCCACCATCCCGTTCTGGTTCGGCGAAGCGCCGGGGCGCAGCACGGAACTTTCGGGGCGGGTCGCGAAACTTCTCGACGGCGTGGAGACGCGTTTGGCCCGGGACGCGGACGCAATTGCCTGGCTTGCCTCCATTCCCGGCGGTTCGCTGGAGGCCGCCCGCCAGGCGGTGGAGTATCTCGAGGCCGCCCGCGCCACCCTGGGCTCGCTGCCGGGCGCGGGACGCTTCGTGATCGAGCGCTTCCTCGACGAACTGGGCGACATGCACGTCGTCATCCATTCGCCACTGGGCTCCCGCCTCAACCGCGCCTGGGGCCTCGCGCTGCGCAAGCGCATCTGCCGGAAGTTCAATATCGAACCGCAGGCGGCGGCGCTGGACGACAGCATCGTGATTTCGCTGGGTCCGGGCCACAGTTTCCCGTTGAAGGAAATCACCGGCTGGCTGCATTCCTCGACCGCGCACGAGCTTCTGATACAGGCCGTGCTCGACTCGCCGATGTTCCCGACCCGCTGGCGATGGACGGCCTCGACGGCGCTGGCCATACTTCGTAACTGGAAGGGCGAACGGCGCCCGGCGCAGTTTCAGCGCGGCGATGCGGAGGACCTCATGGTGGCGCTGTTCCCCGATCTGGTCGCCTGCGCCGAGAACCTCACGGGGGACCGCACGGTCCCCGACCATCCGCTGGTCGACCAGACCCTGGACGATTGCCTGCACGAACTGATGGATGCCGACGGTCTGCTGGCCCTGCTGCGCTCGTTCGAGCAGGGCCAGGCCGAAGTGCGCTTTGCCGAGCCCGCCTCGCCGTCGGTACTGGCCCAGGAAGTCATTACCGCCAAGCCCTATGCCTTCCTCGACGATGCGCCGGCCGAGGAGCGCCGCACCCAGGCGATCCGTACCCGCCATCTGCTGGATATCGAAGACGCCGCAACCCTGGCACGGCCGGATCCGCAGGCGATCGCCGAGGTGTGTGCGGAAGCCTGGCCGAACCCGCGCGATGCCGATGAATTGCACGACGCGCTGAACCTGGCGGGATTCCTGACCGAAGCCGAGCTGGCGGATTTCCCGGACTCTCTGGCGGATCTGACCTCGCAGGGCAGGGCGCTGGCCTTTACAGGCGGCGATAGCCGGCAGATCTGGGCCTGCGTGGAACGCGGCGATGAACTGGCCGCGACTCTGGCGAAAACGGACGAGGCGGCAACGGCAATTCGTGAACTGCTCCGTAGCCGGCTTGAAGTCCTGGGGCCCGTAACCGCTGCCGAACTGGCGCAGCCTTTGGGGCTGGAAACGGCGGCCGCGGCCGAGGCGCTGCTGGCGCTGGAGGGAGAAGGCTTTGTGGTTCGCGGCCGTTTCCGTACCAGCGCGGAAGCCGACGGGCCGGATGAGTGGTGCGAACGCGGCCTGCTGGCACGAATCCACCGGCGAACGCTCAAGTCCCTGCGCCGGCAGATCAAACCGGTCAGCGCCGCGGAGTTCACCTCGTTCCTGCTGCATTGGCAGGGGCTTGGGAGCGAACGGCGGCAGGGACCGGAGAGCCTTCGCCTGGCGCTGGATCGGCTGGAAGGCTGCGGCGCGCCGGCCTCGGCCTGGGAAAGCCTGGTGCTGCCGGCGCGGATCGGCGATTTTTCTCCGACGATGCTGGACCAGGTGCTCGCGTCGGGCGAATGGCTGTGGAAGCGGACCGAGCCGTTTCCGGGGCGAGCGGGCGGCCGGCTGGCCGCCAACACGCCGATAAGCCTGCTCAGGCGCGAATACTGGGACTGCTGGCCGTTGGCGCCCGGTCGCATGGAAGGCCTCTCGTTCGGTGCGCGCAAGGTTCTCGAAGTCCTCCGCGAGGGCGGCGCGGATTTCTTCCTCGGCCTGGTCCGCAACACCGGCATGCTGCGCAGCCAGGTGGAAATGGCGCTGGGAGAATTGGCCGCCGCCGGATTGGTGACTTCGGACAGCTTTACCGGCCTTCGCGCGCTGATCACGCGGGCCGGCAAGCGACCCCGTTTCGGCGGACTGCGGGCCCGAATGAGCGGCGTGCAGGCCGGAGGCCGATGGTCCGTATTGCCCGCCCCGGCCGGCGATGACGTCAACGGCGAGGACCGGGTCCGGTACCTGGCCGAAGCCATGATCCGCCGTTACGGCATTGTGTTCCGGGCCCTGCTGGCGCGCGACCGCGGGCTGCCGCCATGGCGCGCCTGGCTGCGCGTCTACCGGCGTATGGAGGCCCGGGGCGAACTGCGTGGCGGCCGCTTCGTGGGCGGGTTCAGCGGCGAGCAGTTCGCCACCCCTGCCGCGGTGGAGGAACTGCGGGCCATGCGCCGCAGGAACGACTTTGCTTCGCGCATCCGCATCTCCAGCGCGGATCCGGCCAACCTGACCGGCGTGATGTCGCCCCGGCGCATTCCGTCGCAACCCGCGCGCTGGATCCGTTACGCCGGCGGAGAACCCCGGATGGAAGCGGAGAGGGACGCCGCTGCCGGCGCCTTATAAGAAAATTCCATCGAATCAAAAAGCTCCGTCAACACGGCGCGGGCTGCTGCAATATGTGGGCTAGAATCTCGCATCTTGCCCGGCCGCGCAAAGCCGGGCGGGACCTTTGGACGGGAGGAGAATATGAGCCAGGAAATTCTTCAGGAACTGTCGGACCTGCTGGGCGATGAGCATGTTGTGACGGACGATGCGGAGCGCCGTTACTTCACGATGGACGTATACAACGCCCGCGAAATGCCGCTGGCAGTGATCCGGCCCGGTACCGTCGAAGAGTTGCAGCAGGCCGCCCGCATCGCCCTGCGCAACAAGGTGCCACTGGTACCGCGCGGCGGTGGCGCGTCCTACACCGATGGCTATCTTCCGGCGCAGTCGAATTCGCTGCTGGTGGACACCTCGCGGCTGAACCGCATTGTGGAGATCAACTCCACCGACATGTATGTAACCGTGGAGCCGGCGGTCACCTGGGAGCGCCTGAATGCGGCACTGGTCAAGGAAAAGCTGCGCACCCCGTTCTGGGGACCGTTTTCGGGGCTGAAGGCCACTGTTGGAGGATCAACCTCGCAGAATTCGGCAAGCATGGGCACCGGCAACTACGGGCTTTCGGCGGAATCCGTGCTGTCCTTCGACGTGGTTCTTGGCAACGGCGAGTTGCTGCGCACAGGCTCCGCCTCGATCAGTACTTCAAAACCGTTTTTCCGCTGGTACGGGCCGGACCTGACCGGCTTGTTTACCGGCGACACAGGCGCCATGGGAATCAAGGCGCGCATCACGCTGCGGCTGATCCAGCGTCCGCCGAGAACCGGCACGGCATCCTTCGGCTTTGAGTCGTTCGAGGGCATGTCCGGCGGGATGGCGGCCGTGGCGCGATTGGGCGTGGTGGCCGACAACTACGGTCTGGACCCCAAGCTGCAACAGGGGCAGCTCACCAAGACCAACACTTCCGACGCGGCTCGCGCGGTGTGGAACGTGGCCCGCGATTCCTCCAATCCGCTCGAAGCGGTTAGCCGGCTGACCCGGATGGCGCTGTCCGGCAAGCGGTTTTTCGGCGGTTTCAGCCATTCCGCGCACTATGTGGTTGAGGGGCACAGTGCAGCAGAGGTAAAAACCAAGCTCAGGCTGGTGCGTGAAACCATGCGCCCGCATGGAACCGAAATAGCCAATACCGTGCCCACCGTGCTTCGGTCCATGCCGTTTATTCCCATGTATTCCGTTTTGGGCGTCAATGGTGAGCGCTGGGTGCCGCTGCACGGGATCATGCCGTTTTCGCGCGTGGCGGAATTTCGCCGCCAGTTGATGAACATGTATGAAGAGAACGCGGCTCGGATGAAGGAATTACGCGTTGATAAAGGCGCGATGTTCATGACCGTGAGCTCCAACGCCTTCCTGTACGAGCCGGTGTTTTACTGGGAGGACAGCCGTACGGTGTTTCACAAGCGCTTCATGCCGCAGGACTACCTCAAGACCCTGCCCGAACACGATGAGAACCCGGAAGGCCGGGCGCTGGTGGCCGAGCTGCGCCAGAAAATCCTGGATATTTTCTGGCAGGTGGGCGCGATCCATCTTCAGGTGGGCAAGACCTATCCTTATTTGCGCGGCAGACAGCCGGAAGCGGAAAGGCTGCTGCGTGAATTTAAGGGCGGCGTGGACCCCGACAACCTCATGAACCCCGGCGCGCTGGGCTTGGGCGCCTAGTCCTCCATTGATGCTTCGATCCCGCCCATCTTTTCCCCCTTCATTCGGGGGACGCATAAATCCATCCATGGAGCTCGGTTCCGCTGTGAGCGCCGGGTCATCGGCGCCCACTGGCTCACAAGCCCCCGGACGAAGGGGGAAAAGATGGGCTTCCCCGGGAGCAAGGGCATGACCCTTGTGGCGTCCCGCCCTCGAAGAAGGGCGGCGGTGGTCGCATCGACGGTTCTGTTTGCCTGCCTGCTTTCGCTGGGCCTCCTCGGTCCCGCGGAGGCTGAGGCGGACGAGCGGGTGGTGGGCGTGCTGTTTGTGATCCATGGTGGGTCGGAGGACTGGACCGACCGCGGAGCCTTCGACACGGCCGCGCAGCTTTTCTCGTACGATCAGAACAGCGCCGTCTATCAGCGCTTTCTCTGGGACCCGCGCATCTGGCCGCGCTTCATGGACTTCGGCAATGGCCCCAAGGAGGCCCTGAAGTATCGCTTCGAGTACGACCGGATCGACGGGCCGAGCCCCTTCTACGGCATCACTTATTCGCAGATGAGATCGCTCGAGGAGGCGCTTGACGCTCGCGCGCAGGAGCTGGGCGTGCGCTTCGTCGTGGACCTGGCGTCCTGGATGGCGGCGGACCCGAAGAACCACCCCTGGCCGCGTCTCGTCTATGGGCCCGGCAGTCCGCAAGGCCAGCCCCTGACGTATTGCGGGCCGGCCGACGATCCCTGGCCCGACTGCGATCCGGAAAGGCACAACGTGGACGGTCCCATCCCCAGGCTGCTGGAACAGGGCGTGACCGAGATCCTGGCCATCGACATGACGGTGGGCGGCGCCCGGTTCTCCAAGACGCATGACGTGGTCCGGACGCTGCGCGCGCGCCTGGCCGCCGAGGTGGGCGAGGACGGGGAACCGGTTCCATTGCGCTGGCTGAACGATCCCAGGGACCTGATGCGCGATTCGTACCCCGTCGAACCGGCGGGATGGACGCGTTCCCTTGGCCCGCCGGCAGCCGACCGCAGCGTGCCGCTGAAGGACGCGCCCAACCCGGTGGTTTCCTCGCCGCTGCTGGCGTTGCTGCACGCCGAGGGTATCGCCGAGCGGTTCAACCCGGAGGTGGAGGAGGCCGAGACCGGCATCGTTCTACTCGGCCATGCGCTGCGCCGCTACGACGAGTATTTTGATCCGAAGATCGACGACACCCTGACGCTGCACCAGACCATAGCGCTGGAATTGCTGCGCCTGTACCCGGAACTCAAGGAACACAGGATCGTGGGCGCCTGGGCCGGGGACATGGTCCTGAACGAAGCATTGACGGACACGCCAGCCGGCGGTTACGAGCGCAGCCGGCCCATGCGCGGCGAGAACCTGGGCTACGCGGCACTGTACGAGCAGCCGGGCGTTCACCCGCAGGGCAAGTGGGGCTACCGTTACTGGGAGGCGCTGGACTATCTGCGTTCCGACGGCGTCGAGCACATCGTCGTGGCGTTTCCGCAGATCGTGGCCGAATCGGTGCTCAACATGGTCGAAGTGCCCAACCAGATCGGCAAGGAACTCGGCTACCGCAACTGGCTCTACTACGAAAAGGGCGATTACGACCGCTACCCGAAGGTGGGGCACCCGTTCGCCGACTACTGGGGCATCTGGGTGAACACGGAGTGCAGGGACGGCGAATCAACGGTCGCCTGCTGCCTGAAAATGGGCGGCTGCGCCGACGGACGGCCCTATCCGCCGGAGCGCCAGACGCCTCCCGACCGGCGGCGCAACGACCTGGACCCGTCGCTGGGCTACGACATACCCGCATTCGGCCATATCGGTTATGACCCGGCCCAGGGCAGTCCGTCGGACGATCGTCCGGTCCAGCAGCAATACCGCGGAACCTGGGCGATGTGGCGTCCACCGAACGACGACCCGCGCATGGGCGAGCTGATGGCGAGGTTTATCGTCGAGGCCGTGCAGCAGCGATGACATATGAAACGGGCCTGAGCCGACGCGAGTTGCTGACCGGCGCCGGAGGCCTGGCGGTCCTGGGCGCGCCCTTCAGCGCCCTGGCGGCGGACGATTCGGGGCCTGAAATCAACCTGGCGACGCCGCGCGACAACCTCATGGCCCTGGTGCGCATCCAGGCGAGCCTGCGCGAAGAAGACGTGCCCTGGTGGTACAGCGGCATCATCTACGGCGCGGAAGACGGCCAGGCCCCGCGCCTCCTGTTCGCTTTCGAAGGCATGGAGATGTACTGGATGCGCCACCTGGGGGAAGACGAGTTCGAACTGATCGGCCACACCGTATCGTTTCTCAAGGACGGCCAGACGGGCGAATGGTTGCGCGAATGGCGGAATCCATACACCGGCGAACTGCTGGAAGTGCCGGCGGCAACGCAGGGCGGGGGCGCCGGGCGTGGCTTCAACTACTCCGTCAGGGGAATACGCCCGACGCTGTTCGTCGACCGGATGCCGGAACGGCCGCCCGCCTACCGGATCCTGTCAGGCGGAGGACGGATCTGGCTCACGAAGGAAACCGAGTACCCGCCCGGCATGGCCCAACCCCGCCTGCAGCGGCAGACCATGAACTGTTCGCTGGAGGAATTCACCGATCCTGCCAGGGAACGTCTGAATACCCAGTTTGCCTCCACCGTGTTCATGCCGTGGCGCAACTGGATGAACATGGGGGACCGGCCCGGGCACATGATCTGGCACGCGGCGGGGCTGAAGCTGGACTCGGTGGATTCGCTGCCGGCCAACTATCGCGCGCGCCTCGACGCCGAACATCCGGACAAACTGACCGCCCGCCCCGTTTAGACGGGCTGCAGACGAAAGTTCGGCCTACTCCGGCCAGCCTTCGCCAGCGGCGCCCGCCTGCAGGGCGCGGATTTCGTCCAGGTCCGCGGGTGGCCTCAGCCACATGGCTGCCTCCTCCCGGGCCCACTCAAGCAACGCCGGCGGGAACTCGTCCTGGCTCTCGACCCGCCATGACAACATGTGGTAGATCGCATTCCCTTCTCCGGCGAAGGGCGGCAGCGCGCCGTAGCGCTGCCAGCTCAATTGGTGTGTTTCGTCCGCCATGTCATTCGAGTGAATAAAGAAGTCGTAGTTTTCCCACGCCTGGTAGCGATCGCCGCCGGGAACCGGAAAATCCAGGAAGACCGAAGCGGTAATCGCGGTCGTGCTCCGGCCCAGCTTGCGCACCTGCATGCCGTTTCGGGACTTGATTCGCTGGATGCTTTCGCCGACCCCCTGCTCGACGTCCCCGTAGATGCGACCGTCCCGCATGCGGTAGCGGATGAGCTGGTACGGATAGGCGATCGGCCGCACCGGCCGGCCCTTGTACTCGGTGAGGATTTCCCCGCTGACCGGATCGGTATACGTGTACGTCTTTCGTGTCAGGTGTATGACGGCGCCGTCCGGATCGTCGGGCCAGATCACCGTGGAGCTGTCAAAACCGATCATTCCCAGCAGCTTCTCGCCGGAGGGATAGTCATAAACGCCGCCCTCCGAAACCCAGTGGACCGGGGAGCCGGTACCCGCCCGTGCATCGACCCAGGTCCGCAGCACTTCCGGCGCCGCGGCGCGGGACCCCGCGGATTCGGAAGCCGCCGCGGACGGCGCCAAGACCGTCGCGCAAGCGCAGAGAAAGAGTGCAGGAATGATTCGCATAGTTGTCTCCTGGCGGAAAGGTGTAGGGCCCTTTAGTAAGGCCTGAAGGTGTCAGAGGCGGACGCGACGAAGCGGCGGGTCAGGGGAAGCAAGGGCTAGTCGAACAGACCGGGCAGCCCCAGCGAGATGGAGGGAACCGCGGTCACCAGCAACAGCACAAGGAGCATCGCGCAATAGAAGGGCCAGATGGAACGCAGGCTTTTCTCTATCGTGATGCCGCCCACCGCGCAGCCCACGAACAGGACCGCGCCCACGGGCGGTGTCACCAGCCCGATGCCCAGATTCAGGATCATCACCACGCCGAATTGCACCGGATCCATGCCGAGTTGAGTTGCCACCGGCAGGAAGATCGGCGTGGTGATGATGATCAGCGGGGCCATGTCCATGAATGTGCCCAGCATCAACAGGATCAGGTTGATGATCAGAAACAGCACCAGCGGATTCTCGCTGATGCTCAGCAGGGCTTCCGACATGCGCAGAGGCACCTCCGCGACCGCCATCAGCCAGCCGAAAGCCGAGGCCGCGGCAATGATCAGCATCACGATGGCGGTGGTCCTGGCGGCATTGCGGGTGGCCGTCATGAACTTCGACCAGTTCAGGCTTCGATACACGAACGCCGCGATGATCACCGTATAGACGACGGCAATCGCGGACGATTCGGTTGCCGTGAACACGCCCGAGAGAATTCCGCCCACGATGATGATCGCCGAAAGCAGGCCGGGCAGGGCCTGAATGAAGGCAACGAGGAGTTGGCGCCACCCGGGGAAGAACCCGCCCGGATAGCCGCGCCTGACGGCGACCAGCCAGGTCGCGGCCATCAGGGCGAGTCCCAGCAGGATTCCCGGCAGCACGCCGGCAAGAAACAGGGAAACGATGGACACGCTGCCGCCCGCCGCGATCGAGTAGATGATCATGTTGTGCGAGGGCGGAATCAGCAGGCCGGTCGCGGAGCCGGTCGCGGTAACGTTCACGGCGAAATCCCGCGTGTAGCCTTTCTCGTGCATGATCGGGGTCAATGCCGATCCCATGGCGGAAACGCTGGCCACGGCGGAGCCCGAGACCGCGCCGAACATCATGCAGGACAGCACGCTGACCTGCCCCAGTCCGCCCCGGGCCCTGCCCAGAATCGACTCCGCCAGGCGCACCAGCTTCGCCGCGATCCCCGACTGGTTCATGAGCTCGCCGGCGAAAATGAAGAACGGAATGGCGAGCAGCGCGAACACGTCGATGCCGGCCGCCATGCGCTGGAAGGCCACGATCAGCGGAATGTCCAGGTACAGCAGCGTGGCCAGCGCCGACAGGCCGAGGCAGAAGGCGACCGGCACTCCGAGGGCCAGCAGGATCACGAAGGTACCGAACAGGATGGCTAGTTCCATGGGTCGGCGTCCCTCCTTCCGAGAAATACATTGACGCAGTTGACGCAGGCGAACAGCGCCATGAGCCCGCCGCAGGCGACGAACGGCCAGTAGGCCACCGACCGGGATATGCCCAGCGTGGGGATGATGTGCGTTGCCGTGTAGTCCACCAGCGCCATGCCGTTGAACGCCATGGCGGCGCCGAAAGCCAGGATCAGCACCTGCCCCAGTACGAACGCGGCCCGCCGGGATTGAATCGGGAGCCTGGTCACGAGCCACCGGAACCCCAGGTGGAACTTCTCGTACACTCCTACCGCCGCGGCCAGCAGCACAAAGCTGACCATCACGATAAGGGCGGCCGCTTCGGACCACGGCGGGCTGGCGTTCAGCACGTAGCGCGCGAACACCTGCCAGGCAATGACCAGCGTCATCACCACCAGTCCGACGGCGGCGACCTTCAGGACGAAATCGGCAATCTTCCCGACCGCACGGTCCAGCTGCTGCTCAAGGCGCCGCACGGATTCTCTCCACCAGGTCCCTGAGCTTCGGATCCTTCAGGTACTGCTCATACAGCGGCTGCATCGCGTCCATGAAGGGTTGCTTGTCAACGTTGTCGACAATCTGCACGCCGGCTTCCACCATGGCGTTGCGGGACATCGTCACCCGCGCGTCCCAGAGTTCGCGCATCACCGGTACCGATTCCTTTGCCGCCCGGCGAATCAGGGCCTGGTCCTCGGGGGACAGTTTTCGCCACCGGTAGCGGGACATGAGCAGCACTTCGGGCACCATCACATGCTGGGTCACGCTGTAGTGCGGCGCCACTTCGAAGTGCCGTGAGGACTCGTAGGAAGGCCAGTTGTTTTCCGCCGCTTCGATCGTTCCCAGCGCCAGCGATTCATACACCTGCCCGAATCCCATGGGCGTGGCGTTGCCGCCCAGCGTCGAGATCATGTCCACGAAGACTTCCGAATTCATCACCCGAACTTTCATTCCCCGAATGTCGGCCGGCGAGTGGATCGGACGGAGGTTGTTGTACATGCTGCGCGCGCCCGCGTCGTAGTAGCAAAGTCCCACCAGTCCGTGAGGCTCCAGGGCGGCAAGGATTTCATCGCCGATCGGTCCGTCGAGGACGCGCCGCATGTGTTCCGTGGAACGAAACAGAAACGGCAGCGAATACACGCCGGTCTCGGGTGCGATCGAATTGAGCGGCGCGATGCTGGTGCGGCTGATGTCGATGCCGCCGAAGATCGTCATCTCGAGCATGTCGCGCTCGTCGCCCAACTGGGCGCCCGGGTAGATTTTTACCTGGATTCGCCCGCCGGTTTCGCTCTCCAGCCGATCCGCCATCGCTTCCATGCCGCGAACGGTGGGATAACCGGCATCCTGAATGTCGGCGGCTCGCAGCCGGACGGATTCCTGCGCGGCAGCGGACGGACCCGCAAGTACCGGCAGCGCCGCGAGCAGAAGAACCGCTATCGGGCGCAGGGCTGGCGCCATGTTAAACACACCCCCTGCCATCAGCGCCCCATCCAGCCGCCATCGACCAGCAGGATGCTGCCGTTCACATAGTCCGAGGCCCGGGAAGCCAGGAACACGGCCGCGCCCTTGAAGTCGTCCGGCGTTCCCCAGCGGCCCTGAGGGATCCGTTCCAGGATCGCCCTGGACCGCTGCGGATCCTCGCGCAGCGCCTCGGTGTTGTCGGTCTCCACGTAACCCGGCGCAATGCCGTTGATATTCAAGCCCTTGCCCGCCCATTCATTCGAGAGCGCCATTATGAGTTGCCTGAGCCCGCCCTTGCTGGCTGCGTAACCGGGAACCGTGATGCCGCCCTGGAACGAAAGCAGCGAGGCCGTGAAGATGATCTTGCCCGAGCCTCTTTCGATCATGTCGCGGCCCAGTTCGCGGCTCAGGATGAACTGGGCGCTCAAGTTCACCTCCAGCACCCGGTCCCAGCGATCATCGCCATGTTCCGCGACAGGCGCTCGCTCAATCGTCCCGGCGTTGTTCACGAGCACATCCGGCGCCCCGTGCCGTTCGCGGATTTCCGCAATGAACTCGTAAAGCCGGGCCCGCTGCCCGAAGTCGCATTGATAGGCTCTGAAGGCCCCACCGGCCTTCCCGACGGCCTCTTCAACCTCCGATCCGGAGGGTTCGAGCGTGGCCGAAACGCCAATGATGTCCGCACCCGCCTCGGCCAGCCCGACGGCCATCGACTTGCCGATACCGCGTCTGCAACCCGTAACCAGCGCGGTCTTGCCGTGAAGATCGAACAGATCGCTCATTGCGGCCGAGTCTTCCCTTGCACGCCAGTGTTGTGTCTCACAGCGCTGGCATTATGCTTCATACTGCAAGCCTTGGCCACTCGGGTCTGATGGGTCTTATTGGGGTGCTGATGCTGCGCGCGGAGACGCTGAACGCCTGGCCAGCGCGCGATGTGATGGCATTTGGTAATACCAAAATGGCATGACAGGAAATACAGATAGGTCGTATTGCTCTGTTATATGCGGTATATTCACGCGGTGGATACTGCTGGAGGAGTCGACATGCGTGCAAACACGACCGGGACTCATTTTGGGCTGCGGACGCTGGCTTCGATTTGCACGGGGCTGGCAGCGCCGCTGATTGCGGCTTCGGCGCTGGCGCAGGATGCGCCGGACAGCGAAGACGCGCTGAGCGAAGCGCCTATCGAGGAAATCGTCGTGAAAGGAGTGCGACGCACGATTCAGGACTCCATCCAGCTCAAGCGGAATTCCGTCACGATCGTTGACGGACTCAATGCGGAAGAGATCGGCGCACTGCCGGCCTTGTCAATCGGCGAGGCGCTGGAGACCGTTACCGGTGCGGCGACTCATCGCGAGAACGGAGGCGCTACCGAGGTTGCCATCCGGGGCTTGGGGCCCTACCTGGGCAACACGGTCGTCAATTTTCGGGAATCGACGAACGGCAGCGGCAACCGCGCGGTGAATTTCAGCATCTTTCCTTCGGAATTGTTCAATGCCGTTGCCATCCATAAAACCCAGACCGCGAGCTATCTGGAAGGCGCCGTCAGCGGCCAGGTTCACCTCAGCACCCGGCGGCCGATCGAGTATGGCGAACAACGCGCGCAATTCAGCCTCAAGAGCTCGGCGCATCCTGACGACAGCAACATCATTGGCCAGGATGAGTATGGTTACCGCGCCACCGCCAGTTACATCAATTCATGGGAAATCGGCGGCCTTGGCACTATCGGCATATCCATCGGAGGGCAAGTGCGGGACGATTCCAACCCGGAGGCGGAGGCCACTCACACGACTGGCGGCGGGCGGTTCGAAGCCTGTGTGCTGGAATCATTCGATTCTACCGCGCAGCCGCTCGATACATCCGGCCGGTGCGATGAAAACGCGGGCGACCCCGATCTGAGCAATGACCAGCTTCAGGACCTGATCGATTCCAATCCCAATTACAACAGTGTTTCGGATATTCCATTTGCCTACATAGCTCGCGATCGCCAGTTCCGCCGCAATACAACGGATGATGACCGTGATGCCCTGTTCGGCGTGCTCCAATGGCAGCCCAATGACCGCATCGATGTCATGCTCGATTTCCAGCAGTCCGAGCGCGATCAAAAGGAACTGCGCCAGGACCTTCAGTTCGGAGGAACCCAGAATAACCTGCGCGATGTCGTTTCCAATCCGCGCACCGGGCTTCTGGAAAGTTTCGTCGCGGATACCGATATCCGATCCAAGACCACGGACTTCGTGCGCTTTGAAGAATAT
The DNA here is from genome assembly GCA_009838035.1 of Gammaproteobacteria bacterium. Taxonomy (NCBI): domain Bacteria; kingdom Pseudomonadati; phylum Pseudomonadota; class Gammaproteobacteria; species Gammaproteobacteria bacterium. Next base: position 135,794 of record VXSK01000002.1, read on the forward strand.
GAAGGCGCCGGCCTTAACATTGCCTGGCAGGCCACGGACACGCTCGAGGTTTCATTCGATGCGGCGTTTGCGGACACCCGGCGGGTCGAGACGGATGTGGAGGTTCGACTGGCCGCGAACGAAGTGTTGATCACGGAACCGGACCGCGTTTCCAGCAGGGAGGAGTTCTGGGTCCGTTTCGATGTGAATGCGCCCGGCACGGATGGGCTTACGCTGCCGACGGTTATTAGCACATACGGCAGCAGTTCGCGCGATCCTGCTTCGCTGCTGGATTTCGATATCAACGATCCCCGTTACTTTACCGCCCGCGACCGTGCGCAAGTTCGAGCCAGGCAGCAGATTCGCGAGCACACGATTGATGCCTTCAGGCTGGATCTGTCCTGGGACACCGACCTGGGTTTTGTCAGCAACCTCGAGGGCGGCGTGCGTTTTTCTTCCCTTGAGTACCGCACCTTCGGCGGCAATCGCAATCGAGCCGGATTCAGCCTGTATGACGACGAGGATCTCGACGGCGTGCCGCACGGGAGCTCCAATACGCCCGAAGCCCGGGTGGTGGTCTTCAATGCCGCCAACAACTGCGGACAGGGCAGCTTCCCGGAGCCTGGTTTCCTTTCGGAATCCAGGGGCGGCAACGATCTCATCACGTTCGCGCACGGCATTGGCACCGGCACCGGATGGGCGACATTCGATCATGGCTGTTTGCTGGATGAGCTGCTCGCGAACTACGGCGGCAGGTCCGCGATCGGCTTCCAAAACGGCATCCAGACCAACAGCATCGACCTGACCGAAGATGTGACGGCTTTCTACCTGCAGGCAAACTACGAATCCCGGATGTCCGGCAGGCCGGTCCGGGGCAATTTCGGCGTGCGCGTCGTGCAAACCGATGTCGATTCGATCGGTTATCGGACCCCGCTCACCGTAACGCAAGAAGAGGGCTTGTATTTTGTCGAGGAAGTGCCGGGCGCCGAGTACGAAAAGGTATTGCAAACCAACAGCTATACGGAACTCCTGCCCAGCCTCACCTTCATCATGGATCTCAATGACGACTGGGTCTTCCGGGCTGGAGTGTTCAGAGGCCTTTCGCGTCCGGACCCCCACTCATACGGCAATAGCCGCTCCATCAACACCAACGACTCCGACGATCCGGACTCCGGCTACGCCAGCCTGGAGGATGCAGTGCATGGCATCAGCTCGCCGGGCAACCCGAAATTGCAAGCCCTGCCGTCCTGGAATGTTGACGTGAGCGTGGAATGGTACGCCAACGAAGACACATTGTTGGCGGCCGGCGTCTATTGGAAGCAATTTCAGGGCGCTTTCGAAAACGCCTATCAGCCGGAAGACATTCTGATTGACGGAAACGTGGTGACCGGCTCAGTGAGGACCACGCAGGTTTCCGATGATAAGAGCGACCTCGCTGGTCTTGAAGTCACCGCTACGCATTCGTTCGACTACCTGCCCGGATTCCTGGGCGGCTTTGGCGCGAAATTCAGCTACAACTACGCGGATTCCGATTTCGAATTCGAGGATGGCCACGGCGGCGACGGCACAGCCTATGATGCGGACGGCAATCCGGTTCGGCTCCTGGGCCTTTTGCCGCCGGCCGGCTTATGGGGCCTGTCGCGCCATACCAGCGCAACGCAGCTTTACTGGCAGAATGATCGCTTCAGCGCGCAGGCGATTTTCAAGGCGCGTTCCCGGTACTTCCAGGGCTTCAGCCGCGATACTACAGCCCGCGTTCGATATGTGGATGACTATAAAACGCTGGACCTTCGCTTGAGATACGATATGACCGACAGTATTGAGCTGTCGCTGGAAGGCATTAACGTGCTTGGCGAGCCGCGTATCGATTTCCGTGCGTTGGTAGGCGAGGTCGTTCAGACCCTCGAGTATGGTCCACGTATATTCGCCGGTGTCAGAGCGAGGTTTTAAATCTAACGACTTCGCCGACGGAAATTCCGCAACATCGCCGACAAGATGGTCCGCACCTGATCGTGGGCGTGCGCGCCAGGGTCTTCTGATACGGACAGGGGAGAGATGAAGGAACAAAGGTTGTATGAGGACGTTGCGCAAAGGATTGCGCAACGGATGCTGGAGGGCGTATATCCGTCCGGCACCCGCCTGCCCGGCGAGCGCGAGCTGGCCGAGCAATTCAATGTAAGCCGGGTCACGGTCCGGCAGGCGCTGATTTCGCTGCAGGCTCTCGGTAAGCTGGAAGTGAGGCCCGGATCGGGAGCGCACGTGCTGGACGCCGCGGTCTCCCAGGTGGACGTGCTGCCCAGCGTAAGCGCGCTTGAATTGACGGAGGCGCGCTCCTTGTTCGAGTCCGAGGTGGCAGCTCTTGCGGCGCCCGATATCAGCGACGAGACGCTGGCCGAGCTTGAGCAACTCATCGTGGACATGAGCAGCGACGAGCATGATGGTGTCGATGCGGCGGAACTCGCGGACCGGGACTTTCACCTGACCATCGCCGCCGCCGCCGGCAATTCCGTGCTCTATTACATTGTCGAGAAGCTCTGGCGGATGCGGATGGAACTGGCGCCGGTCAAGAAGGTTTATGACTCCGTTTGCTCGGAAGACGCGACGGCGCGCGGGAGAGAGCACCGCGAGATTCTCGATGCGCTGCATAGCCGCGATCCCTCCCAGGCGCGGCTGGCGATGAGAAAGCACTTCACGCGGCTGCTGGAATCCATGCTGGACGTTACCGAGCAGAACGCGCTCAGGGACGTTCGCAGGAAGGCCAGCGAGAGCCGTGAGCGTTTCCTCAAAAGCGCTCGAATTTAGCCAAGTCAGGAATCCTTCCATGTCGTACCGGAAATTTCTGGTAGCTTCCGCGCTCGCCATATTTGGGGCGGCAAGCACATCCGCAGCCGAAACCCTTGTCACCAATCAAGAGGAATACCGCGATGCGGTCGCGCGGGCCGGGCCGGGTGACGTCATTGTTCTTGCCAACGGGGTCTGGCGCGATTTTGAGATTCTTCTTGTCGGCAACGGGAAGCCGGAGCGGCCGATTACGCTGACGGCGGAAACGAAAGGGCAGGTCATCATCAGCGGGCAGTCCAATCTGCGGCTTGCCGGCAGCCACCTGGTCGTGTCCGGATTGGTGTTCAGGGACGGTTACACGCCGACCAGCGCCGTGATTTCCTTTCGCCGGACGAAGGGCGAGCCCGCCAATCACTCAAGGGTCACCGAGACCGTCATCGACCGGTTCAACAACCCGGAGCGGCATGAGATTGATTTCTGGGTGTTGATGTTCGGACGACATAACCGCTTCGACCATAACCACGTGGAGGGCAAGGGCAATCTCGGGGTCACGATGGCCGTGCGGCTGGACGGCGAGGAAAACCAGCAAAACCACCACCGCATCGACCACAACTACTTCGGCCCGCGGCCGATACTGGGATCCAACGGCGGCGAGACGCTGCGTATCGGCACCAGCCACTACTCGCTGACCGATTCGCTGACCGTCGTGGAAAACAACGTATTCGATCGCTGCGACGGCGAGCTGGAGATCATCTCCAACAAGTCGGGCGGCAATACGTTCCGCGGAAACCTGTTCCTGGAGTCTCGCGGCACGCTGACCATGCGCCACGGCAACAACGCCGTGGTGGAGGACAACGTTTTCCTCGGCAACGGCGTTCCGAACACCGGCGGCATACGGGTCATCAACAAGGGGCATGTGGTCCGCAACAACTACCTGCATGGGCTCACCGGCTACCGCTTCGGGGCCGCCTTTACGGTCATGAACGGGGTTCCGGATTCGCCGCTGAACCGCTACCACCAGGTCGAGGACGTGCTGATGGAGAACAACTCGATCATCCAGTGCGACTACATCGAAATGGCCGGAGGCAGCGACGAAGAACGTTCGGCGACGCCCATCGACAGCAGGTTCCGGTCCAACCTGGTATTCAACCGCGACGGGAATAACGTCATCCGCGTGCATGACGACATCAGCGGGATCGCCTTCAAGGGCAACGCCGCGAACGCGGTCGACGATCTGCCGGTAAAGAGCGGCTTTTCCAATTCCCCCATCGAGATGCAGCAGGCCGCCAACGGACTCTGGTATCCGGTCGGAGACGACCTCGCTTCAATCGGCGTTCGCACGGACCTGAATGTCCTGGACAAAGACGACACAGGCGTGGCCTGGTATCCGAAACCCGGTTCCTCCCGGGCGACGCCACCCACAATCCTCGTTACGCCCGGCGAGGACTCCCTGTTTGATGCCGCCAGGCGCGCCGATGCCGGTTCGATTCTGGAGTTGGCTCCCGGCGATTACCGGGTCAGGAAGACCATCGTGATCGAACGGCCGTTGACCATCAAAGCGGCGCAGGGCCGCGGAACGGTGAGGTTGGAGTTCGAGCGCCCGGCGCTGTTCGAGCTTGACGATGGCGGCCGCCTGGAACTTTCAGGCCTGGAGATTTCCGGCGCAGCTTCTCCCGACATGTCGGGCAACTCGGTGGTTCGCACCAGCCGCTACTCGATGACGAGCAACTACGGCCTGGTAGTCGATGACTGCTCGGTAAGCGACCTGGACGTCAATTACCTCTTCAATTTCTTCCTGGTGGCCAAGAACACCTTTGCGGACGAGATTCGCATCACGCGCTCCGAATTCAGCGACATTACCGGCAGCGTGCTTGCGCTGAGCAGGGAAATCGACGACCTGGGCCGCTATAACGGCGAAGAAATTTCGGTAGTCGACAGTCGATTCAGCAACATCGGCGGCGCCGTGTTCGACATTTACCGCGGCGGAACGGATGAGAGCACCTTTGGTCCCCGCCTCGAATTGCGTTCCAGCGTGCTGGAATCGGTGGGCCACAACGCGCGCAACAAGACTGCCGCATCCATACGGCTTCTGGGCGTGCAGGTGGCGGATATTCACGACAATGAATTCATCGATAGCCGGCCGATCCGCGTAACGCACACGGTCGGCGATCCGATAACGCGAATCGGAGGCAATCGGTTTACCGGTACGCCGGAGCCGATCGTCGGCGAGATCAGCAACCCTTGATGTGCAAGCCCTTCGTCGTTCTGGCCGTGGCGGCCCTGGCGCTTGGCGGCTGGCCGCAGGATGGCCGGACATCGCATCCCCGCCTGCTGCTGACCGCCGGAGATGTCGCCAATATCACCGCCACGATGCAGGAATCGCCGGGCTTCATGCGCTCGCTGGAGCTGACCCGCGCGCGCGTCGACCGCTATTTCGCATCCGGGCCCGATGTGCCCGCTCCGACCGACGCCGGCGGCGGCTATTCGCACGAGCAGCACAAGCGCAACGGCGTCGCGATCCGCGAGGCCGGCATCGTCTATCAGCTCACCGGCGACGGGCGTTATGCCGATCATGCACGGTCGTTGTTACTGGCGTACGCGGACCTGTATCCGGACTTGGACGAACACCCCATGAAGAAGGAGCAGACGCCGGGCCGGCTGTTCTGGCAGAGCCTCAACGAGTCCGTCTGGCTGGTTCACGCAATTCAGGGTTACGACGCGATTGTCGACACGCTTTCCGGCGATGAGAAAAGCGTTATTGAAGAACGTCTGTTGCGGCCAATGGCCGATTTCCTTTCGGTGGAATCCCCGCAGACCTTCGACCGGATTCACAACCACGGAACCTGGGCGGTGGCCGCCGTCGGGATGACTGGATACACGCTCGACGATCCGTCATACGTGGAAATGTCGCTTTACGGCCTCAATGGCGACGGCAAGGCCGGGTTCATCCGGCAGCTCGACCTGCTGCTGTCGCCGGACGGCTACTACGCCGAGGGTCCGTACTACCAGCGTTACGCATTGATGCCGCTGGTGGTTTTTGCCCGGAGCATCGAGAACAACGATCCGGAACTGAAGATCTTCGAGTATCGCGAGGGGATTTTGCTGAAGGCGATCCATGCCTGTATCGAGCTTTCCTACGGCGGTCTGTTTTTCCCGATCAACGACGCGATACGGGAGAAGGGACTGGATACCGTCGAGTTGCGCCACGGCGTGGCCATCGCCTATGCGCTGACCGGCGACCCCAGGCTGCTGTCGGTGGCGAGTCGGCAGGAATCCTACGTGCTTACCGGGGACGGATTCGAAGCGGCGCTGGCGGCGGACCGCGGCGAGGCGGAACCCTACGAGCACCGATCCGTACTGCTCAGGGACGGCCCGTCAGGCGAGCAGGGCGGTTTGGCGGTGCTCCGCAACGGCGCGGGGCCCGGTCACCAGGCGCTGGTGTTCAAGGCCACGGCGCAGGGCATGGGACATGGCCATTTCGACAAGCTGCACTGGATCTTCTACGACAACGGCAACGAGATCGTGGCCGACTACGGCGCCGCGCGTTTCCTCAATATCGAGCCCAAGAACGGCGGGCGTTATTTGCCGGAGAACGAATCCTGGGCCAAGCAGACGGTCGCCCACAACACGCTGGTCGTGGACGGGGAGAGTCATTTCGGCGCACGGCTGGCGGTCGGCGAGCGTTTCCATCCCGAGGTGCTGCACTTCGGCAGCGACAACGACATTCATGTCGCGGCGGCGTCCATGGACGGCGCCTACGAAGGTGTGTCCTTCAGCCGTACCCTGGTACTGGCGGACGGTGCGCTGGCCGACGGCCCCGTCGTGGTGGACGTGCTCGATGTGACCGGTGCGGGAGCGCGGCAATACGACTTGCCGGTTCACTTCAAGGGTCAGGTGATAACCACCAATCCGCCGCTTCGCGCAATGACCGAAAGACTGCTGCCTCTCGGCAGTGCCAATGGTTACCAGCATCTCTGGCTGCGGGCGGAAACCGAGGTGGCCGGGGGCGAGCTGTTCTCGATGACCTGGCTTGCCGGAAATCGCTTTTACACGTATTCGATCCAGACCGAAGAGCCGCTGGAGGTGCTCTTCGCGGAGCTCGGCGCCAACGATCCGCAGATCAATCTGCGGCGCGAGCAGGCCGTGATCCTGCGAATGCGGAGCTCGGGCGAAAGCACCTTCGTTTCCACGCTGGAAGTACACGGCGAGTACGACGCCGCGGAGGAATCCACGATCGGCAGCGAAGGGTCGATTGCCGCGATCGAGCACTTCGGCGACGGCCACAACCAGCTGGTGAAGATTGTCAGCAGGCAGCGCGGGGAGCGCTACCTGACGCTTTCATACGACCCCGACGACGACCTTGAGCATGCAATCAGGGTTGCCGGCCGGGAGTTCGTGTGGAGCGGCTTCTTCGGGCTGTTCGATCGGAACGGACCGCTGGTTTCAAAGCACTCAAATTAGCCGTTGGGGGAAACAAGTATGGAAGGGAAAGTAGCAATCGTCGCCGGGGGGTCCAGGGACATCGGCAGGGCCGTATCGCTGGCCCTGGGTGAGGCCGGCGCCCTCGTGGTCGTCAACTATTTTCATGATGCCGCGGCTGGGAAGGAAACCGTCGAGAGCATTCGGCAGGCGGGCGGAACCGCGACTGCCGTCGCCGGCGATATGACAAGACGCGGGGACGTCGAGAAGCTGGTGGCCGAGACGCGCCGCACATTCGGCGACTCGATTGACGTCCTGGTCAACGTCGTGGGCGGCATGGTCGCGCGCAAGGCGCTGCCGGAAATGGACGAGGAGTTCCTGGAGCATGTCCTGCGGCTGAACGTAACCAGCACCTTCCTTACCGTGCAATGCGTCCTTCCCCACATGGCGGAAGGAGGATCCATCGTCAATCTCGCCTCGCAGGCCGGACGGGACGGGGGCGGTCCGGGCGCCGCAGCCTACTCGACGTCCAAGGGCGCGGTGATGTCGCTTACCCGGGCGATGGCCAAGGAACTGGGGCCGAACGGCATCCGGGTCAATTGCGTGTGCCCGGGAATGATCGACACGACCTTCCACGATACGTTCACCAAGGATGCCGTGCGCGCCAACGTAGCCGCGGCCACGCCGCTGCGTCGCGAAGGGGGCCCCGAGGAGGTCGCGGACCTGGTCACCTACCTTGCCTCGCCGCGGGCAAGCTTCATTACCGGCGCCAGTTTCGATATCAACGGCGGTACGTTCTTCTCCTGAAACCTGCAAACTTTGCCGACGCGGACACGCGGTCGCTCGGAAATCGGGATGTTTCCCGGAGTATTTCGGGGCTATTGATTGGGGCGGCGTGGGTACAATGGCTGCCCAGCACACTCGCTTTTCTGGAACGACCCATGTCCGAGTATCGACCGCCTGTCGATGAAATGCTGTTTATTCTGGATTCCGTGGCCGGATTGGACGCGGTCGCGGAGTTGCCGGGCTGCGAGATGGCCACGAGCGAGTTGGCGCGTTCGGTCATGGACGAAGCCGGCGAACTGGCCTCGAACGTGCTGGCGCCGCTCAATGCCAAGGGCGATCAGGCCGGCGCCGATGTGCGCGACGGGCAGGTTCACGTTCCCGAAAGTTTCCGCCAGGCGTACGAGGCGTTTGTCGAAGGCGGCTGGGGCGGAATTTCGGCGCCCGAAACCTACGGAGGGCAGGGCTTGCCGCAGGTGCTCTCGATGCCGGTCCAGGAGATGTGGCAATCGGCCAACCTGGCCTGGTCGCTCTGTCCCCTGTTGAGCCAGGGCGCGCTGCATGCCCTGGAGCTGCACGCCAGCGAGGAACTTCGCCGGCAATTCCTGCCGCGCCTGGTCAGCGGCGAGTGGACCGGCACGATGAACCTCACCGAGCCGCAGGCGGGCTCCGACCTGGGACTGGTGCGCTGCCAGGCCAGGCCCGAGAACGGGCACTACCTGATCAACGGCCAGAAAATCTTCATCACCTTCGGCGACCACGACATGGCCGGCAACATCCTGCACCTGGTGCTGGCGCGCCTTCCCGATGCGCCGCAGGGCACCCGCGGGCTTTCGCTGTTCCTGGTCCCCAAGTTAATCCCGGACGAGAACGGCGAGCCCGATCGGTTCAACAACGTGCGTGCCGTCTCGGTGGAGCACAAGCTGGGGCTGCACGCCAGCCCGACCTGCGTCATGAGTTACGAGGACGCCGTGGGCTTCCTGGTCGGTCAGGAAAACCACGGTCTGCCGCACATGTTCGCGATGATGAACGACGCCCGGGTGTCAGTCGGACTGCAGGGGGTGGCGATCGCGGAGAGGGCCTATCAGCAGGCCCTGGAGTACGCGCGCAATCGCATGCAGGGCAAGGTGCCGGGAAGCGCGGGTACCGTCTCGATTCTGCGCCACCCGGACGTAAGGCGCATGCTGATGGAAATGAAATCGCAGATCTTCGCGATGCGCTCGCTTTGTTACATGGCCGCCCTGCATACCGACCATGCGCGCCGCCACCCGGACGAGGACAGGCGAGCCTGGCACCAGCGGCGGCTGGACCTGTTGACGCCGATCGTCAAGGGATGGATCTGCGAAGTGGCGATCGATTTGACCTCGATCGGCATACAGGTGCACGGCGGCATGGGCTACGTGGAGGAGACGGGCGCGGCGCAGCACTATCGCGACGCCCGGATCATCACGATCTACGAGGGCACTTCCGGAATCCAGGCCGGCGACCTGGTCGGCCGCAAGATCATCCGCGACAAGGGCAGGGCGCTGGGCGAACTGCTCGAGGAAATCGGTGAAACCCTGGCGAGCGCTGATGGCCTGCCGGCCGAAGACCGCATCGTCGCGGAGGCGCTACGCGACGGAATGGACGAGACGGCATCGACCCTGGATTGGTTCCGCGGGGAGCTGGGCGGCGACGACGACCTGCCCGGATCGGTGGCCTTCAATCTGATGATGATGCTCGGCTATCTCTGCGGAGGCTGGCTGCACGCCCGTTCCGCAGTGGCCGCCGCCGGCGCATCGGACCGGCAGGATATGCAGGCCCGGCGCGTATGTGCGCGCTTTTATGCCGAGCAGCTGATGCCGCATGTGGCCGCCCGCGCCCGTCGTGTTCGGGCCGGCGCCGCCAACACGATGGCATTGCGTGACGAACAGTTCTGACGTGCGTTTCTCCACCAAACAGATCCATGCGGGAACGGAACCGGACCCCGTGACCGGATCGGTGCTGCCGCCGATCTACCAGTCCACGACCTTCGCCCAGCCTTCCGTCGACGAGTACCTTTCCAAGGGGTACTCGTATTCGCGTAGCGGCAACCCCACGGTGCGTGCCCTGGAACAGCGCCTTGCCGGGCTCGAAAACGGCGAGGACTGCACCTGCTATTCCACCGGCATGGCGGCCGTAAGCGCGGTGCTGCACGCCTTTCTGAACGCCGGAGACCACGCCCTGGTATCGCAGGTCGCCTATGGCGGGACCTACCGTGTATGCACCCAGGTGTTCGCGCGTTTCGGCGCCCGCTTTACGTTCGTGGACACCTCGGACCTCGCCGCCGTCGAGGCGGCGATCAGGCCCGAGACCCGTCTGCTGCTGACCGAAACGCCGGCCAACCCGACGCTGGCGCTCAGCGACATCGCGGCCCTTTCGGAAATTGCCCGGGCCAACAAGCTGATTCACGTCGTCGACAACACCTTTCTTACGCCGTATTACCAGCAGCCGCTGGCGCTGGGCGCGGACGTTTCCCTGCACAGCACCACCAAGTACCTCGACGGCCATAACGCCACGGTGGGGGGCGCCAACGTTGCGGCCACTGCCGAGCTGGACGAAAAACTACGTTTCGTGCAGAACGCCACCGGCAGCATCATGTCACCGATGGTCGCCTGGCTTACGCTGCAGGGCGTCAAAACACTTTCCGTGCGCATGGACAGGCAGTCGGCCAGCGCCTTGGCCATCGCCCAATTCCTGAGCGGCCATCCGGCGGTGGGCGAAGTCTGCTATCCGGGCCTTGAGTCCTTCGCCCAGCACGAACTGGCAGGTCGCCAGGCCAGCGGATTCGGCGCCATGCTCTGGTGCGAGCTGAAAGGCGGGCTCGAAGCCGGAAAGGCGTTGATGGACAGCGTCGAACTATGGACGCTGGCGGAGAACCTGGGCGCGGTCGAATCGCTGATTACGCATCCCGTCACCATGACCCACGCCGACGTCGAGCCCGAAGAACGGCAGCGCGTGGGCCTTCGCGACGGCCTGGTGCGCTTCTCCGTCGGCCTGGAGGCCCCCGAAGACCTGATCGAAGCGCTGGACGCCGCCCTCTCGCGCCTCTGACCTCCGGGAGCGAGGGCATGTCCCTCGCTCCCATTATTTGAGTTGGCAGATGTCGAGGACGTTCATGTCCGTGTAGTCGAGATTCTCGCCTCCCATCGCCCAGATAAAGGAGTAGTTGGAGGTTCCACTGCCCATATGAATCGACCACGGTGGAGAAATGACCGCCTCTGAATCGCGAACGACGATATGGCGCATCGAGTCAGGCTCACCCATGAAGTGGAACACCCTCTGATCGGCGCCCAGTTCGAAGTAGAAGTAGATTTCGGACCGTCGATCGTGCAGGTGCGGCGGCATTGTGTTCCAGACGCTGCCTGGATTGAGGATCGTCAAACCCAGCAGCAACTGTGCCGACCGGCAAGTCTCGGGCACGATGTACTTGTAGATCGTGCGCTCGTTTGAGGTCTCGAGCGAACCCAGTTCAAGGGGAACGGCCTCGTCGATGGAAATCTTGACGAGATCGAATCGCGCGTGCGCAGGCGTCGAGGCGAGATAGTAGCGCGCGGGATTGTCCTTGCTGTCGCACTCGAAAGAGACCTCTTTCGATCCCATCGGAATGTACAAACCATCACGAGGTTTCATCTCGAACGTTTTGCCGTCTACCGATATTTTCCCGTTGCCGCCACCCACGTTGACCACGCCCAGTTCACGTCGATCCAGAAATGGCGCTCCCGCAACAGGCTCGGTCTGATCCGGCAATACGACTGTGGTCGATACCGGTGCGGCGCCGCCAACAATCATGCGTTCATTGTGCGAATAGTTCAGATTGATTTCGTCGGCGACGAACATGCCGGTAACGAGATACAAATCGCGCAGGGCTTCGTTACCAACTCCATCCATCATGTCCGGGTGCGTTGCCTGGTAGGTCCTTGAATACACGTTGTGACTCCTTTTTCTTACGAGCTCTCCAGCTCTCGGGTCGACTCCCGGACAATCAGTTCGGGCACGGTCTGGTTTGGCCCCAACGGAACTTCTTCATCGCCAAATGCCAGGAGGCTTTGAGCCGCGAGCCGGCCGATCTTGCGCGCCGGAGTATGGACCGTCGTCAGACGGGGCCATATTCGAGTTGCCGTCTCAAAATCGTCGAACCCGACTATCGAAAGATCTTCCGGCGCTCTCAGGCCGGCAACATGCAGTGCCTGCAACACACCGGCAGCCATTTCGTCATTGGCCGCGAAAGCGGCTGTCGGCGGGGGATCGAGATCGAGCAGATCGGCGCCTCTGGCCAAACCCGACTCAAACGTATAGTCGCCCTGCAATACATAGTCCATTGGCAGGCGAATGCCAAACTCCATCAGGCCGTCCTCAAAACCGGACCGACGCTCGTGCGCGGAGCGAAAACTCCGGCGGCCGGCGATCACGGCAATCCGGGAATGCCCCAGGCTTGCCAGGTGCCGGGCTGCCTCACGGCCGCCGACCCGATCGTTCGTAACAATCATTCGTCGCTCCATGTCCAGTGCGACGGAGGCGACGCGAATGTAGGCGCAACCGATTTCGCGCAACGCTTCCGCGAGGCGCTCGTCCTCGGATACGGACGGCGTCAGTACGACGCCGTAGAGTTTCTGCATTTCGACGAACTTTCGTGCGTCCTCGATAAAGGTGTCGCTCTGGCGATTGCAGGGATGAACCACCAGTTCGAAATCGGTGCCCTTCAGACCATCGAGAATACCCAGTTGCACATTGACGACGTACTGTGGCGTCGGATTGTCGTAGATCATGCCGACGAGATACGAACGCCGAAAAGCGAATCCGCGCGCTTGCGGGTCCGGCCTGTAGCCGATGTCACTTATGAGTTCCTTGATCCCGGCGCGCGTCGCGTCGTTTACCTGCGGTGAGTCATTAATGACCCGCGATACCGTTTTTTTCGAGACGCCGGCAAGACGGGCCACATCGCCCATTGTCGGCTTTCGGCCGTCGGGATTATTCTCGAACCAACTGCGGGCTGCAGCCTTGAAATCGGTGTCGGCTTTGCGGCTTCTTCTTCCCACGGAAATCTCCGAACAGGACTAGTGTTGTGAGACACAACACTTGTCAACTCGGCATGTTACCGCTCTGGCGTTTGGACCTGAACTTCACGTCGAACCAGCCGGACGAGCCGAAATCAACACGCGCCGCAGAGGACACCGAAACGCGATGAATGCCTGTAACCGCGCCGGTCGAAATCAACGTCCCTTCAGGAAGTTCAATACCCCGAGTAGCAGCGAGACCCAGGAGAAACCGCAACGCCGCCAGCGGACCGCCCGGAATGGCGCTGGCCGTAGCATCACCGACAACGGCACCGTCGATCATGACTTTCGCAGTCATGGAATCCATGTCTCTGAAACTCCAGTTGGCTATTGCCGGTCCCAGGAGCAGTCCGGCGTTGTTGCCGAAGTCGGAAACAACACAGGTCGGACCCAGCTTGTTGATTGCAGCCATGGGACTGCTGGCAATCTCCGCCCCGACGAACAGCGAAGATACAAGGTCGATCAGATCTGCGTCGGAGTATTCCCTTTCCGACGGGTGGACAGGGCAGCCAAGCTCCAGAATAAACTCCGCCTCCACCGCCGCGAATCCACCCGCGTAAATCGGCATGGTCCTGGTGTCGCCAGGCTCTATGCCGACAATGGAAGACTTGAATATCGGGCCGGCCAGGCGCTCATCGCCGACTCGTAATCGATGATCGGCCGGGATCATCCCGATCTTCCAACCGGCGACCGTATCCGCCCAACGCGCTATGGATGCTTCCTGAATCGCGTACGCCCCGTCCAATGAGTCCGGAAGGGCGCCCGGAAAATCCGGCAATGCCTCGGCAGCCGCTCGCGCGGCCACCAGGCGCCTGGAAATCGCGTCAAGCTCTAGCGGTAGTCCGTCGATGTCCGCCTTAGTGTCCAACGGAGGACTCATGGCAAGCCCCGGAAAAGATCCGGGGCCTGCCTGCGAAGTGAGAAGTTGTCATCGATGTCCTTTCGTCAGAAGCGGTAGATTCCACCGACAACGATGCGTCTGTCGGGGAGTCCGACGAAACAAAGCGGCCCGCGTGTGCTGACGCAATGTTGATCAATACGCTCCTCGGTAAGGTTGACAACTTCAAGACCAACGTCCAGATGATCGTTCACCGAGTAGTTGATGCTGGCATTCAGCTGACCTCTGTCGAGCGTATGGACCGGGAAGCTGAACGTGCTGCTGCCGCTCGTGTTGGCGCCGCCGCCGAAGTCCTGTGTGCGGAACGATTCACGCCACGTGTAGCGCGCCCTGGCGGACAGACCGTACTTCTCGTAGTAGATCGTGATGTTGTACGCGTCTTCGGAGAAGTCGAGCAGTCCGCGAGGAATGCAGACATCAGCGCCGAGAACCTGCCGGCCACGTCCCGACGTGCAGTCCACGATCGAACCACCGCTGAAGTCCTGGTTGGTGTAGTTGAAAATGACACCGAAACCGGACGCCCAACCCAGACGATCCTCGAACCCTGAAAGGTCGTACTGGAAGGCAAACTCGAAACCGGACTGGGTGGTCGTTGACGGGTCGTTCGTCCAGGTCCGGTAGTCGACACACAATCCCAGCCTGTTGGGGTCGCCCAATACATTGGGTATGACCGTCGGGTTCCAGATGCCTCCGCCCGGGCAACTTGGGTCTGTTTCACGGGCAAGACCACTGGTGGAAGTTGGATCGTTAACCAGTAATGCGCCTTCGAAGACCTGCCCGATGATGTCCGTGCGGTCCTTCGTGAAGTAACCGAGACTGACCAGCGCCGACTCGGCAAAGTACCACTCGACTGCCAGATCCAGCGAATCCACTTCCTCGGGCTTGAGGTTGGGGTTGCCCTGATCGATGGCGGAATTTTCCTGATTGTCAGCCGCAAACGCAGTACTGATCCTGTTGAAACCCGGACGTCGGATGTCCGCGCCATAGCCGAATCGAACGATCACGTCTTCGCTCACCTCGGCTGCCACATTCAATCGCGGAAGCAGGAAGTCGTACTTGCCCTTGGTTGACACCAGCGACCTGTTGCCCGCGGCATCCTCAAAGCCATACGCCACTGAATCGACTTCAGTCTCGACATACCGCACGCCTACGTTGCCACGGAAAATACCGGCCTCGAAGTTCGCTTGCGCATACAGAGCGGTGGTCTCTTCGCCGACGTCATAGAACTGATTCCGATCGGATGCAAGTCTGGCGGTATCCGGGCTGACCGGATCGTGCGCTACAACCGCCGCCTCCAGAATGGCCAGCGTGCCGTCCGGGTCGGAAAAGGCGCGATCCGGGTCAACAAGCAGGAAATCACGAATGAACAACGTCCTGCCGTCGCCCTTGTCAAAGTTACTGGGTCCCGGCACCAGCAATTCGGAGAACAGGACACCGTTGGGGCTGTCCACCATGCGGCTGAAGCCACCGATCCGGTCCTGAATGCGGTTGAATCGACTTGAGGACTCGCCGTAGCGGAAACCAATATCGAGTGTGGTGATGCCGTTCCAATCCGCGTCCCAGGAGAAGTCCATGCGAAGTGCATCTTCTTCGTTTTCGGTTGTATTGCGACCAATAATTACCTGGTCCAGAACGACATTGGCCGGGTTCAAAAGATCGGCCGGCGCCGGTGCAAAGGGTGAATCGAAATTAACGCCCCACGACAACGTGCCGCCGGACAAGTCATAGATGAACGGCACGCAGTTATCGTTGCTGCTCGCATCGAGAGGACAGTTCGGGTTTATGAAGTTCAGGGTCGTGCTCAGGTTGGGGTTGGAGGTGTCCGACGTTGTCATCGCGTACTCGGCGCTTACGGACCACCTCTCGCCATTCCAGTCACCACCGATCGCAATGATCTGACTATCGGTGACCCTGGAACCGGTATCGCTTGAGAAACGCAGGTTGGGATCGTCATCATCGTTGGCCAGGTCCGGTTCAAGCGTGCCCTGAAGCGCTGCCGGGAACCTGCCGGGACCGACGCCGAAATCAATCGTTTCATAGGCTGTGGGGACACTGAGGTTTCTCAGCGTGCTGACGCCGGACGCCTGAAGCCTGTAACTGTCCTGGCTTCGCTCCTGCTCGTTGACAACGACGTCGGCATGAAACTTCAGGTTGTCACTGGGCGCCCATTCGAAGGTCGACGCGAGATTGACGGTGTCGTAGTCGTAATTTTCCTGCTCCTGAACCAGGAACTGGATACCGAGAAATTCAGCCGGATCGACGGCGGCAGCCGGCGAAACGCGGTTGTCGCGGTCGGTACGAGGACGAAACGACACCGATTCCTGCTCAGTGACGCTGCCACTGATCACAAAACCGATTTCGCCCGCGTCCGTCGACCAATTGTCGCCAAATGCGCCTGAGAACCTTGGCGTCATGCTTTCGGAGCTGAGGCTGCTGTCTTCGTACTGAACCCTGACCGCGCCCAATGTGGCCGGCAGATCAAGCGGGCGTATCGTCTTGAGATTGATTGTGCCGCCGACAGAACCTTCGATGGTCCCGGCGTCAGGCGACTTGGTCACTTCGACCGCTGAAATAATCGCCGGATTGACATCTTCGAAATTGATGCCGCTACGGCCGGAACCCGAATTTACGGTGGAAACGCCGTTGAATTCGACCCGGTTCGAATTGGTGCCGCGGATCTGAACGCCGGTGCCGACACCCGCCGTGCGGGTAATCTGGATACCGGTAATATTCTCAAGAACTTCCGCCAGGTTCTGATCGGGCAGCTTGCCGATATCCTCCGCGATAATGACTTCAACCAGTTGGTCCGAGTCCCGTTTCTGGTCCACAGCGGCAGCCAGGGATCCGCGGATGCCCGTAACGACAATCTCTTCCAGGGGCTCGTCGTCCTGCGCGACGGCCGCAGTTGAAAAGACCAGCGTCATCGCGCCCAGCGCGAGCGCAGCGATACTGGGTTGATACTTCATTGATATTGCTCCCCGGTGAGTGTCCTCACCCCGTAGTGGATAAACTGGTTCGACCGTATAAGGTACTCATTATTACACCGGTGTCAATACGTCCCACGTTCACGGCATATCGGTGGCAAGCGATTGAAGTTTGCCAGCCGGATTTTGTCTTGCTAGTATTTGTTCCGGAAAAGCAATGAACCACAGCCGCCGCTCATTCCTCGGTAACAAATGCATGATATATAGGAACTTATTCCCGACGCTCGGCATGTCAGTCCTGTTTCTCTATTCGCCGATCCTGGTTGCGGATCAGTCGAAGGGAGAGCTTCCTGCCTTATTGTCCACAAAGACAATAAGGCAGGACAATTACTTGCCTGATTTTTCCTTTGCGGGGTACGGGAACGGCCTGGCCGCGATACCGGACGCATCCGGGACCGTGGTCAGGGTTGACGATTTCGGCGCTTCGTCCAATGACGAGGCAGACGACACTAAAGCAGTCCTGGCTGCGATATCGCATGCACATGACGTAGCCGGCCCCGTGATCGTACGGTTTTCGGCCGGACGATATATTGTCTCCGAAGTACTGCGAATCGAGCGCTCGGATTTTGTCTTGCAGGGCGCAGGTTCCGGCTCAGGCGGCACCGTCCTTCACTTTCCCCGCCCGCTGAAACAAGTCGACCGAAGTACGTCACTGGACGAACTCAGACAGTACCTTGTGCAGCTCGACAAGCGCGAGGTAGATCCGGGCAGGAATCTCAATGACTATTTCTCCGAGTATTCATGGAGTGGTGGTTTCATCTGGATACAGAAGCCGGGCGTGCGTGAAGCGCCTTACCTGGTCGAATACGACCCGAAGATCGAAAAACTGGCGGATATTGAGGCCGGCGCAAGAGGCTCCCGGACCATCGCGCTTTCCTCGACAGCCGGTATCGACGAAGGCGACATCATTCAGTTGCAGTGGATCAACCGCACCGGACGCGACGCCGGAATCATCAAGTCACTCTACGGCGCCGAATATGAAAGCGCGGGCTCTCATCACTGGTCGTTTCCGGAGCGACCGCTCGTTCGCCAGGCATCCCGGGTGCTAACGGTCAATGGCCGCAACGTGCAGCTGGCCGACCCGCTGTTGCACGATGCGAATGACACGATTCCTGCACAGGTCGCAGCTTGGGATGGCTTGCAGCACGTTGGAATCGAAGACCTCGGACTCGAGTTTCCCGATTCTCCGTTCTTCGGCCACCACCTGGAGCGCGGCTACAACGGAATCTACTTCACCAGCTCGTTCGACTCCTGGGCGAGGAACATCCGCATTACCAACGCCGACAGCGGCATCCTGAGCTACAACAGCGCCAACCTGACTTTCAGGGACGTAATTACCGACGGCGCCCGGCGCGCTCACTACGCCGTGCATATGGGCAACGTGCATAACGTGCTGGCGGAGAACATTACGATCATGAACCCGGTTCTGCATTCGTTGTCCTTCAACACCCAGGCAACGAAGTGCGTCTTCAGGAACGCGGAGGTTTTCGTCAACCCGGCGCTCGACCAGCATGCCGGTGCCAATCATCAAAACCTGTTCGACAACGTCACCCTGCACATTAAGGCAGTCCGAAGCGACGATGGGCCGGTCGTTCCGGTGTTTGACGGCGGTGGCGCCGGGTACTGGCAGCCCGGTCATGGCGGATTCAATACCACCTGGAACCTGCGTGTCCTGGTAACGGGTGGCGCATTCGCAGATGAAATCGTTACGGTACAGGGCCTGGACGAAGGACCGATGGCCCGAATAGTCGGTCTGCACGGAAATCGGGAATTCAAATTGGATTACCGGCCCACGCCGTATGTCGAAATGCTCAACGAACCGCTCGAATCGGTCCCCTCCCTCTACGATTATCAAAGGCATCAACGCCTTGACGACGATTAGGTGCAATTTGCGCTGATCCTGGGTTGACGCACATCCTATAATCGGGCGAGCGTGGAGGAGGGTGCGCTTTGCTGCAGGCTGCGAAACTTACGAAGAGCTACGGCGATATTGAAGCCCTCAAGGGTCTGGACATGACCGTGGAGGGCGGCGACATCTATTGCCTGCTGGGCGCCAACGGCGCCGGCAAGACGACCACGATCAGCCTGTTTCTGAACTTCATCCGGCCGGACGGAGGCACGGCGACGGTGTGCGGTCTGGACGTAACCGAACAGCCGCTGGAAACCAAGAAGCTGCTCGCCTACATTCCCGAGCAGGTGATGCTCTACGGGAACCTGACGGCGCTGGAGAACCTGCGCTATTTTTCCCAGTTGGGTGGGCACGATTACTCGCAGGAGGAGTACCGCGACTTCCTGCGGCGCGTGGGTCTCGAAGAGGAGGCCGTGGAGCGCAGGGTAAAGACCTACTCGAAGGGAATGCGCCAGAAGGTCGGCGTGGCCATCGCCCTGGCAAAACAGGCCCGCGCGCTGTTGCTGGACGAACCGACGGCCGGCCTGGATCCCAAGGCCAGCAACGAATTCTCGGAGCTGTTGCTGAATCTCAAATCGGACGGCGCCGCGATCCTGATGGCCACTCACGATCTGTTCCGGGCCAAGGAAACCGGCACGCGCATCGGCATCATGAAGGAAGGACGCCTGGTCGATGAACTCAGCACGGGCGAGGTATCCCACGCCGACGTGGAGAAAATCTATCTCCAGCACATGCACGCCGGCGGACACTACGCGCAGGAGGGCGCCGGTTCCGCCTGACCAAGAGGTAAAGCTTATGATCGCTTCCATTGCACGCAAGGAATTCTCCGAAATCGTGCGCGACGGGCGGTTCAAATGGACCGCCGGCATCATGGCGCTGCTGCTGCTGACGGCCCTGGCCGCCGGCTACCAGAAATACAGCGCTTACATGGATATGCAGCGCCTTGCCCAGGACCAGACCAACTACCAGTGGTTCAACCAGGGCGACAAGAACCCGCATTCGGGGGCGCACTACGGCAACTACGCATTCAAGCCGGCCGGCCCGCTTGCCTTCTTCGACAACGGCGTCAACAACTACGCCGGAACCGCGCTGTTCATGGAAGCACACAAGCAGAACTTCGCAATTGGCCGGCCCGCGACCGACCAGAGTTCCATCGGGCGCTTCGGCGACCTGAGCGGCGCCATGATCCTGCGGCTGCTGATGCCGCTTCTGATCATCTTTCTCGGATTCACGGCCTTTTCCGGCGAACGCGAGAGCGGAACCTTGCGCCAGGTGCTGAGCATGAGCGTAGGCAATCGCCAGTTGCTCTGGGGCAAGGCGTTGGGAATCGGTACGGCGGTAGTTCTGGTCGTCGGCGCCTGCGTGCTGATCGGCGGCCTGGCGTTGTCGCTCACCGGACTGCACGCGGAAGGCGAGTCGCTCGGTCTGCGGGTAGCGCTCATGGCGGCGTCCTATCTTCTCTACGCGGCGATCTTCCTGTTCCTGACGCTTGCGGTGTCCGCCTGGGCGAAGAACGCCCGCACCGCGCTCATGATCCTGGTCGGTTTCTGGGCTTTCGTCGGGTTCCTGGCGCCCAAGGCAGCCAGCGAAATCTCCAAGGTCGTGCACCCGACCCCCGCCTTCGGCCAGTGGATGGCCGACATGCGCGGTCACCAGATGCGCGGCATCGACGGAGTGCCGCCGTTCGTGCGCTTCGAGCAGGAATCCCAGGCGATCTTTGCCGAGTACGGAGCGGAGACGGTCGCGGAGCTTCCCGTCTATGTCGGCGCCCTTCGGCTGCAGAAATTCGAGGAATACGACTTCCCCGTATTCGAGGAGCATTACGGCCGGCTGCGCGATTCCTACATCGATCAGCGCCGCCTGCAGGACCGTCTGGGCGTGATTGCGCCCACGCTGCCCCTGCGTTCGCTCTCGATGGCCCTGGCGGGAACCGATCTCATCCGGCACATCGACTTTGCCGACGCCGCCGAGACTTACCGGCGCGACATGGTGACCCGGATCAACGCCTACCTCGGCGAGGCGGCCGCCAGCATGAATACCGGCGGCGGCGGCGTCCTGGTTTCGGATCAGGAGGTTTTCGGGATCGTTCCGCCATTCGAATTCAGATCGCAGGGGTTGGGAGCAACGCTGGATGAGCACGGCGGCAATCTCATCGCTCTCGTGGTCTGGCTGCTGGCATCGCTGGGACTGGCGCTGTGGGCGGTACGGCGCCTCAGGGTGGAGCAAGACTGATGAAACGAATAATCATTTCGCACGAGGTGCGTCAACTCTTTCGTTCCGGGGCGTTTCGCGCGCTGCTGCTACTGGTCGCGGGAGCGATAGCGTTTGCCGCCTTTTCCGGCCAGCGTTCCATCGACCGCCAGGTTGAAGGTGCGATGGCGGCCACCGCGTTCGAGGACGCCCAGCGCGCAAAAATGCGGGCCGATACCGAAGCGTACGAAGCGCGGTTGGCCGCGCAAGGGGGCGAATACGAGTTCGCCGGGGCGCGGCACGCGCCGGGCGCGGGCCCTCCGCAGGGCACCAATGCCGGTGTGGTCGGAGCGCAAACGGCCAAGTACCTCACCTTGCCTCCCACCGGACTGGCGTCGTTCGCGGTCGGCCAGAGCGACATTCAGCTCAACTACGTGCCGGTTTCGATGAACCCCACGCACACCACGACGAACAACCTCGAACTCGAGAACCCGCTGAACCTGATGACGGGCTCGTTCGATATCGCCTTCGTCCTGATCTTTCTGCTGCCGATCTTCATTCTGGCGATCAGCTACGACCTGCTCTCCAGCGAAAAGGAAAGGGGCACGCTGGCGATGATCCTGGCGCACCCGATATCGTTGAAGGAGCTGCTGGCGTCGAAGATCATTGCCCGCGCGGGCGTCCTGGTCGCGAGCATATTGGGGCTGGGTCTCGTTGCGCTGTTCGCGGTCGGCGCCAACCTGGATTCGGCCGATACCTGGGCGCGATTCGGTCTGTGGATCACTGCCACGCTCCTGTATTCACTGTTCTGGTTCGCGATGGCGGTCATGGTCAACGTGTACGGCAGGAACTCGGCCGCCAACGGCATTGCCCTGGCGGGCACCTGGCTGGCACTGGTCGTGGTTCTGCCGACACTCGTGAGCCTGCTCGCGACGACGATCTATCCCGCGCCGTCACGAATGGAATTGACTGTTGCCGCCCGGGACGCGCAGACCGCGGCCGAAAAAACCTATATGGCCCGGCTGGACGAGTATTACTACGACCACCTGGAGTTCATTCCGGAAGGCGACGAGCGCGCGACCGACTTCCTGACCGTGGCGATGGCCAACCGCAACGCGATCGAGAAGGCGGTGCGGCCACTGTACGACGAGTTCCAGGGCCAGCTGAACCGCCAGGAAAGCCTGGTGCAGCGGTTCCAGTTCATTTCGCCCGCGATCATGATGCAGTTGGCTTTGAACGAAGTCTCAGGCACCAGCGCGAACCGTTACGAGCACTTCCTCAACCAGGCGTACGACTTTCACGCGCGCTGGGGCGAGTACTTCAGCGTCAAGTTCCTCCAGCGGGATCCGCTCACGCCCGCCGACTACGACCGGTTCCCGGCGTTCGAGTACCGGGAGGAGCCGTTCGGCGCGGTGCTGATGCGCCTGGTCCCGTCTCTTCTGGGAATGATCGTGCTGCTAACCGGTGCGCTCCTGATACCGTTCCTGCGGTTACGGCGCTACCAGGTCGCCACCTCCTGACCCGGGCGCGAGGGCATGACCCTCGCGGCGTCCGGCCCTCCGAGAAGGCAGGACGCACCGGCGAAAATCCCCCGGCTGATGGTCAGAACCGGTAGGTGCCCCTTACGCCAATGGCGCGCTTGTGCGGAAGTGCCGACACGAAGGCGCGTGTGAACGTGTCCAGATCGGTGTTGAGCGCCACGTAGAGGTAGGTATCGTCGTCCAACAGGTTGGTGACATACGCCTCCACCCGGTAGCTCTCGGCCTCCACGCCAAGGCGCAGGTTCACGAGGTTCCGGTCGCCGGTCTCGAACACGTTCGCTTCGGTAGCGTACTTGGTGGATTCATACACGTACTCGCCGCGAACGAACCCGTCCATGCGGCCCCCGAACACCGGCCGCGTGTAGGTGGCCGTGGCCGAACCGCTGAACTCCGGCGTCTGTTGCGTCTGGTTGCCCAGGTGGTCCGTGTTGTTCGCCGTGGCGCCATTGCTGACGCACGGGTTGCAGATGCCTTTCACAAACTCGGTGCTGTTGCGGGCGAAGGCGCCGGTCAGAAGCCAATGCTCCGTGAGTTGAAAGCGGGCCTCAATCTCCATGCCGTTCATGTCGAGCAGGCCGACATTGGAGAGAATACCCACACCTGACAGAAGCCCGGTCTCGTCGTCGGTAAAGAAGCCTACCTGCTGGACCTGCTGGTCCGTGATCTCTCCCCAATAGCCGATCAGCGATCCCTGCAGCCTTCCGTCCAGCAGCGTGCCCTTCACGCCCAACTCGAACTGGTCCAGCGTTTCCGGTTCGACGTCAAGTTGCGCACCGGAGTTCCGCTGCAGGCTGGCCGCTTCGGTGGGGGAGAGCGTGACCACGATGGAGTTGAATGTCCCGGGGCGGAAGCCGCGCGAAAAGTTGGCGAAAACCATGAGATCGTCGGCGGTCCGGTATTCGACCGTCACGCGGCCGCCCACATCATTGAATTCCGCCTCAAGTCCCCCGGACTCCACCTTCACCTCGTCGCTCTGATACCGCGTTTCGGCGCTGACCGTCAACTTTTCGGTGACATCGTAGTAGACGCCTCCGAAGGCGCCCGTCGTCGAGCTCTCAAGTATCGGCCGGCAAGTAAACCCGCGCGGAGCAAAAAACCACCCTGCCACACAGGAAGACACGTCTTCACTGTTGACGTAGTTGGCGCCGGCAGTCCAGCGCAAGCGCCCCTCGCCCGGCGAGGAAAGCCGCGCCTCGTGTGAGGAGTTCTTTGACCATCGTTCAACCAGGAAGGTGTCGGCGATCGGCGAGAAGGGGGCCCTTGGAAGCGTGTTCTCGTCGCTGACGATCATCGACTTGGTTTCGTTGAAGCCGCTGATCCAGTCAAGGCTCATACCGCCGGGCAAATCCGCCACAGCGGAGAAAGTAGCGCCCGAAACGCGCTTGGCCAGCCCCATCTTTTCGATGAACACGCCCTCGCCGTCGATCTGCCTCGGCGAGGAATCGGAATACAGGGAGAAGGCCGCGACCACGTCCTGGATGTAGTCGCCGCGGGCCAGGTAGCCGGGAGCAAACGCATCATTGTGGCCCACCATGGCCTCGGCGACGCTCACATCGGGGGCCAGTCCGCAACGGTAAGTCATGCTCCCGTTGCCGTCCGGATCGCAGTTCGCGAAACTGCTCGGAAAACGGAACGAGGGCTGGGGCCCGTCGTTGATCTCGATGTCTTCAAGGCGCAGCTTGAACCGAAGCGTGTCGGTGGGCGTGGCCAGGATGGTTGCGACCAGCGACCGGGTTTCCTCGTCGCCGATTTCGCGCGCTCCCGTGCGGTTGTTCTTGTAGTGACCTCCCTTCTTGTTGTTCCTGACGCTGAGGCGAGCACTCAAGCGGTCTTCGATAATGGGCCCTTCAACGGAGAATTGCAGGTCCGCGGAGCCGAAACGATCGAGGTCCAGCCCCACCGAGCCGCCGAATTCCTCGCCGGGGTCCTTGGTCACCAGGTTGACGGCTCCGGAGAAGGTGTTGCGTCCGAAGTAGGCCGTCTGGGGACCCCGCAGCACTTCCACGCGAATGACATCCACGAAGCTGCCCACTTCGCCGCCGAGCACGGGCGCGCCGTCGACAAAAAACAACGCCGCGACCGAAGAGCCGGAAAACGCATTGATGTTGAGCCCGCGGATGACGATGTTCGGCACGCCACGGTCCGCGCGGTTGGCCGTGGCCTGCTGATACGTCAGCCCCGGAGTGAACAGCTGCACGTCGACGAAGTTCTTGAGGTTGGCCGCGTTCAGCTCCTCCTCGGAAAACGCCGAAACCGCAAACGGGATGTCCACCAGGGCCTCCTCGCGTTTTCGCGCCGTGACCACGATCTCCTCAAGGGCCACGCCCTGAGCGAGGGCCCTGGATTGGGGCAAGAGCAGGCTCCCGGTTACAACTGCGCAAAGCGCGAATAACCCGGTGCGAATCAGTGTCTTGGACATGGCGATCTCCTCCCGATTCTCCGTCCCACGGTTCCTAGTATTACACGGTTCCGGCCAACTAACGCCGGGCGGAGACTCAATTTGCCGTTACTCCGCAAACTCTTTGCTGTTGCCCCGCTGCCAGATGACCGGGAAGAACTCCCCCGACGGCGCCTCGCCTTCCGGCAGGCTGTCCACGCCGGGTATGGCGGCCTTGTGGGCGGCCGGATACCAGCGCACGTCGTCTCCGAAGACGCGTACCGCCAATCCGGTGCGCGGCCTGGTCCTTGAGTAATTCCCCCTTGAGAAATGAGGCGTGGAGGGATGAAAAACGACCGCGTCGCCGGGTTCCATGTCGAAGGAGACGAACCGGAACCGAAAATCCGGATTGTCCCGTTCCGTCTCGAAGTCGGGGCAGAGCCCGTCGGCCTGGTCGGGAGCAAACCCGAAATGCAGGTTGTTGTCCACGCAGTGCCGATGAAAACCGGCGACATATTCGACACGCCCGTTGTGACGGTCCACGGGGGTCAACGCAATCCAGATGTTGGGGGCCATCTCGCCCGTAACCGGCCAGGCGGTCTCGTCACAGTGCCAGACCATCACCTTGGTGGAGCCGGGGGGCTTATGGAAAAGGTGGTCGTGATAAACGCGGATGGTGTCCGACCCGATGACACGGCCGACAACTTCCCCGACAGGTGAATTCAACGCGAAATCCCGGAATACTCCCGGTTGGCGCCACATGAAGCAGACGGAAGCCATCGACGCGCCGTGAGAAGGGCCGGGCACTCCATATTTCTCGGGATCTTCCAACAGCCGGTCCACGCCCTGCCTTAACCGCTCGATCCATTGCCTGTCGAACATCCGGCGAAGGTGAACCACACCTTCGCGCCGATAGGTGTTGCGGTGTTCGGCGGTTATCGGGTTGAGGGGGCGTTTATTCATGTTCTCTTGCAACAGACCGTAACCGCTCGAGCTCATGTTCGCTCAAGTTGTAGCGTGAGATTGCACCGATGCTGATCGCCTGCAGCACAAGCGGCAGAACCGCTATGCACATATAGAGTCCCAGCAGCGCGCTTTCGGTCTGCTCGACCCGTTGGCCTTCCGTCGCTTCAATGTATCCCATGGCGCCCAGGAAAACGCCGAGGAAAGCGACTCCGAGAGCGCCGGAGAGTTTTTCCACGAGAACGTAGAGCCCCGTGAACGCTCCCTCGCGACGCAGGCCTGTCTTCAGGTAGTCGAATTCCAATGCGTCGGGCAGCATCGCCTGGGTCAGCAGGAAGGTTCCCCCACCTGCAACGCCGATGAGAACCGACCTCAGGATGATCAGGCCGGTGGGCTCGCCAGGCCCGGCAAACCACCAGGAAAAATGGGCGGCGCCATAAAGCGCCGCTGCGATCATGTAGCCGTTCCGTTTCCCCACGCGGCGCGCGACGAAAAGCCAGGCGGGTTGAGAAAGGATAAGCGCAACGCTCACGACGCCCAGGTAGAGGCCGAGCACGTCGTCGGTCACCTGCAGGACATGTTTCGTAAAGTAGGCAGTGGTGGAAACGGAGATCGCCAGCACGAGGAAGTACACCAGCTTGGACGCCATGAGCCAAAGGAAGGGCACGTTCCCGAGGGCCGACTTCAGTTGCTCCTTGAGCGGCGGTTGTTGCAGTTGTTGAACGGTCCGGGGAGCGTGACGAAGCGACCATACGCAAACCACCACCGCCACCGCCGCGAAGCCTGCCAGCACCCAGGCCATCCTGGCGTGACCTGCCCGGGTTGCGCCCCACCAGGCCAGCAGGGCGGGACCCAGGCTCAAGCCGATCAACGAACCGAACGAGGAAAACACGACCCGGAACGACATGAGCTGGGTGCGTTCGTGATAGTTGGGCGTCAGTTCCACCGCCATTGCGATGTAGGGGATGTTGAACATCGTGTACGAAGTAGCGAACAACAGCAGACAAGCCGACAGGTAGATCAGCAGGGGCGTCTCGCCGATATCAGGAGTCGTATATAACGCCGCAACTGCGACGGCGCACAACAGGCCGCCGGCCGCCAGCCACGGCAAACGCCGGCCCCACCGCGTGGAGATACGGTCCGAGAATGCTCCCATGAGGGGGTCGCTGACCGCATCCCAGACTTTCGCGCCGGCAAAGATGAACGCCGCGGTAGCTGCGGCAACGCCCAGCGAGTCGGTCATGAAACGTAACAAAAGGACGTTCGACGACAGGTTCAGGATGGTGATCGGCATGGAGCCAAGGCCCCACCCCAGCCTGGTTTGCAGTGGAAGCTTCGCCCCGCCCGGTCCTTCCGCGGTGCTGCCGTCGCCCGCCCCGGTCTTAGGCGTTCCGGATTGCGCCACGTTCAGGCGGGCAGCAGCCGGTCCACGTTGGATTCGCCCGGCGCCGGGCACAAGGACTTGTCGAGCTGCACCGACACGCCGAATTGACCTTCGGAACCCGCGCCCGACCTGTGGCCGCTGCCGACACAGTCCTCGGCGAAAAGAACGTCTCCGTGGCCAAACTCGTAATGGCTTCCGTCGCGCAGTTCGACCACGAGGGTACCGAATATCGGGATCAGGATGTTGGGTTGGTTGGCTACGTGCCAGTCGTACATGAAACCGGGCGCGATGGATCCGACGGTCACCCGCGCGGCGGGGTGGCGGATGAGTTGATAGGGGGGTTGTGCGCCCGGGTGGGGTAATGGCAGCTCGCGCATTTCGGCCATGCCCTCCGCGTTGGCGTACAGATTGAAGAACCGCTTCGCCCAGGGGATCTGACCTTCGGGAAATGCCTGCGCGGCATTGCCGCTGCGGCCCGAGAGCATGAGAGCAAGCGCCGCGCCCGCTCCTGATGCCGAGATCAGGGCCCTCCTTGTCGAAGTCGTTCCGCTCATGGCTCCCCCTTCCCCGGACGCTTGTTTGGCATATTATGACGACGCTCCGGAGCGGAGACCACGTGAACGACATTGAACGCCAGTTTGTCGCATTGCGCGAGGGTCAGGTGCATCTGCGGCATCTCGACGCGCCGGCCAGGGACGCAGATCTACCTGTACCGGCTACCTTGCTGCTTCACCCTTCGCCGGCATCGTCGTGGTTCATGCAAGGCCTTATGGTCGAATTGCGAAAGGCCGGCAGCAA
The DNA here is from genome assembly GCA_009838035.1 of Gammaproteobacteria bacterium. Lineage (NCBI taxonomy): Bacteria > Pseudomonadati > Pseudomonadota > Gammaproteobacteria > Gammaproteobacteria bacterium. Next base: position 163,875 of record VXSK01000002.1, read on the forward strand.
CGCAGCGTTGATTGCACCCGATACACTCGGCAATGGCGACTCGGCGCCACCCGGTATCGATCACCCCGACATTGCCTATTTCGCCGACAGCATACGCCGCATGATCGACGAGCTTGCGCTCGAGCGCGTGGACTTGTACGGATCCCATACCGGAGCGCGGATCGCTTGTGAGTTCGCTGCAGCCTACCCGGACAGGGTTCGACGGGTCGTACTCGACGGCATCATCGAGTACGAGGACGACATGCGCAACGCCATAATCCAGAACTACGCGCCGCGCATTGAGCCGGACGAGTTCGGGCGGCATTTCGTGTGGGCGTTCAACTTCGTTCGCGACCAGGCGCTGCATTTTCCGTGGTTCATGCGCGATCCGGAGCATCGCCTCGATGGACCCGTGCCGCCAGCGGCGGTCCTCCACCGCGCTGCACTCGACGTGCTGAAGGCAATCGACACCTACGCGGATCCGTACATCGCGGCCTTCGAGTACCGGGCCTATGAACGCATGCCAAACATCAAGGCCCCCGTACTGCTCCTGAAGCCGGACAGCGAATTGCCGGTACTGCGGGCCGCAGTCGCGAAGGCAGCGAGTCTGTTGCAGGATAGTCGTATCGCAACCGTAACCGGCGGCGACACGTCAAAGGCCAAGGCAATCGCCGGTTTCCTGGCTCCCGAGCAATAAGCGCCGCTACAGCGGTTATCAGTTGAAATCCACCGGCGTGGCTGCCTCAACGTATGCAGCGACGATCTGCGCAAACCTGATGGGGGATTCCAGGGGAGGGTAGTGGCCCACGTCCGGCATGAACACGGTCGACACCTGGGTATTCTCGAGATAGCCGGCCAGCGTGCCCGCCGCTGCCGGAATCAGCAGCGCGTCGCGGCCACCCCAGATCAGCAGCGCCGGCGCGCGCACACCGGCCATAGCCGTCCTGGCTTTCTGGTGGTCCTCGACGATTCCGATCAATGCGGTCGAATTGGCCTCGGTCACCCGTCGATTGAAATCGTAGTACTCGCGGCGTGTCTGCACGGAAATCCGCCGCGGGTCTCCACTGTAGTAATCCAGAAACGCGTTTATGAAATGTTCTGATTCGAATCCCGTTTCCCTGAATTCCTCCAGTGCTTTTGCGAATTCGGGCGTAAAGGTCATATGGTCGGTTCTGACCGGGTCCGACGGCGAGTTCGACATGATCAGCCTGTTCACCCTGTCGGGGTAGGCGGCCGCGAAATACATACAGGTCGTGCCGCCGCTGGACACGCCGACGCAGGTCACCCGATCGACGCCCAGATGGTCCAGCAACCCGGCGGTAAAACCCGCCGGTTCAAGGCGCTCCGCCGCCTCGTCCGATACCGGACCGGAAAGGCCGTGGGGCGGCAGGTCGTATCGAATCACCCGGTAGCGATCGACCAGTTCCGGCGCAATGCGGTCCCAGGTGCGCAGCGTGCTGCGCGAGCCGTGGATCATCAGAATGGCCGGGCCCTCGCCCTGGTCCTTGTAATAGACCTCGACGCCGCCGATTTCCGTGACTTGCCCATCCGGATCGGAATATGTTTGCCGCAGCGTTTCGAGGGTGAGGCGCTGATCGGCATATTCGCCGGCGATTCCGGAAAGGGGAATTGAGGATAAAAGCAGCACCAGCAGCGCGGGGGCGGGGAACAGGTTTCGGTTCATTGCGAAGACTGCTGAAGAGGTGCTTGGATTGTATGCCACAATGCAAATTCAGCGATATTCGGGCGACATCAGCCGTGAATTCCCTTTCAACGACATGAACGACTTCGCCAATGTGCGGGTTTCGCACTCGGTGCTGCACCCGGACTGGATTGCAGCGGAAGCAGTGCGGCACTACCCACTGAACGGCGCGGTCAAGGCTTACCTCTTGTACAGGGGCATGAACGACGTCTATCTGATCGAGGACCGCGAAACACGGTATGCGATGCGGGTTTGGCGGCGAGGCTGGCGCGATGTCGACGTCGTGAAAGTCGAACTCGACTTCCTTGATTACTTGCGCCGACGAGACTTCCCGGCGTCCACGCCATTGCGCACGCGCAACGGAGAGCTTTACTTCAAGGTTGGCTCACCCGAGGGAGCGCGCGCCGTCGCGATGTATTCCTGGGCCCCGGGGCAGAAATTCGGCGAGGCGCTGGACGAGCGCTCCGCCGAACGCATCGGCGCCTTGTTGGCGGAAATGCATCTGCTGGGTATCGAGTACCTCGGCGACCGGCAGCCGTCGACCGATGATGCGGTGAGTTTCATGGTCAGCCTGCCACCGCTGCTCGAATTCCTTCACGACCGGCCCGAGGATGCCGGCTATTACGAGAAGCTTGCCCCCCGGATCGTCGAGCGCCTGGAGCAGATCCCGCGGGAGACTGTCCCGCTTGGATTGTGTCACCGGGATCTTCATGCCGCCAACGTTCACGTGGAAGAGAGCGGCCGGATCACGTTTCTTGATTTTGACGGCACGGGGCAGGACTTCCTCATGCAGGATGTGAAGAATTTCACGTTCGGCAACCTGTTCTTCGATTTCCCGCCCGTGTACGGTGAGGCGTTCGAGCGAGGATACGCATCGGTACGTCCCTTCACGGCAGCGGAACTCAAGCATTCGGAGCTGTTCCTGCTGGCGAAGGCTTTTCGGCTCATCCTGGGCATGGCGCACGCTTCCGTGTCCGTCGGACGGGGAGCCCTGCGGTTTCGCAATCTGGACTGGTTCAGCGCCTATATCCGGGCCCGCGCCCGGAACGTGGGACTATAGGACCGTTTGCACGGCACCAAGCAGGAGAAATGGCGTGAGCAGCAATTTGCAATCCGGCCAATGGGACATGATCGTCGTGGGCGCCGGAACGACGGGGCTACCGGCGGCTACCTTTGCCGCGAAGCGAGGCGGGCGCGTACTGCTTGTCGAGGCGGCGGGCAAAATAGGTGGGACGCTGCACCTGAGTTCCGGGCAGGTGAGCGCCGCAGGCACACGGCTGCAGGCCGAAAAAGGCATCGAGGATTCGCCGGAACAGCACCTGGAAGAGGCGATTCGAATCAGTCGCGGCACAATCGATCCAGTGCTCGCGAGACTGAGCATATTCAACGCCGCGGAAGCCTTCGACTGGATGATGGAACTTGGCTTCGATGTGCAAGACCAATGCCCTTCGATCGAAAGCGTACATGAACGTTACAAGGTGCCGCGCTACTACTGGGGGAACAACTTCGGTCGGTCCGTTCTGGACGTGCTGGAGCAGGCGACGCGAGAACAGGAAGCTGTCGGCCGGATCAAGGTCCTGACCGGCACAAGAGTGATCGGTCTGCTGCAGAACCGTCAGGGTGTCGTGACAGGTGTCGAAATCGCCGATGGGGAGGGCAGGGAATCCTCGGTTGAAGGGAAGAACGTAGTGCTGGCAAGCGGCGGATACGCGGCCAATCCTGCGATGTTCAGGCGCTTATGCGGTTACAGGCTGTACGTGAACGGGTCCTATGAGTTCGCCCAGGGCGACGGTTACGATCTCGCGGTTGCGGCGGGCGGATACCTGCGCGGGCGCGAAAACTACCTCTCCAACTTCGGCTGGCTGCTGGAAGACGGCCCGTACCCCAAGGAGATCCTTGGCCGGCTCAATACCTTTCCCGAATCGCGTCCACCCTGGGAAATCTATGTGAACATGCACGGGCAGCGATTCGTGCGGGAAGACGAACCGAGCATAGATGCCCGCGAACACGCGCTGCTGGAACAGCCGGATTTGCGTTACTGGGTCGTTTTCGACGATCGCATCTTCCGCAAGGCGCCGCCGATCGTCTATGACTGGTCGCGTGAGCAGATGACGGCGTCGTTCAACAGACGCGAGGCTTTCCGCCAGGCCGACTGCCTGGAATCGCTCGCCCAGAGCATAGGGGTGCCCGGAAACGTCCTCGCGAATACGGTCGCGGCTTTCAATGCGTCAGTCGCAGAAGGCAGGGATGGGATGGGCCGGCGCCATTTGCCCGCACCGATCACCAGGCCGCCGTTTTATGCCATCCGCCAGCAAGGCGGATCGCTGTCCTCGACCGTGGGCGTCGCAGTCAACGAGAAGCTGCAGGTCATGCGCCCGGACGGCGCCCCGATCCCGGGGCTATACGCCGCCGGGGAGATCCTGGGTTCCGGGCAGCTACAGGGCAATGCGTTCGTTGGCGGGATGATGGTCATGCCTTGCATCGTCTTTGGCCGTTTGCTCGGAGAGCGGCTGGTGGAGTTCTGATGCGGCGCAGATCGGTCATCGGCGGCCTGGTCGGCGGCGCATTGCTCAGTCGCGGCAGGCTCATAAGCGCCGCAATGGCGGAGGGAGAAGATACGGTGACTACCGACAAGGCCCGTTACGCGGGCGTGGGAGAGAAATGGAAAGGCGCAGCAGCCCTGGCTGGCGGCAAGGGCTATGCGCAGTGCCGGCTGGGAGCCTTGCATTACCGGCACTTGCGTGCACCGTCCGGAAGCGACCTCAAGCCAACGATCCTGTTGCTGCACCAGACGCCGTTCGGCCTGGCGGAGTGGGTCGACATACAACCCATGCTGACGGAAATGAGTCATGACACGATCGCGCCGGACAATCCGGGTTACGGGATGTCGGACCCGCCGCCGGACTCCGTAACGATCGCCGATCTTGCAGACAACCTGGTCGATCTCCTCGACCATCTGGACGTGAAGCAGGTTGCGGTGGCCGGCCATCACACCGGCGCCTCCATAGCCGCTTCGTTCGCGGCGCGCCACGCCGAGCGCACGGCTTGCGTCGTGCTGCACGGCTGTCCGGTTTACGACGAGGCCGAGCGGGCGAAGCGGCTCGCGCAGGCTGCGCCGCAGATCCACCTGCGCGAGGACGGATCGCATCTGTCGGACATTTTTTCCGCCATACACTCGCGCGCGCCGTTTCCCCGCGGGCTGGCTACGGCGACCTGGGGAACGCTGGGCGCCTGGTGGGCCGGTTTCGACACACCCACATACCGCGCCGTCTTCGCCAACGACATGGCGGCGGACCTGGACAGGATTCGCACGCCCGTCCGGATCCTCACGGACCGCGGCGACAGCCTTCACGAGCAGGACAGGCAGGTCGCCGACCGGCGCGCCGACTTCAGCCTCGAAGTCTTTTCCGACGGGGGTTCCTTTTCGTTGATGCTGGATCCGCGAAAATGGGCCGAAAGGGTCGCGGCTTTTGTCTCTGCGAGCTAGCAGGCTGTCGGGCAGGGGGCTATTCGAGCGGGTACTGTTAGTCTCCCTGAATATGAATCCGAAAATAACCTCGATGCGCTGCCTGCCAATCCTTCTTTGGGCCGCGCTGCACATGTCCGGTGTTGACGCCTCGCATGAGCCGGAAGCCGCGGCTGTGAACGCTGCCGAGGAGGAGCAGGCGGCGTTTGATGTCGAGCGCGTCTACTCCAACCAAGAGGGGCTTGTGCAGCTTGCACTGGACAAGGTTCGCGCCTCCGAAGAAGGCGTGGCCGAGACCTATTTCGTAGGCTTTGGCTCGTCCGACGCGCAGGACGTCTTTGAAAATGAGGTCAAATTGGTCGAGGCGCAATTCCGGGAGCAGCTCGGGGCCGAAGGCCGAACGGCGATGCTCATCAACAGTCGCAATACCATCGATGACCTGCCACTGGCCAACGGCAGGAATCTCGCAGCGGTGCTCAGCGGAATCGGACGGAAGATGGGCCCCGAGGACCTGCTGGTCCTGCACATGACCTCACACGGCTCCAGGAAACACCGGTTCGACGTGTCCTTCAAACCGTTCCGTCTGAGGGACTTTTCCGCCGAGCGCATCGGTGAAATCGTAGATGGCGCGAATCTGCCATGGCGCGTTGTGGTCGTATCCGCCTGTTTTTCCGGAGGCTATATCGAAGCCCTGAAGTCGCCACGCACAATGGTCATAACCGCAGCAAGCGCCCGGCGGGAGTCTTTCGGCTGCGAGAACGGACGCGACTACACCTATTTCGGCGAAGCGTTCTACCGCGACAGTCTTACCGACGGAGACTACAGCGCCGCGTTCAGGCGTGCGGTCGCCCTGGTTCGCAAGCGCGAGCGGAGCAAGGGCTTCCGGCATTCCCGGCCGCAACTCTGGGTGGGTGAGGAGATCGAAGACAAGTTGCCGCTATTGCCTGAGGAAGCGCTCGATCTCCTCGACGAGATAGTCGCGCCGGAGAGTAAGGACACCGTGGGAGAAGCCCGGGATGTCGAGACGCCGTCCGTTCCTGAACAGGTGGGAGGTCTGGTGGGTCACGGCCCACAGATCGTCCTCGGGATTGAGAACAAGCACCGGTTGGCTGACTTCAGCCATGGCGCCCAGGAAATCGTAGCGATAAACGGCAACGTATCCCCACGGTAGCCGGCTGCCCAGGCGCAATGCGTCGGCCATTCCGACATGGAGTTCTTCGGCCGGTATTCCGGGGTCCGCCAGCTCGCCGATGAGCGACCAGAGTTTTTCGACATGAGCCAGCGTCCGGTCCGGCGGCGGAAAACGCTCGCTCAGCCGGTCGAGCCTCTCGGCGCGAATGTCCTCCGGGTACGCCGCCAATCCAAACAATACGCAGCGCCGAACCCGCTGCCCGTCCCGGCGCGCCATCTCCGTGGCGGTTATTGAACCCGTGTGATAGCCCATCACGTCGAAAGGCCCGGGTGCAATGATCCCGTGGCTTGCGAGGTGTTGCATAAAGTCGAACATCGCTTCGGCGTAGTCGCCGATTTCAACCGGTTCGGGCGGAGGATCGCTCATGCCGTAACCCGGCGTGTCGGGGGCAACGACCACCCTGTCCTTCGCCAGGAACGGCTGGATAGGTTCCCACTGGCGGCTATTGCTGGGTGTCTGGTGCAGGCACAGCAACGGCGGCTGCGTAGCCTCTTCGGGAGTCACGATTCGATAGTGCAGTTGGCCGTAACGGCCGGGTGCGTAGGCTTTGGTCGGACGCATCGGGATTCTCGCGTGGCATGGTACAAAGTACGAACCGTACAGGAGTTTACGCATGAATCTGCTCGCGTTCATCATGCAGACGGGCGGGCACATTGCAGGATGGCGCCACCCGCTCGCGACCGACAGCGCGCTGTGCAACGTCGACTACTTTGTTTCGTGCGCGCAAACGGCAGAGCGCGGCAAGTTTGACGCTGTCTTCTTTGCGGATTCCCTGGGATACCCGGCTTCCCGCTCGGCGGAGACTTTCGAGGGTCAGGAAACGCCGAAACTCGATCCGCTGCTGTTGCTTTCAGCCGCCGTACCCTTGACGCAGCGGGTCGGTTTGATCGGGACCGCGTCGACTACCTACAACGAGCCGTACCCCACCGCACGGCGCTTCGCGACCCTGGACCACATCAGTCGGGGCCGGGCGGGATGGAACATCGTTACCTCAACCATGGAGAACGAGGCACACAACCATGGTCTTGAACGCCACATGGGACACGCGGAACGCTATCAACGCGCAACAGAATTCGTCGATGCGGCGCGCAAGCTCTGGGACAGTTGGCAATCCGGCGCGCTCCTGGCCGACCAGGACAGCGGCCGCTACACAGACGCGTCGAGGATCAGCGCGGTCAATCACTCCGGAGAGCACTTCACGATCGCCGGCCCGCTCAACCTGCCCCGTACGCCTCAGGGACATCCGGTCCTGGTTCAGGCCGGTGCATCCGCCGATGGCAAGGCGTTCGCCGCCCGCTACGCCGAAGTCATCTTCACGTCCCATCCGGCCATCGACAGCGCAATTGGCTTTCGCCGGGAAATGCATGAAAGGGCAGCTGCCTTCGGCCGCTCAAAGGACGCCATCAAGGTCTTGCCTGCGATTACGCCGTATATCGGCCGGTCCCGTGAGGAGGCTCAAGCATTCAAACAGGAGCTGGATGAACTCATTCCGCTGCCCATTGCGCTGGAAAAGCTGGAGACGCTCCTCGGCGGATTCGATCTCACGGGTCACGATCTCGAGGGTCCATTGCCTGCGCTGCCGCCGGAGTATCTTGAGGTGCAGAGTTCCACGCGGGACCGGGTGCTGGAGGCGGCCGGGCAGGAAGGCGCCACGGTGCGCAAGCTGGCCTACCAGGTCGCAGGGGGACGAACGAGCAGCGCGGCGATCGGCACGGCGGAAGACGTCGCCGACCTGCTCTCCGAGTGGTACGAGGCCGGCGCCGCGGATGGATTCATCATCTCGCCCCCGGTCCTGGCATCCGGCCTGGAAACCTTCGTGGACCAGGTAGTTCCGATCCTGCAGGCGCGCGGCCTGTTCCGCAAGGACTATGCGGGGGAGACGCTACGCGATCATCTGGGCCTTGAAGCACCGGCAAACCGATACGAGAAGGATCCGCAACTGCGTATCAGGCCCGAGATATGGTAGCGAAGCACTAATCAATCGATGAAGTCGCTCAGAACGCGCGCCAGTGCGGCGGGTTCTTCCTGCATGGCGAACGCGCCGGAGTTCGCGATTTCCAGGAAGGTCGCGCCGGGGAGCGCGGCTTCGGCGCCGGCGCGATATTTCCCGTAGGCCCGGTCCTTTTCTCCATACGCGATAAGCGTCGGGGCCGTTACCCGGGCGAGCGTTCCGACGATATCGGTAATGGCGACGCCTCGTTCCGACGGTTGGATCCAGCGCCCGGCCGCTTTCCGGCTGGCGAGGCTTTCGACGTAGATATCGTGAGTGTCGACGATGCCGAATGTTTCGTTCAGCATGTCTTCCCGGAAGACGATCGGCAGCCCGTTTTCATCGAACAGATCGCGTTGCGCGTCGTCAATAAGGGCGCGGATTTGATCGAGGGACCGCCGTGGCGCCAACGCTGACGATACGATCGCCAGCCTGTTGATCCGCTCAGGCCAGAACGCCGCGAGGATCACGCTGACGCATCCGCCCAGCGACGTGCCTATGAGATCGACCTTGTCGATTTCAAGTTCATCGAATGCCCCGACCAGCAGGGAGGCCGACTCGCCCAGGGTCTGGACGTATGGGGGAGGCCCTTGCCACTGCGATCCGCCATGACCGGGTAGGTCGAACGCGATGACGCGCCGCTCCCGGCCCAGAATGGCCGCCACGTGCCGCCAGTCGGACAACCAGCCTCCCAGCCGGTGCAGCAGGACGACAGGCGGTTTGCCCGTGTTGTCCGGTCCCGTTGCCGCGTAATGCAGAACGCCGCCGGCGCGGCGCAGCTCGTTCCGGGATTCCCAGGGGCCCACCGGTGGCGTCACGTCCACTCCGGCCTGCGCTGCACCGGGGGCAGGGCCCGCAACGCCCAGGGCGCTTATGCCGGCCGCCAAAACGAAGTCACGTCGATTGATCATCAGATGTTCCGCCTCCCCAACAGGACGATCACGCCTGCACATGGTACGCCGGTAAATCGAACTCGCCCGGCGCGCGTTGCTGCGCGGAACGATAAACTTCGCGCACCATGTTGGACCCGCATCAGCTAATCCTGGCCGTTTTCATTCACAACAGCGGCTCCCATCCCGGCGGCTGGCGCTATCCGGAGGGAGGCCCGCTCGATCAGCACGATTTCAGCAACTTCGCCCGGCTCGCGAAGAAGGCCGAACAGGGCAAGCTCCACATCTATTTCTCGGGCGATTCAATGGGCTACCCCAACATCAAGGGCAGGGAAGCTTTCGCGGCCACCGACTATGCCGGCAAGCTCGAGCCCAGCACGTTGCTGGGCGCGCTTGCCGCGGTCACGCACCAAATCGGCCTAGTCGCAACGATGTCCACGACGTTCAACGAACCGTATGCGGTCGCCCGCCGTTTCGCGTCTCTCGACCACATTTCGGGGGGCCGCGCGGGCTGGAACGTCGTCACGTCGACGAGTTCGATCGAGGCGCGCAATTTCGGCTTCGACAGGATCATGGACCATGACCGGCGCTACGAGCGCGCCGAGGAGTTCGTCGACGTCGTCCGCCGGCTATGGGACAGTTGGGAAGACGGCGCCATCATCCGTGATGCGGCCGCGGGACGGTACTTCTCGCCCGACAGGGTCCATCAACTGGATCACGAGGGCGAGTTCTTCCGGGTCGCCGGCCCGCTGAATATTGGCCGGCCGCCCCAAGGACACCCCGCCATCGTCCAGGCGGGCGGCTCGCCGCCGGGGAGGGCGCTGGCGGCGAGGACCGCCGATCTGATATTCACCGCACAGAACAACCTGGATGACGCGCGGGCTTTCTACGACGACATGAAGCAGCGCGCCGCCGGTTTCGGCCGGGATCCTGCAAAGCTCAAGGTGATTCCCTCGGTCCAGTTCATCGTGGGGGCAACGGAACAGGAAGCCAAGCGCAAGCAGCAGGAACTGATCGAGCTGATTCCCGACGCGCTCGCCATTCAGACCTTGCAATTGCAGATTGGCGCCGACCTGTCGCATTGCTCACCCGACGACCCTTTGCCCGAGATCGCGAAAACCGAGGGCGGGCAATGGGTGCAGGAACAGATCGTGAAGATGGCGCGCGAGGACAAGCTCACGATACGCGAGCTTGCAAGACGTGTCGTCGTTTCGCGCGCAAGCCTGGTTCGAGCCGGAACGCCGGAGCAGATCGCCGATTTCTGCGAAGAATGGTTTCGCGCCGGCGCCGCGGACGGCTTCTCGATTACACCGAATTACCTGCCGGAAAACCTCGACGAATTCGTCGATGAAGTCGTGCCGATTCTGCAGGCGCGTAGGCTCTTCCGTACCGACTATGAAGGCACCACGCTGCGCGAGAACCTCGGGCTCGAACGACCCGCCAACAGCTTTTCGCTGGACCCGTCTCTCGGCACGGAACCGGAAATCTGGTCTTAAGCGCCGCCGCACTACATGATCGACGGCTCTTCCACGTGCTCCTGCAGACAGCCCCTGAAGGCCTCGTCCGGCGGAAGATCCACGTCCCAGAAGCGTGCGATCACCCTTTCCCCGGTCAACCCGTTGGTAGCGTCCGTGCATAGCCACACGGCCGGCGGCACGATGATGTCGCCGGGCAGCAGGCGGCCGCCGGCTCGCTGACCGACAACGCCCGGCACCATGGCCGGCGTGATCAACTCGGTGTCCGACGGACCGCCGGGCAAGAGGATATTCACGTCGATGCCGGTGCCTTTCAGTTCGCCCGCCCAGCAACGGTGCGCCGTTTCGAGCGCCGCCTTCGAGGATCCGTAGACGGAATTCCCGGGCCGGACCATGTTGAGCAGGCTGGTGGAAATGGAAATCACCTTGCCGAATTTCCGCTTCAGCATGTGCGGTATCACGGCTTGGGTCATGAAGAAGACGCCGAACAGGTTGGTCTCCACGATCGCGCGCAATTGCGGCTCGGTGACGTCGTGGAAGGCCGTGATCTTTGAAAGTCTGTCTCCAAACTCTCCGTAGGATCGCCCGGCGTTGTTGATCAGAACGTCGATGCGGCCGAATTCGCGAAGCGTTTCTTCCACGGTGCGGGCGCAATCCTCGGGGCGGGTAACGTCGCCGGCAACGGCAATGCACCGGCCGGCCCCTGCGATGTGCTGCGCTTTGCCCAGCACGCTCGCCAGCGTGTCGCTGTTGCGCCCGGTCAGCGTCAATCGCGCGCCGGCGCGCAGCAGTTCCTTCGCCATGAACCAGCCGAAGCCCCGGCTGCCGCCGGTGACGACGACGACGCGGTCTTTCAGCGACGGATGGTGCAAAGTCCTCAAGGCGCTCTCCGACCACGTTCCGGCCGACCCGGCATCCGCCGGCTCGCTACTTCGATTCATGTTGTCATTGCTCATGGCGCTATTATTCCCCGTTCATTCTTGACTATCGTCAGGTTCCAAGGATGCCCCAGAACAATGCTCCGGCGTCAATAGACTCCGCGATACCGACGCCGGCCGAGCTGGCAGCGGCCGCCGATTCGCTCGCTCCGCTTGTTCGCGCGAATGCCGTCCTGGCGGAGGAGTTGCGCGACCCGGTCCCCGAGGTGGTGGACGCGCTGAGAAAGGCGGGGCTGCACAAACTGTACAGACCGCGACGCTTTGGAGGCTACGGTCTTGACTGGGGACCTCATTTCACGGTGAGTGAGCGGCTCGCGCGCGAGTGCGGATCGACCGGCTGGCTGGTGTCGCTGGTCTTTTCCCACGTGATGTACCTGGGCCGGTTTCCGCTGGAAGCCCAGGAGGAGTTCTTTGCCAGCGCCGGCGACGACGCCGTGCTGGCGAGCGGCTCCGCCGGCGGCGGCGCGATTCATCGCGAGGGCTCCGACTGGCAGTTGACGGGTCGATGGGCGTTCGTCAGCGGCGTGAACGTGGCCAGTGGCGTGATGGTCACAGCCCGCGAAAACCCCGAGGGCCCGATTTCCCACTTTGCGATACTCCTGCCGGAGGAGTATCAGGTTCTGGACACCTGGCATGTCGAGGGACTTCGCGGTACCGGAAGCCATGACGTTGTGGTCGAACAGCTACTCGTTCCGGCGCGACGCGTGCTGACCATAGAAGAGTTTGCCAGCATGAATCCGCCGGGCGCCGCGATTGCGGAAAGCTACGTACACCGGGTTCGCACCTGGCCATATCAGACAAGCTGGCTCATAGGGCCGTTGCTCGGCACGGCGCGGGGGGCTATGGAGTCGTATTGCGGGCAAACTCGAGAACGTACCGGAAGGCTGTTCGGCGAACCGATCGTGTCGCAGGTGCCGGTCCAGGTCCGCATCGGGGAAGCCTGCGCAAGGCTGGACGCCGCGGAGTTGCTGTTTGAGGAAGTCATCAGGGTGCTTCATGCCGCCGGCGCGGCAGGCGAGGAGATTGCCGGCGAGCGGCTGCTGCGCCTGCGGCGTCTGATGACCTTCGGATCGCGGCTGTGCACGTCCACGGCGGATTCCCTGGCGGCCATGATGGGCGTCACGGGGCAAAAGGCGTCCAATCCCGTGCAGAGGCTGTACCGTGATTGCCGCGCCATATCCACGCATATCGAGCTCAACTGGGATCAGTCCATGGCGCCGACGGGCAAGGTTCGACTGGGCGTGCCGACCGGCGACCCGTTGATCGATGGCGACTCGACCTCAGCCAACACTTCACCCGTCCTCGGCAAGCAAATCTGATGGCGTTCTCCCCGCCGCGGGTAGCGCTCGGCTGCATGGGTTTCGGCTCCAGCCGTTGGCGGTCCTGGGTCCTCGATGAGCAGGAGTCTCTGGATATGCTCGCCCGGGCGCTGGAGCTCGGATTCACGTTTTTCGATACCGCCAACGTGTACTCCACGGGTCGCAGCGAGCGCGTGCTGGGGCGCACGTTGCGCCGGGCCGCGGCGCGCGAGCGCGTCATCGTCGCAACCAAGGTCTATTTCCCGGTCGGAGAGGGTGAGATGGGCCTTTCCGCCGGTAACGTGAAGGCGTCCTGCGAGGCGTCGCTGCGGCGATTGGGCATCGAGACCATCGATCTGCTGCAGATACACCTCTACGACGAAGAAACCCCCGTGGAAGAAACGATGGAAGCGCTTGCCCGGCTGGTGCGGGAAGGCAAGGTGCGCCACCTGGGGGCGAGCAATCTTCGCGCCTGGCAACTGGCCAAGATGAACTTCACGGCGCGGGCCAACGGCTGGCCCGAGTTCGAGTCCGTGCAGGCGCACTACAACCTTCTGTATCGCGAGGAAGAACGCGATCTCCTGCCGTTCTGCGTGGATCAGGGTATCGCTGTCTTGCCCTGGAGTCCGCTCGCGCGCGGCCGGCTGGCGCGTCCGCGGGCGCCCTTGTCCACACCGCGGGCAAGGGTGGACGACGTAGCGGACCAGTTGTATGGCGCGCCGCGCGACGAGGTGCTCGACGTGTTGGCGGAGGTGTCGGGCGAATACGGAATCAAGCCCGCCTGCGCGGCCCTGGCCTGGCTGTGGACCCGGCCGGGCGTAACAACCCCGGTGGTCGGAGTGACCCGTCTCGAACACATCGAGGATGCGCTGGCCGCGGCCGAAATGTCGCTTCCCGACGCGATGCTGAGCCGGTTGAATGCAGCCTACAGCACCCGTCCGTACATCGGGCTTCCGGAAACGGCCAGTAATCAGACCGTTCTGGAAACAATAGACTCACGTCAATAGACGCAAACCTCACTTTCATCGGGAGAAACAGATGAGCAATACCTGGTTGATCACCGGCGCCAATCGCGGCATCGGCCTTGGTTACGCAAGACAACTTCTTGCCATGGGAGAAAAAGTGATTGCGGGTGTCCGCAACCCGGACAATGCGGATTCGCTGACCGAATTGTCCAGGCAACATTCGCCCCTGCTCGACATCAATCGACTGGACATGAACGACTGGGACTCCATCGACTCCTTTGCAGGGAGTCTGGAAGAGCAGCGAATCGATTACCTGATCAACAACGCGGGCTTGTACGGCGGCAGCTGGACCGAGGACTCCCACAGGCAAAGCGTCGACAGCATGGACTACGAACTTTGGGAGGAAATAATGCGCGTCAACGTGATCGCTCAATTCCGGCTGACCCGGGCACTGGAAGGATCCCTGATGCGGAGCAACCAGCCACTGGTAGTCATGATGTCGTCAGACATGGGATCCATCGGAAACAACGACATGGGGCAGAGTTACGCTTACCGGACAAGCAAGGCCGCGCTGAACATGATCGCCATGAGTCTTGCGGTTGACCTCAGGGAACGCGGGATCCGGGTCATATCCATGGCGCCGGGCTGGACGCAAACGGCATTGGGCGGTTGGACCGCCACCTGGAGCGTTGAAGACAGCGTGGCGAAACAGATCAAGGTCATCACGGCCCTGGGGCCGGAGGACACAGGCATGTTCCTGAATCTGCATGGCGAATCCGTGCCGTGGTGACGTATGCCGGTTGACGTACTCCTCGTTATCCATATCGCCGTGCTCGGCTACTGGCTGGGGGCGGAGTTCGTCATCAACAGCGAGTTCCGCTTTGTCTGCCGGGCGGCGTCCATGCCATTCGAGGAGCGCAAGCGCCTGATGGAGCATGTCATGGACGTGGACCAGCACGTTCGCTACGCGCTGGTCCTGCAGGCCGGCCTGGGAACCGTCCTTTCGGCGCTGCTCGGCTACTTCCCCGGGGGCACGACACTGGCATGGGCAGCAGGCCTCGCCACCGTGCTGTGGCTGGCGTTCGTCGAATTCGTCCACCGCCAAAGGCACGGCGCATCTGGAAGAAAACTGGCGTTGCTGGACCGCCTGGTCCGATATGTGCTGCTTGCGGCGCTGGTGCTTGGCGGCCTTGCCGCGGTCTTCGGCGCAATGGCGCTTCAGACCTGGCTGGCATGGAAGCTCGTTCTGTTCGGCGCCGTCATCTCCTGCGGCATCGGCATCCGCTACTACATCATCCAGTTCTTCGGCATCTGGCGGCAAATCGAAGCGCATGGCTCCAACTCCTCGCGCGAGCGCGCAATCCGCAAAAACTACGCGGCCGGCACCTCGATGCTCGGCCTCCTCTGGCTCTGCATCGCCACAATCACCATCCTCTCCATCCTGAAACCCGGCACCTGAGCAACACCCAACCGCGCCAGCTAAAGCCTTTCATTCGGCCTCCTCCTCGTGGGAGCGTTGGAGCAGGGACAGCGAGAATCGAGCCAGTGAGCGCCGATGCCCCGGCGCGAACAGCGCCTCCAACGAGGAGGAGGCCGAACGAAAGGCGAGGGCTGGCAGTACGCCTTTCAGCGGTGATGCAGCTCCAGGATGTCGCCATCGTGAATGAGGTGCTTCGGACTCACCTGCTGCCCGTCATAAACCTTCTCCCCCCATATCCGCGCAAACCGCAGGCTCCCCGCAATGTCCTTGTGCACCAGCGACGCCAACTCGCTGACCGTGGCGCCATGCCGCAGCGTGAACGGCCGCCCCAGATCCGGCGGCTTGCCCGGCGTCTTGGTGTAGGCCCGCACGACACCCAGGCCCCTGAACAGGAACTCGGGTATCGCATCCAGGTTCTCCCCGGTCTCGGCTGACACGGCAATCACAGGAAAGCCGAGCTTCCCGCTTAAACCGTCCAGGCGGTTCCGATATTCGCCCAGGTCGGTCTTGTTGGCCACCAGCAGGGCAGGGAGGCGGATCCGGAACAGGTCCTCGAAAGTCTCCTGCTTGCGCGCCCGGCGCTTCCTGCGACGGCGCTTGCGCGGATCCGGTAGTCCCGGCCACTCGGAAACGAAGGTCACGCGCTTCTCGGCCATCTTGTCCAGCACGACCCCGATCTCCCCGGCACAGTCCGGCGAGGCGATATCCACGACCAGCAACGCGCCGTCGGCCGGCTGCAGGGCGGTCGCCAGCCAGGGCTGGGTGCGCTCCACCGCGACCGGGGGCAGATCGACCAACTGAAAATGGATGTCGTGATACGGCGCCATCCCCGGTATAGGCGTCTCGGTGGTATGCGGCCAGACGCCCACCGTGGACTGCGACCCAGTGAGCGCCGAATGCAATTGCGACTTGCCGGCGTTGGGCGCGCCCAGCAGCGCCACCTGGGCCGCGCCCTCGCGACGCACCGCGTGGGCGGGGCCGGAACGCGCGCCTCCCTTGCGCGGTCGGGACAGTTCGGTCGTGAGCTGCTTGATCCGGGTCTTGATGTCCGCCTGGACGTGCTCGGTGCCCTTGTGTTTCGGGATGAGCCGCAGCATCTCGCGCAGGCAGCGCAACCGGTCTTGAGGTTCCCGAGCCTCGCGAAACGCCTGCTCGGCCTTTTTGTATTCCTGCGTGACGTTGGTGGGCATGACGGCGAAAAGTTTACCCTTCGTGGCGCATCACGCGACACCGGAGCGCCATTCAACGATAATGGCGGCGCAATGGGGAGTAGCGGGTTGTTTCACGTTATCGATACCCGGCAGTTCGACCGGCCGATGCTCGACCGTCTGTGCCGTCTGGCGACCCATGTGCGGACCCTCGCGAAATCGCGATCCGGCGCGCAAACCCTGCAGCGGCTGGCGCCCAACCGGCGCGCGATGCTCTATTTCACGCAACCCTCCACACGCACCTTCCTGTCCTTCAACAGCGCCTGCCACATCCTCGGCATGCAGACCAGTGAAATCCGCAATCCTTCCATATCGTCGGAGGTGAAGGGCGAGACCTTCGAAGACAGCATCCGCACCTTCAGTTCGTATGCGGACATCATCATCATGCGCACCCCGGAAGGCGGAAAGGCCGCGCGCGCGGCCGAACTCATGGACTCCATTCCACGCCCGGTCCCGGTCATCAACGCCGGTAGCGGTCCCGACCAGCATCCCACACAGGCCTTGCTGGACATTTACACGCTGGAGCGCAGTTTCGAGAATCGCGGCGGCATCGACGGCCGGACCATCGCCATGATGGGCGACCTGCGCCGCGGCAGGACAGTCCGGTCGCTCAGCTACCTGATGAAGAACTACAGGGACGTTCGCCTGCGATTCGTCGCGCCGCCGGGTTTCGAGATCAAGCAGGACATCCTCGATCATCTCGACGAGCACGGCGTCGAGTACGCGTCCACCAGCCGGCTGGACGAAGTCCTGGACGAACTGGACGCCTTGTACGTGACTCGGCTCCAGGAGGAATACGACGAACAGAACGAATCGGAGAACGCCGATTACGCGTCCTATTCGATCGGTCCCGAACAGTTGCGGCGCTTTCCCTCCGACGCGATCATCATGCATCCGCTTCCGCGCGGGCCGGAACTCGACCCCGGCATCGACAACGATCCGCGCGTCATGTACTGGCGGCAGGAACGAAACGGTATGTGGATGCGGGTCGCGCTGTTGGCGGCAATTTTCGACCTGGACGGCGACTTGAATGTGAACTGAAAGTGATAAAGAAATTAACTATTTCATTTATCACTCTGATATCAATAGTAGTTCTGATATCTGTGGCGGCCTTGCTGTGGTTGCGCACCAGCAATATTCCGACCCGCGCGGGAACCGTGGACAAGCCGATTCCTTTGGATGTGCTGGATGCGCCGGTAACGGTCAGGCGGGACCGCTACGGGATCCCGTACATCCATGCGCAATCGCTTGCGGACGCGATCCGCGCGCAAGGCTTCGTCACCGCGCAGGACCGGCTGACCCAGATGCTCCTGACCCGCGAAGCGGTTAATGGGCGTCTGGCCGAACGGATCGGACCTCGCGGAGAAAGCAACGACCTTCGCGTGCGGGTGCTCGGAATCCGGCAACTCGCCCGCCGGTTTGCGGCCGGGCTCAAGTCGCCCAGCCGGGAAATGCACGAGTGGTATCTCGAAGGCGTCAATGCCTATATCGGCGCGCAGGAGCATGAGTTTCCGCTTGCGGTGCGCATTTCCGGGACGCCGCCGGCACCCTACACGCTGGAGGATATTTGCGCGCACTATCTTCTTCAGGCGTACGACCTTACCGAGAACTGGCGCTCCGAGTGGCTGGCCCAGCGTCTCGTGGACCGGCTGGGACGCGAGAAGGCCGCACAAATCTCCCTGGTCAGCGTAAATCCGGATGACGGCAGCCGATGGGCGTCGGATTACGCGCTCGCGCCGCGGGAACCGCTGGTGTCGATCCATGAGCAGCCGCGAATCGAGGCCAGTCCGGTGGGAGGCTCCAACAGCTGGGCAACGGCCGGATGGCGGTCGGAGCGGGGAGCGCCGATATTGGCCAACGATCCGCACCTCGACGCCCGCCGGCTTCCCGGCATCTGGTACCCCCTCGGCCTGATTACGCCCGAATGGCGGGCCGTGGGAGTGGCCGCGGCCGGATGGCCCGGCCTGGCCGTGGGGCGATCCGATTCCATCGCCTGGGGCGTTACCAATTCGGCCGCCGACACGGCCGACCTGTTCATCGAGCAGGACGATCCCGAAAACCAGGGACACTACCTGGAAGGCGAACTGTCCTTGCCGTACGAGGTGGTCAGCGAGACCGTGCGGGTACGAGACCCGGATTCTCCCGGCGGCATTCGCGAACGTACGTTCCAGGTCCGGCGCAGCCGGCGCGGGCCGGTGGTTTCCGACACCCTGATCGAGGATGCGCACGGGCGGTCCCTGTCGCTTCGCTGGAGCGTGGCCGAGAACCTCGGAAGCCAGGTGGGCGTCGATCGATTGATGCTGGCGAAGGATGTGAACGAAGCCGGCCAGGCGATCCGCGACATCGTGGGCGCTCTCAACTACAACGTGGCCGACACCCGGGGGAATATCGCCCATTTCACCTCCGGGTATATTCCCGTCCGGCTGAGAGGAGACGGCGCAATACCGCTGCCGGTAATGGGCGGGGAGGACAACTGGACCGGGTTCGTTCCCTTCGATCAGGCGCCCTCGACGATCAATCCGCAACGAGGCTGGGTGGGCAACGCCAATCACCGGACTGTCAGCGGAAGCTTCGACGGCATGTGGAGCAGCTACTCGGCCCCTTCCTGGCGCTACCGCCGCATGCTGGAACTGTTCGACAACGACCGGGTGTTCTCGGCCGAAGACCACTGGTCGGCGATCACCGATACCAAAAATACACTGGCCCGCGACCTGGTCCCGTTGTTCCTGCCGGCCCTTGATGGCGCCCCCGAGACGCAGCCTGCCGCGGACGTTTTCGGCAGCTGGGATTACTGCGACGACGCCGGGAAGGCCGCGCCCGCGCTGTTCCAGTTCATGATCCGCGCGCTCGTGAACCGGGCCTTCGCCGACGAGCTGGATACCCTGGTCTTGAGCTACGAGGGTTCTCCCTATTTCTGGCAGGAACGTGTACATTCGATGCTGAATTCTGGCGAATCGCACTGGTTCGACGACATCAATACCCCGCAAACGGAGGGCCGGGACGACCTGATCCGCGACGCGGCGCTGGATGCCTGGCGGCAGCTTGAAGCGAACCTGGGCGGGAACCCGCGCGACTGGCGCTGGGGCGATATCAGCCGGCTCAGGATTTCCAGCCCCGTCCCAATAGGCAACAGGTTCGTGAACCGTCTGTTCGGCGGCGGCGATTTCCCGCGCACCGGGTCGACGGAGACCTTGTGGGGGTCGTACGGCAGCCCGTCGTCCGGCGCCTGGGCGATCGATTCGCTACGCTTCGTGGCCGATCTCGGCGATCCGGACAAGGTACTGGCGGTCATTCCCGGCGGTGTCAGTGGACGCCTGTTCGATCCGCACCTGAACGACCAGCTGCCGTTGTGGCTGTCCGGCGAAATCAACTACTGGTGGTTCTCCGATCAGGCCATCAGCGCCAATGCGCGCAGGGAAGTCACACTGGCGCCGTGAAAATCACCCGAGGAAACCTCGAATGCTGAAAAAAATCGGAATCGCGCTCATCGCCCTGCTGCTGGTGATTGTCCTGGCTGCAGCCGCGGGTATCGCCTGGCTCAGGGAGAGCAACATCCCGGATCGGGACCGGGATGTCGGCGACGCAGCGGTCCTGGCGATGCTGGATGACGAAGTGCGCGTGAAGAGGGACCGGCAGGGAGTGCCCTATATCTACGCGGAGACGCTGGCCGACGCCTTGCGCGTACAGGGCTTCGTCACCGCCCAGGACCGTCTGTCACAAATGCTGCTGACCCGCGAGCTGATTCGCGGACGGCTGTCCGAACAGATCGGCGAGGCCGGCCTGCGCAGCGACACGCTGATTCGGGTCATGGGCCTCAGCCGCATGGGATCCCAGTGGGCGGCGCAACTCGAATCGCCCAGCCGCGAACTGCACGAATGGTTCCTCGAGGGGGTCAACGCCTACATCGCGACGCAGGCCGATGAATTTCCGCTGGCCGTGCGGATTTCCGGGGAGCCGCCGGCGCCATTCACCCTAGACGACTTTACGACGCAGTACCTGTTCCTGGCGTTCAACAGCACGGGAAACTGGCGCACGGAAGTGCTCAGCCAGGCGCTGGTCGATCACCTCGGCGCCGAAAAGGCCGCGGAAATCTCGATGCTGACCGTCAACCCCGACGACGAGAGCGAGTGGGCATCGGACTACAGCCTGGCGGAGAACAGCATGCCGGCTGGCGGACCCGCGAGTTTCCCCGAGCTGCCCGAGCCGGCGGACGGCTCGAACAGCTGGGCGACATCGGCCCGGCGATCGGCGGGCGGCGCGCCGATCGTGGCCAATGACCCGCACATTGACGTGCGCCGCCTGCCCGGCATCTGGCACCCGGTGGGCCTGATCACGCCCGAATGGCGGGCGGTGGGTACCGCCGGCGCGGGCCTGCCGGGACTGGGAGTGGGCCGATCCAGCCATGTTGCCTGGGGCATTACCAATGCCTTTTCCGATGTCGCCGACCTGTTCATCGAACGGGACGATGAGGACCGGCCCGGCCACTACCTGGAAGGAGAACAGTCCGTTCCGTACCGGATCGTGGAGGAGACCATCCGCATACGCGACCGCAATGCCCCGAGCGGGTACCGAGAGCACCCTTTGACGGTTCGCCATACGCGGCGCGGACCGGTCATATCCGATCACGGCCTGACCGGAGACGACGGCCGCGTTTATTCGCTGCGCTGGAGCATGGCCGAGAATATCGGCACGCAGGTCGGAATCGAGCGCGTCATGCTCGCGCGCGATATGTTTGAGGCCGCCGAAGTCATTGGACAGATCAACGCGCCATACAACTACACGGTGGGAGACACGAAGGGGAACATAGCGCACTACACGGCCGGCCACGTGCCGGTGCGGCGCCGGGGCGACGGTGCGCTGCCCGTTCCCGTCATGGACGCCGAGGATGACTGGCCTGCTTTCGTGCCTTTTGCGCGGGCGCCCACGTACATAAACCCGCCGCGCGGCTGGGTCGGCAACGCCAACCACCGCACAGTGAGCGGCGATTTTGACGGTCACTGGACCAGCTACGTGGCTTCTTCCTGGCGCTACCGCCGTATGCAGGAACTGTTCCACGGCGACGCTGCGCTTTCGGTTGCCGACCACTGGTCGGCGATCAACGACACGCTGAATCCCATGGCCCGCGGTCTCGTTCCGATCATGGTCCGGGCACTGGAAGCGCAACCCGAAACGCAGGCCGCCGCCGCGATGCTGGCCGACTGGGACTTTCACGACGAGCCGGAGCTGGCGGCACCCGCCCTTTTCCAGGCAACGATGGCCAGCCTGGTGCGGCGCATTTTCGAGGACGAGCTGGGCGAGGTGCTGGCCCGGCAATACGCACGCGACATCTACTACTGGCAGGAGCGCGTGTACCTGATGCTCTTGGCGGGCGAGTGGGAGTGGTTCGACGACAAGCGCACCGAGGCGGTGGAGGGCCGCGACGACCTGCTTCGCGCCGCGGCGCTCGACGCCTGGTCCGAATTGCAATCGCGACTGGGCCCCGACCCGTCCGCCTGGCGCTGGGGGGACCTGAGCCGGTTCCGGTTCAGCAATCCCTGGTTGCCCGGAGAACTGGCCGATCGTCTGCTGGGCGGCGGGGACTATCCCGGCCGCGGATCCGGTGAATCCCTGGGGCGGGCGCGTTTTCCAGGGCAGGGCAACTACGACCCGCGCATAATCGACTCGCTCAGGTTCGTCGCCGACCTCGCGGATCCCGACAAAGTCCTGGCGGTCATACCCGGCGGCGTCAGTTCGCGCCTGTTCGACCCGCACCTGAACGACCAGCTTCCCGCATGGCTGGCCGGCGACATCGGCTACTGGTGGTTCTCGGACGCCGCCATCGCCGCCGACACGCGGCAGGAAATGACGTTCAAGCCGTGAAGCATCCTGCATCACTCGCCGCGGTCCTCGCCTGGCTACTGGCGCCGGCACTGCTCGCGATCGCGCAGGATGCCGCAAGCGAACTGCCCTGCGACACCGGCCTGTACGAAATCAGCGCGGACCACGAAGGCGCGCGCGCCAATGCCTGCCGGGTCTTCAATCCACGCGGAGTGATCCTGACCATCGATCCGGAAGATCCGCCGCCGATCAATCCCAGCCCCTGGTACGGATTCCACGTGCGCGCAAAGAACGCGAACGAGCAGGGGACCCTCGTGGTAACGCTACGCTACTCCACCAGCCGGCACCGCTACGCGCCCAGGACCAGCATTGGCGGGCGGGAATGGAACCCGCTGCCGGAGCGCCAATGGCTGGTCCACGAGGACGGCCGCGCGACCATGGAACTCAAGCCCGGCGCGGAGGGGCTGTTCGTTTCGGCCCAGGAGAACCTCGGACTGGGCTTCTACGAAGAATGGCGCCGCGGCACGGCCGAGCGTTTCGATGGACTGCAGTGGCGCAGCATCGGCAAATCCAGGGGAGGGCGCCCGATTTTCGCGGCCGAGACCGCTCCCGGCGCGGCCAACTACCTGCTGTTCATCGGCCGTCAGCACCCGCCCGAGGTCCCGGGCGCCCTGATGTTCGCGGCTTTCGCCGAACGGCTGCTCGAGGACCGCTCGAGCGCCTGTGACGACCCGTCCTCGGCCAAGTGCGCCTTTTATTCCGGGCACAGCCTGGTTTTCATACCCAACCTCAATCCCGACGGCGTCGCGCTGGGCCACTGGCGGCACAACCTCGACGGGACCGACCTGAACCGCGACTGGGGGACTTTCGAGCAGCCCGAGACGCGGGCCGTACGGGACCTGGTCGACTCGCTGGAAGAGACGGGAAGCGAAATCGCGGTCATGCTGGATTTCCACTCGACCTGGAGAAATGTTTTCTATGTCCCGACCTTGAAGGATTCCACCCGCCCGCCGGCGTTCGTCACCCGCTGGCTACGCCTGGCCCGTGCAAGCGGGGACGCCTACGCGTTCGAACGGGCGCCGCGATCCTCGGAAGATACCGCGATTGCCAAGAACTACTTCTATCGCCGCTTCGGCGTCCCGGCAATCACGGTCGAAACGGGCGACGACACGCCCAGGGACGAGATCGCCGCCACCGGTCCCGTCCTGGCGGCCGCGCTGGTCGAGGTTCTGGGCGGCGGGAACGGCCCTTCGGGACGCCGACGCGGCGCGCTGTGCCCGGATTTCTTCTGCTACATGGCCGAGGCGAACAAGGCATCGCTGGTCATGCTCCTGAAGGAGAGGCTGGTGGACCGCGGGCAGGCGGAGAAAATCGCCGCTGCGATGATGCAATTGCATAGCGAGCAGGAGGCCGAAGGCGCCAAGCGAACAGCGAACTACCTTCCGTACGAGGAGCGCCTGATCGAACTGGCCGATGAGGAAGTGGCCAATCTTCATCTTGGACGCTCACGCCAGGACCTCCACGGCGTGGTGCGGCGAATGTTGATTCGCGACCAGTGGCTGGCTCTGGCGGAAGGCGCGTCGCGAGCTCGCGCCGCTCTTCTGCGCCTGGCGGAACAGGAGGCGACAACGGCTATTCCCGCCTATACGCATGGCGTTCAGGCGCAGCCCACCACGCTGGGGCACTACCTGCTGGCGTTCTCGGCCAGCCTGGAACGCGATCTGCAGCGATTCCGGGAGGGATACGCCCGTATGAACCGGAGTCCTCTGGGCGCAGCCGCGCTGGGAACTTCGGGTTTTTCCCTGGACCGTAAACGGCTTGCGGAACTGCTGGGCTTCGCCGCTCCGGTCGAGAACAGCTACGATGCCAATCTGGTTTCGTCCGGCGACCTGCGGCGGGAACTCGCCGGCATTCTGGCCCTGTCCGCCGTTCCTATTGGCCAGTTGGTCGAGAACCTGCACACCCAGTACCACAATCCCAGGCCGTGGATCCTGCTGGACGAATCCTCCGTCGCCATCAGCACGATCATGCCGCAGAAGCGCAATCCGCGGCCGCTGGACCGGGTGCGCAGCCAGGCCAGCCGGGTGCTGGGCGCCGCGCAGACGGAAATGCTTCTCGCGCACAACACCAACACCGGAATGCACGACTACCGGGACATCGCACCGGTCATGGAACTGGCGGACAAGGCAAGGCTGATGTACCGCCGCTACGAATGGCTCGTCGGACTGCTGCGAATCGACCGCGACCGAGCACTGGAAGAACTGCAGCGCGGGTATTCGACCATGACCGAAGTGGCCGACATGCTGGTCCGGGAGGCCGGCCTGCCGTTTCGCACCGCCCATGGCTACGCTTCGGCGCTGACCGACTACGGGCGAGCACACCGGCGCTCGCCAGACTCGCTGACCGACGAGGAACTGAAAAGGATCTACCGGGAAACCATAGGCGGCCGTTTGCCGGTTCCGACGGAAACGCTGCGCCGGGCAATGGATCCGGTGGCGATGCTCGCCGATCGCAGGGGTTCGGGCGGACCCCAGGCCGCCGAAGTGCAGCGAATGCTTGGCCGTCACGCGGAGTCCCTGGCCGCCGACCGGCAATGGCTGGGCAAGGCCAACGGGGATCTGCTCGCGGCATTCCTCAAACTGCACACGGCGTTTGCGGAAATTGCGCCTTCCGAACGGTAGTTTGGCGGCTGCCCGCCATCAAGCTAGAATCCGCTTCTTACCTGGGAGGTAGGCATCATGAATGAACGTACCAAGTTCGCGGTCTGCGCGGCTCTTTCCCTGTACTTCGCAAGCAGCGTCAGTGCAATCGCGCAGGACGTCCAGGATAGCGACAGCGACGAGCCCGAGATGGAGGAAATCGTCGTAACGGGGAGCCACATCAGGGGCGCCAACATTACCGGGGCGCTGCCGGTTTCGGTGATCGGCGCAGAAGAGATCGAAGCAACCGGCGTGGATTCGGGCGATGACCTGATGCAGTTCATTCCCGAGCAGGGCCAGAACTTTTTCAATGAAGCCGAGAACATCAGCGGCGGCGTGAATTCCGCCCGCGGCGACATCGGCGCCTTCAATCTTCGCAGCCTGGGCACCGGGAATACGCTCGTGCTCTTCAACGGCCGCCGGGTCGTCAACGCCGCCAGCTTTCAGACCGAGGAAGTCGGCGGCAGCTTCGTCCCGGTCAATACGGCCAATACGCAGACCATTCCGATATACGGCATGGACCGGCTGGAAATCCTGAAGGATGGCGCATCCGCGCTATATGGCGCGGATGCCGTCGCAGGCGTTGTCAACTATGTAGTCAGGGACGACCTCGACCATTTACGGGTTTATTTACGTTACGGCTCGTACGACAATGTGGGCAGAAAAACCCAGCGCGTTGCGCTGGAGTGGGGCGACTCCTTCAATGGAGAACGAACCCGCATAGGCGTCCTGGCCAATTATTACGTGCGCGACCGCATCAGTGCGCATGAAGACGAGCGCTGGGCGGACGCGGACTTCCGCCGTCGCGTGCCGGATGACTCTCCCTGGGCGGGCGACACGCGATTTCGCAACACCAGCGCCAACTCCCTTTACGGGCAGTTCGACGTGCGGGCGAGCGCGCGCAGCACTGGTCTGCGGAACGTGCTGACGGATTCTGCCGGCGAATTCCAGGTATATCCCCAGGGTCATGAGGACTGTGACTGGGATCTCGGGTATGGAAACTGCGGAGCGATCGATGGCGATCCGATCTACCGGCGCAACCTCAACGCAACCCGCGATCTCTCTTCCGACCTGAAGCGGGGCAATATTTATTTCTTCGTCAACCATGAGTTCGAAAATGGCATGGAGAGCTTTTCGGAGGCGCTGTACTACATGTCGGACACGCACCTGTACCGGCACGCGTCGGCATCGTTCAGCACGGTAAAACTGAGAGTCGCCGCGCAGAACTACTACAACCCCTTCGGACCCTGCGGATCTCCGAACCGCCTGCCGGATAGCGTTCTGCCGAGCCAGGTGCCCTGCGAGGGTCTTGAGCTCGAAATCGACAACTACCGCTACCATGAATTCCCGAGGATCGTTGAGAACGACGGCAATGTCCTGCGGCTGCTCACGGGCCTCAGAGGCCAGGCCGGACGGTGGGACTGGGAAGGCGCGGTCGTCTGGTCCCGGGCCCAGAAGGATGACCTGACCCGCAACAGGGTATCCAACCTGTTGATGGTGGAGGCCCTTTCGGACCCCACGCCGGCAGCCTACAACCCCTTCAGCGGCGGTGTGAACAGCAATATCGAGCGGGCCCTGGTGGATGTGTACCGCAACAACGAGACGACACTCGCAATGGCGGACTTCCAGGTCTCTACGCCGGAACTCTTCAATCTCCCCTGGGGACCTGCGGGCGGGGTGGCCGGCATCGAGTTTCGCCGCGAAACCTTCGAGGACGATCGTGATCCCCGACTCGACGGAACCCACGTTTTCACCGATTTCCAGGGTGACACCTTTCCGTACGTGTCGGACGTGATCAATTCCAGCCCAACGCCCGACAATGAAGGGAGCCGAAACGTCACGTCACTGTTCACGGAACTGCAGTTGCCGCTGATGAACAACATCGATATACAGCTGGCGGCGCGTTACGAGAACTTCTCCGATGTGGGCAGCACCGTGGTGCCCAAATTCGCCATCGGCTGGCAGATTGTGCCGGCCGTTCTTTTGCGCGGATCCTGGTCGGAAGCGTTCCGCGCCCCCAATCTGATCACGATCAACGAGGTCATCGTGGCGCGGCAGAACACCCGCAATGACTACGCCTGTGTGTATGCGGCCGAGAACGGCGGCGATCCGGAACAGGACATCATCGATTGCCGGAACAGCACGCAGCGTATTGCGCAGGGCAGCAAGCTGCTGGAGCCCGAGCGCTCCAACAACTACTCCTTCGGCATCGCGGTGCAGCCGACGGATTCGCTCACGCTCACGCTCGACTGGTGGTCCATACGCAAGGAAGACACGATCGGCCTGCTTGGCGAGGAAAACCACACGGTGCTGGACCTGCTGACGCGCCTGCAGCATGGCGGCGGCAACTGCGGAAGCCTGAGTGCCAACCCGGCGGTCGTGCGCCAGGGGGCCGAAACACTCAACGATGACGAGGCGGCAATCTACCAGGCGGCGGGCATTTGTCCTGCCGGCCTGATTCGCTACATTGACGACAACTACGTCAACCTCGACACGCGGACGCTCAAGGGCTGGGACGCAAGTCTGCGCTATTCGCTGGAAACGGGAGTTGGCGACTTCAGCCTGACATATCTCGCCTCCTTCCTGACCAAGTTCGACCAGGTTCCCGGCGGCAGGGCTGCCGAACTGGTCGCGGCAAAGGACGCGGGAACTATTCCGGCCAGCATTCCGGTGTCGGGATTCGCCGACCTGCTGCAAAAGGACGGCAATCAGAAGGTTCGCCAGACACTGTTCCTGTCCTGGCGCCGTGCGCCGTTCCGGGTAGGCTTGTCAGCCCGAAACCTCGGTGACTTCTACCAGAATTCGCTGACGCTGGATGATGGAACCCTGTATTGGATCCCGTCGGTTACGACCTGGAACGGCACGTTCGATTACAACTTCGAAATGGTCGATCGTGACTGGCGGCTGCGCTTCGGAGTGAACAACATGTTCGACGAGCGTGCGCCTCTCGCCGACCGTTATTTCGGGTTCTTTGCCGACGCCCACCAGGGCATCGAATACGGACGGAACTATTACCTGCAGTTGCGGATGACGCAGGGCGACTAGCGCACGCCGGCTATCCGCCGGCCGCGCGGATAGCGTCCGCTACCAGGTCCACGAAGTCCGCTTCGTTGCGGACGCCCTGCGCGTCCCGGGCGGACACCGTGTAGCCGTGTTCCTTTGCCAGGGCGGCATACAGGGGCCGGCGGTGGGCGATCAAGCGCGGGAAGGCCCATAGCGTGAAGTTATCGGGCGAGGCCTGCTCAATGTCGTCGAGCTTCCGTTCCTTCAGGAATTCAGGCAGCGAACGCTGGAGGAATTCGGGCGAGTAATACATGGGCTTGGGTTCCTTGCGCGCTCGCTCCACCAGCTTTTCCTCGTCCTCGGCCGATGCCTCGAGATACAGAATGACGGTGTGCTCGATGAGCGTGTCCACCGCGCCAGAATCCCCCAATTCGCATATGCTGCCGCCGGCGTCATTCACGAAGTGCATGTAGCCGTAGATGCGCTCGGCCTTCTCGATGAACGAGGCCACGTCGCGCATCGCCCTGGCCTCCGCGTCGCGGTGCAGTTCCTGGCGCCGCCGAAACTCCTTGAGCGGCAGACCGCCCTGGTCGGGATCGCCCAGCTTGCCGAGGAAGGTGGAGATGGGGCGCAGATTGTGTACGGTGATGTTGCTTTCGATGTAGATGGAGTCGCTGCGAAGCAGGTTACGAAGAAAGGGCACCTCCATGGCGCGCAGCTTGATGTTGTCGAGTATCGGTTCGCGCAGATACTGGGTGCCGATGCGGTAGTCGCCGGAGTAAATGAACCACCGGGTCGCGGGCAGGCGGTTGGCGAGCACCGTCTTGCCCACGCCCGACATGCCCATCAGCGTGACGGACTTGCGCGGCGCTTTTCTGAACTCTTCGGCCGACATGCGCATGGCGCGATTGTATGCGCTGCGTTGCGCGCGGCAGGCGCCGGGATCAGCCCTGATGCCGTTGGCGCGGACTGGTCGCTGGATTAGAATGTCGCTTCTTTTTTTACTTCCGGGAGGACCAGCATGAGCATTGAGAAAGGGCAGGCGATGCCCGAAGGGGCCTTCGGCGTCATGACCGAAGGCGGACCGGGCCGGATCACCACCGGCGAGTTGTTTTCAGGCAAGAAGGTGGTCCTGTTTTCGGTGCCGGGCGCGTTCACACCCACCTGCTCGAATGAGCACCTTCCCGGCTACGTAAACAACGCCGGGGAGCTGCAGGCCAAGGGCGTGGACCAGATCGCCTGCATGGCGGTCAACGATGTGTTCGTAATGGACGCCTGGGGCCGTTCCGCCGGTGCCGGCGATTCGATCATGATGCTGGCCGACGGCAACGGCGATTACACCCGGGCTCTGGGCCTGGAGCTGGACGCCTCCGGGTTCGGCATGGGCATGCGCGGCCAGCGGTTCTCGATCGTGGTCGACGACGGAGTGGTCACGGAACTCAACCTGGAAAACGGCGGGGGCCTGAGCTGCTCTTCGGCCGAGACCGCGCTCGAACAGCTTTGAATCAGGACATCCCGGAGACCCAGCGGCAGGTTCTGCTCAGCCGCTACCCCGACGGCGTACCGGAGACTTCCGATTTCGAGTTGGCCGAGGGGGCGGTGCCGCGGCCCGATGAAGGGGAATTCCTTTCCCGAACGCTCTACCTCTCGCTGGACCCGTATCTGCGCGGAGTGATCTCCGGCCGCCATCTGTACGCCGAGCGAGTACTACCCGGCGACGTCATGCCCGGGCGAACGGTCGCGCAGGTGGTCGAGTCGCGGCACCCGGACTTCGCTCCCGGCGACATCGCGGTCTGCTCCAACGGCTGGCAGGAATACGGGCTCAGCACCGGCGCCATCGACCTGCGCAAACTGGACCCGGACGCCGCTCCCGTCAGCACGGGTATAGGAATACTGGGCATGCCGGGACTGACCGCCTGGGCCGGGCTCCTGCACCTGGGAGAGCCCATGCCGGGCGAGACCGTGCTGGTGTCGGCGGCATGCGGACCCGTGGGCTGCATGGTGGGCCAATTGGCGCGCATTGCCGGCTGCCGGGCGATCGGGATCGCCGGCGGCCCCGAGAAGTGCGCCATCGTGAAGGACGAGTTCGGCTTTGCCGAATGCGTCGACTACAAGACCGGCGAACTGGGCGATAAACTGAAGGCCGCCTGCCCGGACGGGATTGACGTGTATTTCGACAACGTCGGCGGCGAAGTGCTGACCGCGGCAATGGCCAATCTGGCCCAGGGCGCCCGGGTCGTCCTGTGCGGAATGATGAGCGGCTACAACAACACGGGGCCACCGCCCCCGGGCCCCAGCCTGATCCCACTGGTCATGGCCCGCGCGACCGTCCGGGGACTGGTCGTCTATGACCATGAGGACAAGCAGCAGGACTTTCTCCGCGCTTGCACCCGCTGGCTACAGGAAGGGCGAATTCGTTATCGCGAGGACATCGCCGACGGTATCGAGAAGGCGCCGGAAGCGTTCTGCCGGCTGATGCGCGGCAAGAACGTCGGCAAGGCGCTGGTGCAGTTCGCCTAGGGCCGCGCTTGCCGTGACCCGCAAGCCAGGCGTCAGGGAGGAACTGCTCAGGTTCTGGTTCGAGGAGTCCGGCCCCGAGCGGTGGTTCGCGAAAAGCGACGAGTTCGACGAGACGATACGCGAGCGTTTCCTCGCGGACTACGAGGCCGCCGCGCGAGGCGACTACGATGACTGGCGGAGCAGCGGGGCCGGCTGCGTAGCCCTTTGCGTGCTGCTGGATCAGTTCCCCCGCAACCTGTTTCGCGACGATGCGCGGTCGTTCGCAACCGACGCCAGGGCGCTGGGAATCGCCCGACACGCGGTTGATTCAGGTCTCGACATGGCGGAGAACATGAGCAGGGACATGCGAAAGTTCCTCTACCTTCCCTTCGAGCACAGCGAGGACCTCGACGACCAGCGGTTTTGCATGAAGCTCATGGCCGAACGCCTGGATCCCGTCGGAGAGGACCTGGACTGGGCGCGCAAGCACCTCGTCATCATCGAACGCTTCGGCCGTTTCCCGCACCGCAATGAAGCGCTGGGCCGTGAATCCACTCCCGAAGAACTGGAATTCCTGAAGGAACCCGACTCCAGCTTCTAGTGCTGACGCGATTCTCGCAACTGGTCCGTAAAGTCCAGGGTCAGCAACAAGCGACGCGCGCCAGCGTTTAACTGTGGAGAGCGATGGACCAGGCCTGCCTCTTCATTGCCTGCCCAACCCTCTCCCTTTAGCAGGGCAACATCCCCTTGCCGAATTTGCTGAATATCATCGGCATGGGAGAACAAACCGGATTGCTCATCTGACTTCCCTTGATTACCGGCCCCCAGCTTGCCTCGGTCAACCCGGTCATGGGCAAGCCATTGAGTGGCCCGTCCCTGGTAGGTCGTAACCAATCGGCAAGGCACCCAATCTACATGAAATCGAGGGCACATGGCATGACCGAGTGCAGTCAGTCTCAGCCCGATGCATTTGAGATCGAACAAGAAACAGAACATTTCGGCCAGCTCGGCGATGTCTGCGGCCAGGGCAACCGGCTCTGCCTTGTTGCCGAGTGACTTGATGAGGATTTCGTAAGCATTCTTTGGACTCACCGTACGCGAAATTTGTAGATGTGGTCTTTCAAGCAAGAGATGCTCGGCGGCATTTGATAACACCTCGGGGAGCGTGCGTTGCCAGACGGAGATATTGACCTCCTCCCGATAAATATCGGCAAGCACGTCGAGTTGATCCCCGACAACGGCTTGTCGGCATTTAATCTCGGGGAAAGCTACATTCAATGCAGGGGCCAATGCAGTCATTCCTGTCTCCAGGCCGGAAAGGGATCATTCAGGGTCAACCAGTACTCTTTGCCCCTTAGGAGTTCCTCTTGTGTCAACAGGCATTGATCTAGAGTGTCCGTCATTGCCTTCTGATCAAGTCCCTGCCCGATGAAGACGAGTTCCTGGCGCATGTCACCGAAAGGCTCTTCCCACGATTTGAAAATGTTTTCAAGACTTTCTTCATCCTCAGGCCAACTGTCCCGAGGCACTGCATGCCAGAACATGCCTGCAAAGCCATATCGGGCAATTCCACCGGCCTGACTCCACTCCCACGCGAATTCCGGACGCGTCGCGAGCCAGAAATAGCCTTTTGATCGAATCAGTTTGCCGAACTTCTCCGTATTGTGGAAAAACTCATGGACTCGCTCAGGATGAAACGGCCGGCGTGCAACATAGCTAAAGCTACCGATGCCGTATTCTTCCGTTTCGGGAACGTGTTTACCGCGCATTTCCTTGAGCCAGCCTGGGGCTCGCTGCGCGCGCTCAAAGTCAAACAGCCTTGTGTTCAGCACATCATCAGTGGAAACCTGACCTTGCGAGATAGGGATAATGCGCGCCTTTGTATTCAAAGATCTGAGGATCGCGGCCAATCTATCGATCTCGGCTTGTTCAACCAGATCCGTCTTGCTGATCAGCAGCACATCGGCAAACTCGACTTGATCGATCAGCAAGTCGGCAACGCTGCGCTCATCTTCCTCCCCCAAGGATTCTCCGGTTTCCTGTACGTCCTTTGCTTCGTCGTAGTCTCTGAGAAAATTGACTGCATCTACCACTGTCACCATGGTGTCCAGAGTCGCCACATCGGATAGCGAAACTCCATCTTCATCGGCGAAAGTGAAGGTTTCGGCGACTGGCAAGGGTTCGGAGATTCCGGTCGATTCAATAACCAGGTAATCAAATCGGCCCTCCCTTGCCAGTTTGTTCACTTCGAGCAGCAGATCTTCCCGCAAAGTGCAGCAAATACAACCATTGCTCATCTCCACGAGCTTTTCTTCCTGATGTGACAGCGACACCCCTTGCTGAACCAGTGAAGCATCGATGTTTATCTCGCTCATGTCGTTCACGATAACCGCGACCTTTTTACCTACTCGATTATTGAGAATATGGCTAAGCACCGTCGTCTTTCCTGCGCCCAGGAAACCCGAAAGCACGGTCACCGGCAAGCTTGTTTGTTGATTCATCTACACCCCTGTGGATCACTACGGCGCATTGCTGCTTGTGCCGGGAGTGCAAGTCTTGCCAATACCCCGGCGAATAGAATGTTACATTATATCAATACTGTCCCGTAAGTGTCTTATTGGGTTTATATAAGATATTGTTTTGAATGGACAAATATGGGAAATGCCAAGGGCGTAGACCTGCACGCCCGGCCGTGTCCGATCGTTCGCGTGCCTGGACCTGGTCCAGCGCACCAATTGCCCGAGTCAGTTACCGCCTTTCGTGGGGAATGGGCAGCTTTTTTCTTTTTCCACCAGGTCGAAAGTGAACAGCATCTTGGCCATGCCGGTCAGCACCGCCATGACCATGCCCAGTTCCATGATTTCGGCCGGGCTGAAGTGCCGCTTCAGGCGCTCATGCAGGGCTTCGTCCAGCGAGCCGCCGGGGTTGGTGAGCACCATCTGGTCGGCCAGAGCGAGAGCGGCCCGCTCGCGTTCGGAGAACGGGCCGCTTTCGTATTCGTCTAGCCGGTCAATCTGCTCCTGCTTGACCCCCGCCGCGAGCGCGTCCGGGCGGTTGCCCTGGTTGCAGAAGCGGCAGCCGTGGGTGGTCGACAGGCGCAGGCGCGCCAGTTCCTTGATGACCCGCTCCACGCGGCCGCCGTTGAACAGGCGCTCGTAGAACTCGCCGTACCAGTCGTACAGCTCCGGCGCATGCGCCATGATCTCGAACCACGTGGCGTCGCCACGAAGTGCCATCGAGCGCTCCCATCCCTGCCGGATGCGCTCCGGCATGGCCTCCGGGGCGACGCGCGGAAGCTGCGGCTGCGGCATTCGCTACCCGAGCAGGGGAGCCACAAACGCCTGGGCGCTGTGAATCAGGTTGCCCATGGTCGCGGCCGCTTCCGGCGCTCCGGGTTTGAAGATTCCGAGGAAGGCTTCAACTATCAGACCGGCCCAGATCATGAACACCCAGGGGCGCACGCGATGGATACTGCTGCGCAAGGCGTGGTCCTGCTCCTCGGTAATCGAGCCCTGACTCAGCGCCCGTATGCCGGCGATAAACCCGGGAAGGAAGATGCGGATCATGACGCCGCACAGGACCATGAACGCAAAGACGATCAACTTCGGTGCGAGCCACGGCGCGTTGTCCAGCCGTCCGGTGGAAACCGACCACCATACGGAAACCACGATCGCGGCGATCAGGAACCAGCGGAACCACAGGTCCAGTTTGGTCAGCGTCGGCATGAAACTGGCGTTGTGCTTGAAGTGCATGACCAGCAGCACCGTGAACCACACCGGGCCCAGCACGACGATCATTGCATACTGCCACGGGGGATGAGACACCCCTACGTATTCCGAAAGAATGCCTCCCACGGTGAGCATCATGCTCAGGCACAGGCGCGGCAACAGGTCAATCCACATCATGATGCGCGAAGCCATGAACCGTTGGTCCGGGCTATACGAGCGATTGAGGATCATTCGGGTGGAATAAAACACGCCGATGTCGCCCCCCAGCCAGTAGGCAAACAGCACCAGGTGAAGAATCAGCCAGATAGTGTGGCCGAGATCGCCTTCAGCTCCAGTCATAAACATTCCCCTCCGTTAATCCGGCGCATAGTGTAGCGTTCATTTGCACCAGTACCTAGCTGTTGCCGCGCGCCGCGGGCGGGGTAGAATTCGCCGTTCCGTAACGGCAGCAGAGTTTCCGCGGAAGAATGCGCAAGATACTGGTTACGCTCAAGCGCGTGGTGGACTACAACGTTCGTGTGCGGGTAAAGCCCGACGGCAGCGGCGTGGCCATCGAGGGCCTGAAAATGAGCGTCAACCCGTTCGACGAGATTGCGCTTGAGGAAGCCCTGCGCATGCGCGAGCGCGGCGAGGCCGGCGAAATCCTGGCCGTGACGATAGGCGGCGACGAGTGTCAGCAGCAGCTTCGCACGGGGCTGGCGATGGGCGCCGACCGGGCCCTGCTGGTCAAGTGCGAAGGCGAGGTGGAGCCGCTGGCGGCAGCCGGCATCCTGCTGGAAGTGATCCGGCGCGAGGAGCCGGACATCGTCATCATGGGCAAGCAGGCCATCGACGACGACTGCAACCAGACCGGACAGATGCTGGCGACGCTGTGGGGGCGGCCGCAGGCCACGTTCGCATCCGAGGTAAAGCTGAACGGCGACACGGCCCGGGTTACCCGTGAAGTGGACGCCGGACTGGAAACCCTGGAAGTCCGGTTGCCGGCGGTTATCACCACCGACCTGCGACTGAACGAGCCCCGCTACATCAAGCTGCCGGACATCATGAAGGCCCGGCGCAAGCCGCTTGAAACGCTGGAGGCCGACGACATGGGACTTACCGCGCCGCCGGCGCTGAAGGCACTTGCGTACGAGCCGCCGGAGCAGCGACAAAAGGGCGTTGTGGTTGAAGACGTGCCGGCGCTGATGGGCATGCTGCGCGAACGCGGATTCTTGAATTGAGGTAGCGGTGTGAGCGCAGTACTCATAGTCGCCGAGCATGATGGGCAGACTCTGCACACCGGTGTCGCGAGAGTTGCAAGCTGCGGCCTGGCGATCGGCGCGGACCGCCTGGACGTGGCGGTGCTCGGCCGGGATTGCGGCGATGTGGCGCAGCAGGCCGCGCAAATTGAAGGTGTTTCCCGTGTCCTGTGCCTGGACCGGGGCGAAAACGCAAACCCGCTGGCCGCGGTCCAGGCGCCGCAGATTGCGGCGCTGGCCGGGATAGGCTACAGCCATGTGCTCGGGCCCTCCACGACCTTCGGCAAGGACCTGATGCCGCGCGTGGCAGCGCTGCTGGGCGTGCCGCAGGTCAGCGACATCATGAGCGTGGAGGGCGAGCGCCGGTTCAAGCGCCCGATCTACGCGGGCAACGCCGTTCTTACCGTGGAGGCGCCCGCCGAACACATCGTGGTCGGGACCGCGCGCCTGGCTTCCTGGCCGGCCGCCGCGGAAGGCGGCGAGGCCGCCATCGAGGAGGCGCAAACGGACGCGGAACTGCCGGATCATACGAGCTGGCTGGATCTGAAGTCGGCCGAATCCGAACGCCCCGACCTGCAAAGCGCCAGCGTGGTCGTTTCCGGCGGACGGGCGCTGGGCAGCTCCGAGAATTTCTCGCTGCTCTACGAGCTTGCGGACCGCCTGGGGGCCGCGGTCGGCGCATCCCGCGCGGCGGTGGACGCGGGCTACGTCTCCAACGACATGCAGGTGGGGCAGACGGGCAAGATCATCGCCCCCGATCTGTATTTCGCGATCGGCATTTCCGGCGCAATACAGCACCTTACCGGAATCAAGGACGCCGGCGTCATCGTGGCGATCAACAAGGACCCGGAGGCCCCGATCTTCGAGATCGCCGATATCGGCCTGGTGGGCGACCTGTTTGCGATCGTTCCGGAGATCCAGGCCGCAGTGGAGGGCTCCTGAGTGGCCGCTCTGTTGCTGAATCCGGAAGAACTGTATTCCGCCATCGAGGCCGGCGAGGCCCGGGCGGTGGACTGCCGCTTCGACCTAATGAATCCGGACGGAGGACGCGCACTTTGGGCCGATAGCCACATCCCCGGGGCGCCGTATGCGGACCTCGACCACGATCTCGCCGGACATGCGTCGGGGGAGGGCGGGCGCCATCCGCTTCCCGAACCCGCGGAATTTGCGACCACGCTGGGTCGCTGGGGCATCAAACCCGATACATTGGTAGTGGCATACGACAACATGGGCTGTGCGATTGCCGGACGACTCTGGTGGATGATGAACTGGATGGGACACGAGCGCGCCGGGCTGCTGGATGGCGGAATCCAGGCCTGGGAAGAAGCGGGCCTTGCGCTTGAGAGCGCCGAACCCGTCATTGAACCCACGGACTACCCGGTTGGGGGCCACTGCCGGCCGGTCGTGGGACTCGCCGGGGTGGAGCGCGCGGCGCTTGCCGGCGGCATGCACATGCTGGACGCCCGCGACGGCGCCCGCTATCAGGGCCTCTCGGAACCGCTGGATTCACAGGCGGGCCACGTACCCGGCGCGATCAATGCCTTCTTCCGCGAGAACTTGGACGCCAGCGGACGCTTCCGGTCACCGGACGAGCTCCGCAAGCTTTACCTGGATCTCCTGGGCGGCGCCGATCCTTCCGCCGCCTGCGTCATGTGCGGTTCCGGCGTAACGGCCTGCCACGATCTGTTCGCGATGGAGCTGGCCGATCTCGGCGGCGCGGCGCTGTATCCCGGTTCCTGGAGCGAATGGTCGCAATCCGACGATCGTCCGATAGCGCGCGGCCCGGAACCCGGAGGACCCGCCTCATGACGCTTCGGCGTGCAACATCCCGATTGACATTGCCGGCCCTGGCCGCAATTGCGGCCACACTGCTGCTGACCTCCTGCGCCACGGCGGAGGGTGAAGGGGCCTCGGCCTCGCGCCAGGGCCGAATCGCCCGCTTCCCCCACAACATGGCGAGTGGCGATTGCTTCTTCCAGAACCGCATCGACAACTTCGAGGTGCTTAACGACTCCAACCTGCTGGTCTTCGACGGCCGCAGACGCGTCTACCACGTGGAGATTTCGCCCCCGTCCATGGACCTTCGCCACGCCTACGGCATTCAGTTCCGTTCATCGACCGGCCGGGTCTGCGGCAATCCGGGCGAGCGCCTGCAGATCAGCGGCGGTTCATTCGGCTCGTTTCCGCTTTCCGTAACCGGCGTCTACCGGCTGGACGCCGTCACGCAAACGGCCGTTCGGGCGCATTTCGGCAAGGCGGTCGCCCAGCCTCCGCTGCCTGAAGATGAAGACGCGGCCGCCATCGAGGAACTGGTGACCGACCTTGAGGAAGAGGAAAATCCGGCAGGAGAAGAACCCCAGACATCATCCCCGGGCGAGGATCAGGAGAACTGAGTAATGGATAGCGTCATCGTGCTGTTTAACCTGAAGGAAGGCGCCGACCCGGCCGAGTACCAGGCCTGGGCGCGCAGCCGCGACCTGGTGGAAGTCAATCGGCTTCCGTCGGTGGAAAACTTCCGCGTCCTGCGCTGCGTGGGACTGCTGGGCGGGACGGATGCGCCGCCCTATCAGTACGCGGAGGTCATCGACCTCAACAGCATGGAGAAGTTCGGAGAGGACATCCAGTCGGACACGGTCGGCCAGCTGGCGGCCGAATTCGGCCAGTTCGCGGACAGTCCCATCTTCATCCACTGCCAGGACCTCTAATCCTGCAGGTGGCCGAGGCAAGCCCCGAAAAGGGCCGCATCGTGCGGCGCGGCGGTGGACGGTACTACGAGGAGTTCCGCAAGGGGGACGTGTACGAGCATTCGCCGGCGCGCACGCTGACCGAGACCGACAATACCTGGTTCACGCTGCTCACGATGAACACGCACCCGCTGCACTTCGACAAGGAATACGCGGCGAAGACCGAGTTCGGCCGGCGGCTGATCGTCAGCACGCTGACGCTGTCGGTGCTGGTGGGCATGAGTGTCTCCGACGTCAGCGAAAAGGCCATCGCCAACCTGGGCTGGGGCGACATCCGCCTGCCGAACCCCCTGTTTATCGGCGATACGCTGTACGGATCGTCCGAGGTTATTCGCAAGCGGCCTTCCAAATCGCGTCCCAACGCCGGCGTCGTCACGGTGCGCACGACCGGCCGGAACCAGCACGGCGACGCAGTCTGCGTATTCGACCGCACCGTGCTCGTGCCCAGGCGCGGCCACGGCGTTATGGATTAGCAAACCACACACCGGGAGGGGTCCCAATGAGCGAAATTCTTCAGGTAGACCATGTGAACTATCACGGTCGCATTGCCTATCTCAGCAAGAAACCGGACCGCATGGACCAGGAACGCGGCCGTGAGCGGTTCACGATCACCGTCCACTCCGACGGCCACCGCACCTGCACGGCACAGAGCGAGATCGACGACCGGCCCAGCGTGATGCGCAACGTGGCGCTGACGCTGGACGAGAACTGGCATCCGCTGGATTGTTTCGTGCGCATTTCGGTGGGCGACCGGTTCATGGGCAGCGGCTGGTTCCGGTTTGGCGAGAACGAAGCCGAGTGCGAGACCTGGACGGCCGTGGAAGGCCGGGTTTCACAGAAAATGAGCCTGATCGAGCGCCCGCGGGCGTTTGTCGATCACGCCATCATCTGCGACTCCTGGGTCCTGAGTATGCTCGATCTCAGCAAGGGTCCGGGCGTGCAGAAATTCCCGCAGTTGCTGATGTCGTCACCCGACCACCGCGGCGCCACCGGGCCCATGCTGCACAGCATCCCCACGGCGATCGAGTACGTCGGCAAAGACCGGATCACGGTGGGCGCGGGCGAGTTCGACGCCCTGCATTTCCGTTTCGGCGTAAATGTCGGCCTGGCCAACGATCACCCGAGGTACGACGTCTGGTGCACCGCCGACGGCCACTACATCTTCCTTCGCGGCGCCGTCTACGGCTACATGATGACCTACTACGAACTCATGGACCTGGAGGTGGAACATGCGTAATCTCAAGTCGTTGCTTGCTGTTGCCTTCCTGGTGACGCTGCTGCCGGCAGCCCCGGCGTTCGCGCAGGGCGAGGATTCCACGCCAACGGAACGCGACGTGCTGGTGTTGGCCGAGCTGCTGGCGCGCGTTTACGACAACTACAACCAGGTGTATTTCGACCGGCGCATCGGCTATCCGGAAAACGAACGCCATGACCGCATCGAGCTTCGCGTCGATCGCGTGGGCGGGCCGGATTCCATGCTGCTTGCGTTTCGGGAGTTCTCCGGCGGCGACTATTCCGCGCTCACTCGCGCCGGTGCGCTGGCGCTGTCGCCCGACAATGAGCGGGGCGCTTCGCGCATGGAGGTCTGGAACCGCCCGGTGGAAGGGCTGGATCCGATGGCTGAAGGCGCAGGCGTCTCCGAACGTCCGGAAGCGCCGCCGGACTGCGTCGTCTACTGGACCCGCGAGGCCGCGCAATTCCGCGGCAAAGCGGAGGGCGAGTGCGCCGCATGGGCGGACAAGTCCTTGCTGGGCGAGCAGCAGATGTGGCTGGATGCGCCCGGCGGTCGTGATCACCCGGGCGGAACCTACAGGCTGCACGCGGCGCGAATGATGAGCTGCTATATCGACATTCCCGGCGTGAGCGGCGGGCGTGACGAGGAATACAGGCGCTACGACAATCTCCAGGTCCACGACCGGGGCGGTGGAGCGCGTATCACCCATACGGACGGCAGGGAGATCGGCCTCCGGCTATCGAACGTCGATTGGCCGCTCAACAATTACAGCGACGTCTTCACCCGCGACGTCCTGGTCTTGTACGTGCTCGAATACCTCGAAGACGGAATCACCTCCCACGGCTACGTCTTCACCGAGCCCGACACCGAGCGCATCGGCATCAACCTCTACTGGATGCTGTCGTACTGCTACATGGAGTCCAACAAGAACATCCGCCCGTTCATGTAGTCCCGGGCTAGAGGGAGCGGCCGAGGGCGTGGCCGTCGGTGGTGGCGGCGAGCAGCGTGCGCGGCATGTCGCAATCGCCGACGCAAACCACTTCGACGCCTTTCGCCTTCAGCGGCGCGGCCAGTTCGTCGTTGGGCGCGCGGCTGCCGGACCAGGTCAGCATCGCCAGGTCGTCGATATCCCGCAGCGAACCGTTGAGGACATTGCGGCAACTGACGCGGCCTTCATCCAGCGCGGAATCGGCATGGATGTCCGAAAGCAGCACGACCTCCACGTTCGGCATGCCGTACAGGCGCCGGTAGATGCCCTGACGCGTCACCAGGCCAACATCGCTGGCCAGACGCTCCCGGGGCGTGACGATCACAAGCCGCGCGAAACGCTCCGCCAGCAGTTCCGCTGCCGAGTAGGTCGCCAGCGTATGGTCCTGGTCCCATAACACGGCCGTGCCGTCTATCGTTTCCTCGGGACGCTCCAGCATTTCCCGGCTGACCTCGCGGATATCGAATACGAAATCGCGCCATTCCTCAGGCCAGCCGTGCGGCCACAGCATCGTCGCGCCGCCTGCCAGGACCACCACGTCCGGCTCGCACTGCAGCACGTCGTCCACTCCCGCCTGGATCCCGAGGTGAACTGTTGCACCGGCTTTTGCGGCGGCCATTTCCTGGTAGTCGTAGACACTGCTTACGTTCTCTCCGCCGGGTAATTGGGCATGCAGGTACGCCTTGCCGCCGGGCCGCTCCGATGAGCCGAAAACGGTGACTTCATGTCCCCGGGCGGCAGCCACCCAACCGGTCTCCAGGCCCGCGGGACCGGCGCCCGCGACCACGACGCGCCGCTTGCGCCTGGCCGGCTGCGGCCAGTAGTCCACCTCGTCGGGCTGCGAAAGGCGGGGGTTGTTGTCGCAGAGGATCGGCTTGCGCTCGACGATCGTGGCCCAGCAGGTATTGCAGGACACGCAGTAGCGGATCTCGGACTGCCGGCCTTCGGCGGATTTCTTAACCCAGGCCGCGTCGGTTACCAGCGGCCGCCCAAGCGCCACCATCTGCGCCTTTCCCGCGGCCAGTATGCCCTCCGCTTCCGCCGGGTCGGTAATCAGACCCAGGGCCATGAGCGGCACGCCTGGCGCGTTGGCCGCGATCTCCGCGTGCTCCTGGACATACGGGGCGCGCGGGTAGCTCATGTCCGGAATGTGCGTCTCCAGCGTATGGGAATGCGAACCGTCGCAATAGACCAGGTAATGAAAGCCGCCGGTCTCCGCCAGGCGCGCGGTGATGCGCGCGGACTCGGGATGATCGATGCCTCCCGGAATCCCGTCAGTGCCCGGCAGTTTTAATCCTATTATGAAATTATTCTTACAACTACTTGTTATTACTTCTATTAGTTCCCTCAATAATCGTGTTCTTCCCTCCACGTCGCCACCGTACTCGTCGTCGCGTATGTTGGCCGCCGGCGACAGGAACTGGTGAAACAGGTGGCCATGTCCGGCGGAAAGTTCGACCCCGCTGAAACCCGCCTCCTCCAGGCGGCGCGCGCCCTTGCCGAAGTGTTCGATGGCCTCGTGAATGCGGTGCACAGGCATTTCCCTGGGCATGGTCCAGCTCAGGTCATCGGGCAGCGCCGAGGGCGCCCACGCC
This sequence comes from Gammaproteobacteria bacterium, assembly GCA_009838035.1. NCBI lineage: Bacteria > Pseudomonadati > Pseudomonadota > Gammaproteobacteria > Gammaproteobacteria bacterium. Next base: position 206,003 of record VXSK01000002.1, read on the forward strand.
TGATGCGACCGGCCCGCCTCGCGGTGACCGCGGCCGGAATCCTGAAACTGCCCCAGAAGGCGGCAACCCTTGCTTTCCACGCTGTCCGCCCAGCGGGACAGGGCATCGAGAGTGTTCGGTTGGAACAGGGCAGGGCGGTGCGACCGGTCGTGCCAGGGCAGCACGTTCAGTGGCTCGGTGACGATCAATCCCGTTCCGCCCGCTGCGCGGTTGGCGTGATAGCGCACAAGGCGGGGATCGATGTCCTGGTTCTGCGTGTAACGCGTGCTCATCGACGCGTGGACCACGCGATTGCGCACGGTTCTCCCGGCCAGCGTGATCGGTTCAAGCAGAAGCGGATATTCCATTCGCCCAGGACGGATTGGCAATTGAGCGAGCGTACCTTAACCTTTAGGCAGAGCTTGTAAACCGACAGTTTGAGCACGCCTTCCTACCAGCAGATTCTCGAACAGGACCTTTTCCCCGCGCTGCGGGAGGGCGCACTGGTCGTGACCGCCACCGGCAGGCTGGCGCGGAGGATACGCTTCCGCTACGGCCAGTGGCGCCGCGCCGCGAACGCAACCGTCTGGCGGCGGCCGGCCGTAATGTCCTGGCAGGAATGGGTGCGCCAGTTGTGGGAAGATTCGCTGCTGCGCGGCGGCATAGCCGGCGATTTCACATTGCTGTCGTCCCACGGATCGCTGATGCTCTGGGAGCAGGCGGTCGGGAAGAATGCGGTGGCCGGCTTCGACCTGGAGCAGAACGCGGAACTGGCCCGTAGGAGCTGGAACCTGGCGCTTGAATACGGGCTGAACCTCGAGCGCCTGCGCAGCGAGGTGGACGGGGAAGACGAGCGCCGCTTCGCCCGTTGGGTCGCGCGCTTCGAGGAACTGCGCCGATCGGGAAGCTGGCTGGAGCCCGCGGGACTCCCGCCACTCCTGACCCAGGATCTGCAGAGCGGCGCGATTGCCGCTCGCGGGCCGCTGCATCTGCTCGGGTTCAACGATCCGCTGCCGACGCCGCAATCCGAATTGCTTGAGACCGTACGCTCCGCTGGCATCTCCGTGGAAACAGGCCCGGCAGCGCCCAGGGCGGCAAACGTATGCCAGATCCAATACGAAAACGGCGACGAGGAACTGCAGGCCGCGGCAAGCTGGGCCGTGGAAGGCAACGCCGGCCTGGTGCTTGTCGATTTCACCGATCGTGCCCCCCGGGCGCGCCGGGCGCTGCTGGACCGGATGCAGCCCGCATGGCAGACGCGAGGATTTCCACAGGATGCTCCGCTGAACTCCGCCGAAGCGCCATCGCTGGGACATGCAGGACCGGCGGAAATGGCCCTCGACGCGCTCTGCCTGTTGCCGACCGTAGTGGATTTCGAGGTGGTCAGCCGGGTGCTGCGCGGCGCATACCTTCATGGTTCGGACGCGGAAGCCGGCAGCCGCGCACGCGTGGAGCGGCGGATAAGGGAGAGACTGGTCGGGGGCGAGATTACCCGCGCGCAACTGATGGCGCGCACCCTGTCGGGCGCGCCACTGCTCGCCCAGGAACTGCAGAAAGCATGGAAGGCTTCCAGAAAGGCCCGCGGAAAGGGCAGGGCGCACTCCTACCGCACCTGGGCCGGAGTATTCACGACCTTTCTGCGCGAACTGGGCTGGCCAGGCGACCGGCCGCTGGTCAGCAGCGAGCAGCAGGCGGTGGAAGCCTTCGGCCGCTTGCTTTCGGAGTACGGCGGCTGCGACGCCATTTCCGCAAGGCCCGTCCCGCTCGCCGCAGCGCTCTCGCGCCTGGGCACGATGGCCCGGGACCGCAAGTTCCAGCCCCAGGGTCCCGACCAGGCCGTGGAACTCCTGCCGGTCGAGGAGTCGGCCGGTTTGCACTTCGATCGATTATGGGTGGCGGGCGCGGGCGCCAACCTGTGGCCACGAGGAATCCGGCCGGCGCCCCTGCTTCCTCTTGGATTGCAACGGCGCATGAAGATGCCCCAGGCAAGCGCGCAGTCGGCGCTGGACCAGGCCCGCCGGCAAACGCAAGCATTGCTGCACAGCGCCGACGAAGTGGTGTTCAGTTGGTCGAAGGTTGCGGAAGAAGGCGTGGAGACAAGCTGCAGTCCACTCATTGCCCAGGTTCCCCTGCGCGACCCTTCAAGCGTGGAGGAGGCGGTTGCGGGCCCTGCTTACGTCGAAGTCGTTCGCGCCGGCGCCTCGCTGGAGACACTCAGGGACGATGCTGCGCCTCCGCTCCAGCCGGATGAAGAGGTCGGCGGCGGTACGCGGCTGATGGATCATCAACTCAGGAACCCGTTTCGCGCATTTGCAGAGCATCGACTGTACGCGGCCGAGTACCCAAGACCGTGGGACGGAATCAGTCCGCTGGACCGCGGGGACATCGTGCACAAGCTCTTGTGCCGGCTCTATACCGAGTTCGGGGACGCCGCGTCGCTGGCGGAGGCCTTGCCCGACCTGGAGCCCAGCCTCCAGGAATGGGCGGCGCAAATCCCCCGCAAGGAACCGCCGGGAATCCGGCCGCTCGTGCTGGGGCTGCTGCGGATGGAACGCGAGCGGGCCGTGCTGCTTGCGCTGGACTGGGTCCGTCGCGACCTCGAGCGCGGCGAATTCAGCGTCCGGGAACTGGAGGAACTGGCACAACTGGACCTGGGACCTGTCACGCTGCGAATGAGGCTGGACCGGGTCGATCAACCGGGGGCCGACGCGGGGGCGCTGGTGCTGGATTACAAGACCGGGCGGGAAATACCGCTTTCGGGGCTCAACCCGGAGCGTCTGCGGTCCAGCCAGCTTCCGGCATACGCGCTGGTCACGCCAGACGTGTCCGGTGTCGGCTACGTATTCCTTTCCGGAAGACAGCGAGCGGTGAAGGGCATATGCGACCCGAGCGCCGATATTCCGGGCAAGGAGAAGCTGCCGAAGCTGACACCCATTTCGAAGCACCGCGATTTCAGGCATTACGCGAACTGGGAAAGCGTCCTGGCGGCCTGGCGCGAAGCACTGGAAAAAGCGGCGATGGACCTGAGCCGGGGCGATGCGCGCGTCGAGATTTTTTCCTGGGATGACGGCGGTCGCGGACAGTACCAGGTACTGAGCCGTATCCAGGAGCTGGAGCAGGCATGACCGCGCCCGGAGACCAGGCGGTCCGCGAACGGGCGCTGCACCCGGAGCGCTCGTTCATCGTGCAGGCGCCGGCCGGCTCCGGCAAGACCGAGATTCTGGTCCAGCGCTACCTGAGACTGCTGGCGCGGGAGGCCGAGCCCGACGCGGTGCTGGCGATCACCTTCACGCGCAAGGCGGCCGCTGAAATGCGCGAGCGCGTGGCCCGCAGCCTCCGGGAGGCCGCTTCGGACAACAAGGACGTTCCGCCTCACCGCCAACGGAGCCTCGAGCTTGCGAGGCGCGTGCTTGTACAGTCCCGCAAGCGCGGCTGGGACCTTCCGGACAATCCCGCGCGCCTGCGCATCATTACCATCGACTCGCTCGGTTCGTGGCTGGCGGCGAGTTCCCCGGTGTCCAGCGGCGGCGGAGCGCTGGGCAACCTGCGCGCCGACGCAGTGCCTCTATACGAAACGGCCGCCCGCATGTTGCTGCAAGATGGCATCCGGATTGGGGACGAGGATGTGCAGACCCTGCTTCGCCACCTGGACGGCAGCGGGCAGCAATTCACCGAACTGGTCGCGGGAATGCTGGCCAAGCGCGAACAGTGGCTGCCGTTGCTGGGAGCGGGGGACAACGCAGCGGCGCTCAATGCGGCGCTGCGCAATCTCGCAGGCCGCGAAATCGGCCGCATGCTTCAATGCCTGGGGAGATTTTGCGGAGAATTCGAGAAGGCCTTTGCCGATTACTGGGTAACCGACGATGAGCCGGACGACCCCGCCAACCCCGATGCGCTTTCCGGATGGGGCCGCGCGGCGAACGACCTGCTCACGCTGAAGAACGAATGGCGCGTGCGGTTCAAGAAGCAGCTCGGCGAAAAACTGGAACAAGCGCTCAGAGGGTCCGGCGAGTTACAGGAACGATTGTCCCGCCTCAGGATTCTCGAGTCGCCTGGTTACGAAGCGGCCCGTCTGCAACTGGTGCAGTCGGTTATGCGCGTGTTGCGCGGCGCTTTTGCGCAGTTGAAGGTGCTGTTTGCGCAGCGCAGGGAAACCGACTACACGGAAGTCAGCCAGGCGGCGCTCAAGGCCCTGGGCCACGGCGACCGACCGTCGCTGCTGGCCGAACGCCTGGATACGCGGCTGCGCCACATCCTGGTCGACGAGTTCCAGGACACCTCGCGCACCCAGCTCGACCTGCTCCAGCAGATGACCCGCGAGTGGCAGGACGGCGACGGCCGCACCGTGTTCATGGTCGGCGACCCCATGCAGTCCATATATGGGTTCCGGGAGGCCGACGTACGCGGCTACCTCAGGGTGTGCGAACAGGGATTGGCAGCCCTGCGGCCCGAACTGCTCCGGTTGACCGTGAACTTCCGTTCCACGCCCGGGCTGGTGGACTGGTTCAATATGGTTTTCCCCAGGGTCTTCCCTGCCGAGGGCGACATGCTGCTGGGCACCGTGGCCTATACGCCCTGCAAGCCGGCGCCCGGGGCAAGGCCCGCGTCCGAGGCGAAGCACGGAAATGCCGATGCACGTCTTCACTACTTCCGCAAGGGGGATCACGAGTCCGAGGTGGCGATCGTCGAGCAAATCGTCCGAACCACGCTCAAGGACCGTCCCGACGGGACCATCGGAATCCTGGTCCGCAGCCGAACCCACGGAGAGGAGGTGAGTAACGCGCTGGGCAGGACCGGCATCGCGGTCAACCGCACCGAGTTCGAGCGCCGCAAGCGCTTCAGCGTGGTACAGGACCTGGCCGCGATTGCCCGCGCCCTGGCGCAACTGTCCGACCGCATCGCCTGGCTGGCGGTCCTGCGCGCACCGTGGTGCGGACTTTCGCTCAAGGATTTGCACGCGCTTTGCCACGATGCCCCGCGCGAAACGATCTGGGACCTGCTGCGGGACGCCGCGCGCGTCGGCCGCCTCAGTCGTGATGGGCGCGACCGCCTGGCCCGCGTCGTCCCGGTGCTCGAACGGGCGCTGCGCCTGCGCGGGCAACTGGACTTTCGAAGCTGGGTGGAAGGAACCTGGCTGGCTCTGGGCGGTCCCGCGGGCAACAGCGACGAGAATTGCCTGCGTCATGCGGCCGAGTTTCTCGACAGTCTCGCCGAAACCAGCCAGGGAAGTCAGATCGACAACGCGGTTGCCCGCACGCTCAAACTCACCGACGAATTCGTGTCCAACCCGGAGACCGGCGCGCGCGTGCAGATCCTGACCATGCACAAGGCCAAGGGCCTGGAGTTCGACACCGTGATCCTGCCGGGGCTGGGACGGGACATTCGCGGCGGACGCGCGCCGGTGCTGCGCTGGTGGCAGCCGCCGCCCGGCGAGAACTGGTTGCCGGCGGAGCAGGGCGCCGCAACCCTGCTGGCCGTGCCCCCGTCACGGCGAAGACAGGACAGCGACGCCGTGTACGAATACCTGGACAAACTGGAGAAGGCCCGTGAGAATGCCGAGCGCAGGAGGCTCCTGTACGTGGCGGCGACGCGTGCGCGCACCCGCCTGCATCTGCTGGTGGGCCTGGTCCGGGACGAGGAGTCGCAGGGCCCGGGGGAGTTCAGGCCCTCGGCGCGGACCATGGCCGCCGACCTTGCGGAGGCTCTCAGGGAACTCTTCGAGCGGGAAGCTCCCGGGGAACTCCCCGCAAAGCGCAGGAGCGCGAGGAAACGGCGATTGGTGAAACCGGAGATCCAGCGCGTGCCCGACGGCTGGGCGCCGCCAGAACCTCCGGCGCCGATGATCGCACCCAGCCCGGAGGCAACCCGGTCCCCTTCATACGTCTGGGCCGGCGAACGGGCGCGGGTGCTGGGCCTGGCGGTCCACCGCTGGCTTCAGGAAATCGCCGAAGAAGGACCCGGCGCCTGGTCACGCGAGCGCCTGGGAGAGCAGCGTTCGCGCACGCGGCGAATGCTTCAGTTCCACGGCGTGCCGGCGGACGAATTGGAATCGCTGTCGGCGGACGTTGAAACCGCACTGCTCAACACGCTGGAAGACGAAACGGGCCGCTGGACGCTTGAGCTTCACGACGATGCCGCCAGCGAACTGCCTCTGTCCCTGCAGGAAGACGGCCGAACGCGCAGCCTGATCCTCGACCGGAGCTTCGTGCACGAGGGCGAGCGCTGGATCGTGGACTACAAGACTTCGCGCCACGAGGGCGGCGACCTGGATGCCTTCCTGGATGAGGAGGAGCGCCGTTACGCCCCGCAACTCGAGCGCTACCGTCTCGCCATGCAGGCGCGCGAAAGCCGGCCCATCCGCACCGCGCTCTACTTCCCCTGGCACAGCGCCTTCCGCGAAGTCACCCCCGAACCCGGCGCGTAACCTCGGGCCAACAGACCCTAGTAGTTCACGTCTTCCTTTCTTCCGTCAGCGTGGTTAAGGGTCCACGGACCTTGAGGTTTACCACTGACCAGCGCACCACGCCCCGCCTGGACTTTGCCGGACCAGGTGAACAACAGCTCCCCCTCGCCGTCGGCCACATTCCCGGCGCATTCCCCCGACCAGGACGCGGTCATTCCCTCCTGGAGGAAGGCGTTCCAGACGAAGCAGCCGGGGTGGCTTTCCAGTTCCATCCAGCACTGCGATCGAGGCGGCTTGCCCGCGCAGGTGTCGACCACGTCGATCTGCTGCGTTGTCGCGCAAGCCGTCAGAAGCAATACGGCGGCAAGTACGCCAATCAGTCGAATCCCGCAATTCATGATTCTTCTCCCTTCCTGTTCTTGTCGTGCTCTTACAGTCCCGATCAGAGGCTTGCCACGCCTGTGTTCGTCTCGATTCTGTCCAGTTCCGGCTTCAATCGCTGCGTTCGAGTACCAGGCTGACCTGGGTGATACCGGGAGCCGAGCCGCGCTCGATGTCGGCGCTGACGGTGCGGATGCCTTCCTGGACCGCCAGGCCCGCCAGCCAGGCGCTGACTTGAGGAAACGGCGCATCGCGCAGACGCAGGCGGACCCGCGATTCGCCGTCGGCCGCGCCTTCTTCGAGAAAGCCGCTCAGGCCGGCGTCGCGGACCGAACGGTTGACCAGGAGCAGCAGCGAGGCGTCCGATCGGGGGCGCGGCGCCGGCAGAGCCGCCAACCGGCTGCCCACGCGATCCAGCCGTTCCAGCAACGCTGTCTCCGCTGCGCGCCTCTGCTTGTAGCTCTCGGCCCGGTCAAGCAGCGGACCGACGGCCGCGAAATACCAGATCGCGGCAAGCGCCATCACCGCCAGCGCCGCGAGCAGAACCTGCTCTCGGGCCGATCGCGCGCGCCAGAGTTCAGCGATCGCGACCATCGCGAATATTCAGTTCACCCGTGACCGATCCGTTGGATTCAGGCACGGCGGTCTGAATCAGCACGGAATGGCCGCTGGAAATCAGGCTTCGACGAACCCGGTCGAGCGTTTCCTCGTCCGCGGCCGCCAATCGCGCCTGGGCGGAGTCGTTCCCGTAGTTCAGGCCGAGCAAGCGGGTGCCGCTGCCGCCGGCGCGTTCCAGGGACTGCAGCAGCCGCAGAAACCCGTCGCTGTCGGCCGCTGCGGAAAGATCGGCCGAAGCGACTCGGCGCCTGAACTCGCCCCTGAGATCGGCCGACGCTCCCGCATCCGGCATCATCTGCCGAAGCCGCGCTTCCACGGTTCCGGCAAGCGCCTGGTATTCCCTTTGCGCGCGCCAGCCGTCCATGGCCAGGTAGCCCGTAAACAAAAGAGCCACAACAAGCAGGCCGGTAGCAACGCCCCTCAGCCGGCGGGCCCGGTCGTCGCGGCGGCGGAACTCACCCTGCAAGAGGTTCACGGCGCCGCCGGACATCGACTCCGCGGCCAGTTGCGGCATCACGCCCTGTTCCAGCAGCCGGAGCTCCACGTCCCGTCCGTTCAGGCTTGCCATTGCTTCCTGCGCCACGCCTTGCAATGCGGGCTCGCAATAGATCACCAACCGGAACGGAACGGCCTCGTCGCCGGCATGCTCCGCGCACGCGATATCAACAAGGCCCGCAAGCTCGCTGGGCTGGGCCGATATCACTTGCCCGCCGCCGTCCCGCAACAGCAGCGCATCCTCCTCCAGCAGAGCTGCGGCGGCGTTGGGAAGCCGGGGCAGGGCGTCGCCTTCGCCGTAAACGGCGAACGGCAGCAGTCCCGCTGCTTCCAATCGTGCGAGAAGACTTTCAAGCCGTTGCCGTTCCACGGCCGCCACTTCCAGTTGGTCGCCGTCCGCGGGTCCGACCGCAAAATGCAGGTCCTCCACGTCGCCCGCAATCCGGTCCTCCAGCGCGTATCTCGCGCCCCTGACCGCCGACCGTCGCCCGCGCGCGGGCAGGTCCATACGAGCCCGAAACACTTCGCGCGCCGGGATCAGAAGGACGACCTTGCGCGCCTCGGCCAGTTCGGCGGCCTGCTCCAGATCCCCTTCGCCGCGATGCGCCAGAGGTGCGCCATGGGCGTCCACCGCCTGCCAGGAGGCCCCGCCTTCCGCGTCGCCGATTCGTATTACGAGATATTCCATCCGCTCGAGGACTTTTACGCCACTATTCTTCCACCGGCGCCAACCAGGCTTCGGGCGGCAATCCCTGCCGGCGCGCGCGGACCTGATTGAGGCCGCGATCCAGCAGGCTGCTCAGGTAGAAACGCGTGCCGTCGGCGTTCACGGCCACGCGCAGCGCGAACCAGTTGCTGGACAATGAAACCCGCTCGGCCATCCGGGAGGGGAGGGCGGCCTGCACTTCGCCCAGGTCCGTCATGCCGCCTGCGAGCTGCCGCTCACGCCAGCTGTGTACCTGGGCCCGGTCCGGGTATTCCGCAAGCGACAGCAGCACTTCCTCGGTCGCCGTGTTCACGTTGACGGGAACCGGCGGCCCGGTTATCGGCAAGGCCGTGACATGCGGCGAGAGCAGGCGCCAGGTTTCAGCGTCTACGCCCTCTACCGCCAACAGTTCCGAAACGTCCTCCATCGGACGGTTCGGGGCCTGATAGGGCGGGAAAAGCCGCGTGTAGGCCTCGTCTTCGGCGCCTCCCGCGGGCTGCGGCAGATTGTCGGCGTCCATCCAGTCCAGCGCCTTCAGGGCAATCGTCTCATCCAGTCCCAGCACGCCTAGCAGGCGTCGAAACTGGTCGACCGCGATCATGTCCGGCGTTCCCTGCCGGGTGACCAGGTTGTTCAGGTTGAACCGCCCCTGCATATCTTCTATTGTCCCCCGAATCCGCATCGGCCCTACGCTCATGTCGCGGATGCCGCGGAACCAGGGCTCGCCGTAATGGTCCGTATCGCTGTCGAGCGCGTCGCGGGCCATGATCTCGGCCGCCAGTTCCTCGATTCCCAGGGCAACAAGGCGTGCCTGCGTGCCGCCCAGGAGGGCCCGGGACGCCTGCGTTTCAAGCTGCAGGGCAAACATTCGGGCGGCGGCCAGAACGCCGGCCAGGCTCACGATGAGCAGCGCCGAAATCAGCGCCAGCCCCTTCTGGGAGCGGTCCGAGTTCACCGGCCCACCTCGATCAGGCGTGAAACGGTTCCGATACCCGGCGCCACAACCGTAAGCCGGACACCGGCCGGCAAGGTCTCAACGGAGAACTCGCCGGGTGGAGGCCAGAAATCCGTCCACGCGGCCTGCGCCGCTACCGGCCCGGGCAGAAACTCCACCCGGAATTCCTCCACTTCCGCCAGCAGCACCTCGCCCGCGGCCTGGGTGGCCCCGATCCGGTCCAGCACCGGCCAGTATTCGCGCAGCAGGCGCCCGTCGATCAACCGGTAACGCACCCGTTGCAACTCGGCGCGCGGCAACAGTCCCGGATTCAGCCACCCGCCGCGGGTGAAGGTCAGTTCGTCCGTGCCGAGTGCCTGTAATGCCGGCTCATGGTCCTGGCCGAGGATGCCGCGCACCGGACGCGCCCGCAACTGGGCGAAATCGTTTTCCATCAACCGCACGGCGCGCTGCACAGCGTGCCAGCGCTGTTGCTGCCCGTCCAGCCGTTCCGACTGCCTGACCGCCTCCCCGAGCCCGCCGAAAGCCAGCGTCGCCATCACGGCGAAGATGGCCAGGGCCACGAGCAACTCGATCAGCGTGAACCCGCGCCGGCGGGGGCGGCCGCTCATAGTCCTGCTTCCGCTTTGTTCCGTACCCGCACCACACCCCTGGCCGCCGCCAGGACCGGGGCGTTGCGTTCCGGGCCGACCCGCACTTCCACGTCGCGCAGGGTCTCGGCAGCCGACTGCCGAACCCGGTACTCGACCCACCAGACGCGCCCGCCGATCTCTTCCTCGCGGCGCGCCTGACCGCTCGGAAGGTCTCCGGCCAGCCGCAGGGCCGTCAGCGCGTCCGCGGCCGCCCACTGCGCCAGCGTGCGAACACGCAGTTGCTCGGCGGTCCGGGCCGATTGACCGGTAGCGGCGAATGCGGCGCTCAGGCCCAGGGCGACGACCGCCAGCGCCACCAGCACTTCGAGCAGCGTGAATCCTCTTTTCACAGGCCTTCCAATTCGAATTGGCCGGAAGAACCGAAGCGCATCGTAGCGCCCACTTCCCGAGTGCCGACCAGCCGCAACGTAAACGGCGTGAACTCGCCTTCGGGCAGAAGCAGGATCTGCGGCGCGGATTCGGCGACCCCGAACGCGAGCGCCACCGCTCGGCCGTCGATACGCAATTCGAAGCGCATCGGCTGCGGCCAGGTGTGGGCCGCAAACGCGCCCCTTGGGGACAATGGTGTCCAGACGAAACCGGGGCCGGATTCGTCGTCCGGCTCCCGCGGAACCAGTTCAAGATAGGAATAGCCTTCCCGGCGGAACTTCAGCCCCAGCACTCTTCCCTGCAGGCGGCTCTCTTCCGTGGCCAACTGCAGGGTGGCGGCCAGCCTGCGCGCCTCCCGCGTTACCGGGCTGCCGGCAGCGCCGGCCGACAGCGCGGCCAGGCCGGTCAGCAGCGCGATCAGCGCCAGCACGACCAGGATTTCGATCAGCGTAAAACCAAGCTCCGCCGACGTGGCGTCCCGGGATGCCGTCACGGCTGCCGGTCGAGATTCCAGTTGCCGATGTCCGCGTCCTGACCCTCGCCGCCTTCCTGTCCGTCGCGTCCCAGGGTGTAGACATCCAATTCTCCGCGGCGGCCCGGGCTGGCGTAGAGATAGGGGCGATTCCAGGGGTCCAGCGGCAGGCGGCGCATATAGCCGCCTGCCGGCCAGCGAACGTCGGGATCATTGGGCCGTTCCACCAGCGCCTCCAGCCCCTCCGCGTTGGTGGGGTAGCGGAAATTGTCCAGCCGGAATATGTCCAGCGCCGCCTCTATCGTCTGGATATCGGCCCGGGCCCGGGTGATACGCGCATCATCGACGCGGCCCACGTAAACGCCTGTCGCGATCGCGGCCAGGATGCCGATGATGGCCAGCACCACCAGCAGTTCCATGAGCGTAAAACCGCGGGAGCGCCGGGCGGATTCCTGTCTGCCGAAAAAATCGCGCTTCATCCGGCAATCATGCCAGAGCGGAAATAAGGGCGCTATCGCCTATAATTTTTCTGCGTGTCCGACGATACGAACCTGTTTTCCCTGAGCGGAGAGATCGCCCTGGTCACGGGCGCGACGCGCGGCATCGGCGCCGAAATCGCAAGGCAGTTCCGGGCTGCCGGAGCCGATGTGATCGGAACCGCGACCACGGCGGAGGGCGCAGCCGTAATTGCCGACCGCCTGGGTGGCGGCGATGCGGGAAAGGTGCTTGACGTGGCGTCCGACGAGAGCGTTCAGGCGCTGATGAAAGAACTGGCCGGGCGCCTTCCGACCATCCTGGTGAACAACGCGGGCATCGTCCGCGACAACCTGCTGCTGAGGATGAAGCCGGAAGACTGGCAGGACGTCGTCAACACCAATCTCAACTCGGCCTACCGCCTATGCAAGGGCTGTCTGCGCGGCATGCTGAAGGCGCGGCGCGGGCGCATCATCAACCTCTCTTCCGTGGTGGGCGCAGCCGGAGCGGCAGGACAGGCCAACTACGCGGCGGCCAAGGCGGGACTGCTGGGCTTCACCCGCGCGCTGGCGCTCGAAGTGGCCGGCCGCGGCATCACCGTCAACGCCATCGCGCCGGGCTATATCGAAACCGACATGACGGCGGGAGTGACGTCCGAGCGAAAGGACGCGATCGTCACGCAGATTCCGGCCGGACGCGCCGGTTCGCCGCTGGACGTGGCCGGGGCGGCCGTCTATCTTGCGTCGCCCGCGGCGGCCTACGTCACCGGCACCGTGCTGCACGTGAACGGCGGAATGTGGATGGGCTGATACCCGAACCAGGCCGATCGGGACTTCACGGGCAAATGCCCGTCGGGGCGGGTATTCCGTTAGAATACGCGCTTCGGCATTACTGTCGGCTTCGCCCGGCTCCCAGGGGAATTGGATCTATGAGCAATGTTGAACAACAGATCAAAGCGATCATCGCCGAGCAGCTTGGCGTGTCCGAATCCAGCATCACGAACGAATCCTCGTTCGTGGATGACCTGGGCGCCGATTCGCTGGACACCGTGGAATTGGTGATGGCGCTTGAGGAAGAGTTCGAAACCGAGATCCCCGACGAAAACGCCGAGCAGATTACTACCGTTCAGGAAGCGATCGACTTCATTTCCGCCCGCCTGGAGGAATAGCCGAGCCGGCGCGGCCGGACCAGAGTGCTGACAGCACCAGCGTAATTTCCGGCACGCCTGGCCGCCTGGAGTAATTCTCATGAAAGGACGTCGCGTAGTCGTGACGGGCGCGGGAGCGATTACTCCCGTGGGCAACGATCCCGAGACCTCATGGCAGTCGGTCCTCGGGGGGAAGAGCGGCATCACGGCCCATGAGGAACTACCCAATATCGGGGCATTCCCCTCGCGAATCGCAGGACTGATCCGCGATTTCGATCCTACCGAATACATGGAGCGTCGCGAGGTCCGGCGTTTCGATGCATTCAACCACTACGGCGTCGCGGCCGGAATCCAGGCGTTGCGCTCTTCGGGGCTCGTGATCGACGATTCGAACGCCGACCGGGTAAGCGTCTACGTGGGCTCCGGCATAGGCGGCATCCGCACCATCGAAGCCTCGCATGAGCGCTACGCCGAGCAGAACAATCCTCGGCGCATTTCACCTTTCCTGGTTCCCGGCATTATCGTGAACATGCCCGCCGGCCTGCTTTCGATACAGATCGGCGCCCGCGGCCCCAACATTGCGACGGCCACCGCCTGCTCCACGTCCACGCATTCGATCGGTCTGGGGGCGCGGTCCATCGCCTACGGCGAATCCGATGCCTGTCTCGCCGGTGGCGCCGAGCACTGCATCGCCTACCTGGGCATCGGCGGCTTCTCCTCGGCCCGCGCGCTGTCGCTGCGCAACGACGAACCGGAACGCGCCAGCCGGCCCTGGGACCGGGATCGGGACGGTTTCGTGCTCGCCAGCGGCGCCGTGTGCCTGATGCTGGAAGAGTTCGAGCATGCACGGGCACGCGACGCGGAAATACTCGCCGAAGTCATCGGTTTCGGGATGAGCAGCGACGCATATCACATCACGGCACCGGCGGAAGACGGCGCGGGCGGGGCCGCCTGCATGCGCGCGGCGCTCAAGGATGCGGACCTCGAGCCCGGGGAGGTGGACTACATCAACGCCCACGCCACCTCCACGCCGCTGGGCGACCTGGTCGAGACCATCGCCATCAAGGACGTTTTCGGCGACCATGCCGCGCGCGTGGCCGTCAGTTCGACCAAGTCGATGACCGGCCACCTGCTGGGCGCAGCCGGCGCGCTGGAGGCACTGTATTCGATCCTGGCGATCCGCGACGGCGCGGTTCCTCCCACCATCAACCTGGACAATCCAGATGAAGGCTGCGACCTTGACTTCGTACCCGGCACGGCGCGCGACATGCGCGTGCGGGTGAGCATGAGCAACTCCTTCGGGTTCGGCGGCACCAACGGTTGCCTGGTCTTCCGCGAGGTCTGATGACCCGCAACGCCAAGACGGTGGTTGCCGGGCTGGCCGCGGCGGCCCTGCTCGCGCTTGCAGGACTGTATTCCGCGCGGCTTGCGCTGGAGAACCCCCTCGCTGCCGGTTCCGCCGATCGAACCGTGATCGTCGAACCCGGCGACTCACTGAATGCGGTGGCCGCACGGCTTGAGGAGCGGAAGATCCTGGAGCGGCCGTGGCTGTTCAAACTGGCGGCCTACGTGACGGGAACATCGGCGCGCATACAGGCAGGCGAATACCAGGTCGGGGCCGGTGACACCCATCGCCTGCTCATCGATCGCATGGTTCGCGGCGAGGTCGTTCAGCACTACTTCACCATCATCGAAGGCTGGACCGTGCGCGAACTTCTTCGGGCTCTACCTGCCGCAAAGCCGCTCGTTTCCACCTTGCAGTCGCAGGACGCGGAAGGCCTGGCCGGAGAACTGGCGCTTGGACATGGTAACGCCGAGGGATGGTTCTACCCGGATACCTACGCTTATACGCGCGGCGAAACCGACGCCGATGTGCTTCTGCGGGCCCACGCGCTGATGCAGGACCGATTGCAGGCGGCCTGGGCGGAGCGCGTTGCCGGAATGCCCCTGGGCGATCCATACGAAGCATTGATTCTGGCGTCCATCATCGAGCGCGAGACCGGGATCGACGCCGAGCGCCCCGTCATCGCCGGCGTGCTCACCCGGCGACTGGAGCTGCGCATGCGCCTTCAGGTAGACCCCACCGTGATCTACGGAATCGGCGAGTCCTACGCCGGCGACATCACCCGCGCCCACTTGCGCGAAGACACGCCGTACAACAGCTATACGCGCTACGGACTGCCGCCCACGCCCATCTCGCTGCCCGGCGAGCCGTCCCTTCAGGCGGCCGTGCAGCCGCAGCCGGGCGAATTCCTGTACTACGTGGCGTCGGCGGACCTCGACGGCAGCCACGTATTCAACGAAACGCTGGACGGACACAACGCCGCGGTCGCAATGCTCGTGCGCAGCCAGCGCGCGCGCAACGGCGGAAACGCGCCGCTCGAATGATGCCGCCCCGAACGCGGCTCCACAGGCTATCCTTTCCCTGATATGAGCCGCGGACGATTCGTAGTTCTGGAAGGGATAGAAGGCGCGGGCAAGTCCACTCATGCCGCCTACCTGGCCGGCTGGCTCGAGCAGCAGGGCATCGCCGTGGTTGCGGCCCGGGAGCCGGGCGGGACCGCGCTTGGAGAGCGGCTCAGAGAGATACTGCTGGATCCCGAATTGACCGGCATGCCGCCGTTGGCGGAGTTGCTGCTGATGTTCGCGGCGCGCAGCGCGTCCCTGGAGGAAGTCATTCTGCCCGCGCTCGACGAGGGCGCATGGGTGATCTGCGACCGCTTCGTGGACTCGAGTTACGCCTATCAATCGTACGGGCGCGGCGTGTCACTGGAGTACGTGGAAGCGCTTGAAAAGCGGGTTCTGGACGGCCTGCGTCCCGATCTCACCATTCTTCTGGATGCTCCAGTCCGCCTCGGTCTCTCGCGCAAGGCCGATCCGCAAGGGGCCGACCGGTTCGAACGCGAGAGCCGGGAGTTCTTCGAGCGGGTGCGCGCCGGGTATCTGGAGCGGGCCGCGCTGGGAGGCGACGGTTACCGCATTGTCGATGCGTCGAAATCGCTGGAGGAAGTGCAAACGGACCTGAAGGACGCGGTTCGTCCGCTGGCCGGTCTCTAGTGTCATGAGCCGGACGGAGCTTCCCTGGCTGGAGCCTCTTGAGGCCGAACTCGCGGCCCAGATCGGTTCGGGCCAACTCGCTCATGCGCTGCTGGTGCACGGCCAGCGCGGCACCGGGAAACGGCGCCTTGCCGCATGGCTGGCGCAAGAGTTACTGGGTTCCGACCGACCCGTATGGCCCGCGGAATCCGCTCCGGAGACCACACTGCACGCGAATCTTCACCCGGCCGCGCCGGAGCCCGGCAAGTTGCTCTCGGTAGAACGTATCCGGGAGCTGATCGATTTCATGCTGCTGAGCACCTACGGCACGGGCGCGCGCCTCGCCGCGATCTGCCCGGCCGAGTCGATGACACGATCGGCCGCCAACAGCCTGCTCAAGATTCTCGAGGAACCGCGGCCGAACAGCTATATCCTCCTGGTCGCGGACGATCCGGCGCAATTGCCTGCCACGATCATCAGCCGCTGCCGCCTGCTGCGTTCTCCGGCCGTACCGCGGGACGCGGCGCTTGCCTGGCTGGCGCAGCAGGAACCGGACGCGAACTGGGACAACGCCTTGCGTCTGGCCGGAGGCGGACCGCTCGCGGCGCGGCAGATTCACGCCGACGGCCTCGACGAACGCGCCAGAACGATGAGCGGCCAACTGGCCGGCCTGGAACGGCGGGCATCCACGCCGCTGGAAGTGGCGCGGAGCTGGAAGGACCTGTCGATGCGATTCTGCTGCGATTTCCTGTTCCGTTGCGCGTTTCGCCGGATCAGCGACTGGACCGCAAACGAAAATAATGCCTACAAGCAGAGATTTTCGGTATTGTCCGCGGATTTGCAGGAGGCAATGATCAGGGACGGCTTCGTTCACCTGGACAACCTCATGGATTGCCGCCGCATTGAACGCTTCACGCCGAACGCGGAACTGGCCGTAACGGTGCTGCTCAAGGACTGGTACGGGGGTTTCGGCACCCAGCGATGAGCGTCCCCGGCTTCTACTCCCTGGTGCTGGAGGACGCCGATTCGCTTTCCGCGGCCTGGCTGCCGTTCCTCGAACCGGGCGGACTGTTCGTTGCGACCCGCCGGGATCATTTCCCGGGAGAAGAGGTCGTGCTGCTGGTGCATCTTCCCGACGGCGAGAAATGCAGCGTAGCCGGCAGTATCGCGTGGATCGGCGCGGAAGATCTCTCCGGACAGCCGCCAGGCGCCGGCGTTGCCCTCGACGGCGAGGAAGGACAGGCGCTTGCGGAAACAATCAGGCGAATCGTGCGCGACGCACCGTCTCCGGCCGAAGCGCTCCTGGCCCGCTGCTGAAGCGCTTCAGCGCCAGCCGGGGAATCGCACCAGGCGCTGCGGGGCCGTCTGGACGCGGCATTCGGGGCGCAGCTTTTCGGCGCCCAGCAGGTACCAGTAGCGGCGGTGGGCATAGCCCAGGCGGATCCCCGAGTCGCCGGTGAAACACCAGTTTCGATACTCTTCCGGCGCCAGCAGCATCCGGTCGGCCGCTCCGGCCAGCCAGGCCGAAGCATCGAGGATTTCCTGGCGGCGATCGACGCGGCGGCGCCCGAAATGGGTGACCGGCCGGTCCATGTGCAGCATCTGCTGGGCCCGCCAGTCGGCCAGTCCCAGTTCCGTACCCGGCGGCAGCGCTTCAAGTGCCGCGGCCGTTATCGTCTTGCCGGAACGCCCCTCGTTGAGCAGCGAGAACGAACCCCAGCCCAGCAGCATCCAGAACAGCACGATGATGCACCCCGTGACCGCGGGCGCCCTGCGGCTGCCGGCGGACAACAAGCCTGCCAGGCCCGCCGCGCTGGCCACGATCACCAGCGGCACGACCACCGGATGGACCGAGTTGATCTCCAGGAGCAGCGCTAGCCGTCCCGGATTCAGCAGGTTGAACCAGAAGGGAGAACCGTCCGAAAGCGACGTAACCGCCGGCTCGTCGGCCGGCGTCACGCCGTACACGCTCAGCATGGAAAAGAGCAGAACCAGCAGCACGCCCATCATTCCGATCCAGAGCGTCAGGCGGCAGTTCCTGCGTTGCAGGGCGGCAGCAAGATGCGGGCCGCAGGCAAGCGCCAATGCCGGAATGATCGGCAGAAAATCGGCCGCCCGCTTCGCCTGGCTGACGGATATGAGAAGCAGGACCGCGGCTGCCCAGACGATGAAGCAGAGCAGGGCAGGGTCGCGTGCGCGCAGGCCGTCCCCCCAGCCGTAGCGCACCCAGGGAAGCGTTAGTACAAGCGGGAAACAGGCCCAGGGGGCGACCTGCAGGACGTAGTACCAGAACGGATAGAGGTCGCTCCACGAAGCAGGCCCGCGGCCCAGAGGCCAGGCTTCCGGCAAGGCCAGCCTGTAAGCGGCCACGGCCTCGCTTTCGGAGCCCCAGAGCAGGGCCAGCCAGGCCGCCGGGATCGCCAACAGCACGGCAATGCCCGCCAGCAACCTGAGGTTCCACCGGGTCGGCTTCAAAAGCCAGCCGCGGCGCGCAGCCCAGAGCCACGGCGCCAGCAACAGGAGCGGCAACAAGCCGGAAATGTCGATCAGCAATCCCAGCGCACAAGCCAGGCAGCCGAGAACGAAATGGCCCCAGGCGGGCCCCAGCAGCAGGTGGCGGGAAAGCCCGTAGAGGCCGGACACGATGAAGAAGCACAACACCACGTCGCCACCTGCGCCGTGGGCCTGCAATGCGAATTGCACGCAGCCCAGCATCGCGACCCCGGCCCAGAAACCGGCGGCATCGTCCCAGAGTCGGCGGGCCAGGTCGCAGGTCATCCACAGAATGCCGATGCCGGCCAGCAGGGACGGCAGGAGGAATCCGATCCTCATGCCGAACAGCCACTGAAAAACCGCCAGTATCCAAAGATATAGCGGCCCTTCCTTGACGAACAATTCACCCGCGAGCGTGGGCGCCAGCCAATTGCCGGAGTTCAGCATTTCCGCGGCGGCGAGCGCGTTTTCCGGCTCGTTGGGCGGCCAGGGATCGCGCAGGCCGAAACCCGCGGTCAGTATCAGCAGTGCGGCGCCGAACAGGATCAGCAACCGGGCCGGGACTCTCATACCACAAGTGTATCGCTCCGCGGGCCACACTTATAATCCCGTTCGCGACTACCCCCGCCCGCACCGGCGCCCGGAAGCCTATGACCATACGAACCGATGCACTGATAGTTGGCGCGGGGCCCTGCGGGCTATTCCAGGTGTTTGAACTGGGGTTACTCGGTATCAGCGCACACCTGGTCGATGCCCTGAAGGAGCCCGGCGGGCAATGCACGGAACTCTATCCGGACAAGCCCATCTATGACATTCCGGCCATACCGGTGCTCAACGCCCAGGACCTGGTGGATGCCCTACTGAAGCAGATCGAACCCTTCAATCCGACCTTTCACCTGGGCGAGGAGGTGACGGTCGTCCGGCCGCTCGGAGAAGGGGAGGGCTTTCACGTCGAAACCGGGGCGGGGACGCAATTTCAGGCGCAAACGCTTTTTCTCGCCGGCGGCGTGGGTTCGTTTCAGCCCCGCAAGCTGCGCCTGGACGGGGCCGAGACCATAGAAGGCCGGCAGCTTTTTTACCGGGTAAAGGATTCCTCACGTTTCCGCGGCAGGCGCCTGCTGATACTCGGCGGCGGCGACTCGGCTCTGGACTGGGCGCTGGAGCTGAGCGGAATTGCCGAATCGGTGACGCTGGCGCACCGGCGCGACGAGTACCGTGCGGCGCCCGCTACGGTGGCGCAGTTCAAGGAACTGGTCGCGCGGGGCAGGGCGCAACTGTACGAGAAGGCCCGCGCGACCCGCCTGTACCTGGACGGGGATGATCTCAAAGCCGTCACGCTCAGTGTTGAGGACGTTGAAAGAGATCCATTGGAAGTTGATGATTTACTGGTGTTTTACGGCCTTGCACCCAAGCTGGGCCCAATCGCCGGCTGGGGCCTGGACCTGAACCGCAAGACCGTGAACGTGGATCCTGAAAAGTTCCAGACCAATATTCCAGGGATCTTCGCCATCGGCGACATCTGCCACTATCCGGGCAAGAAGAAGCTGATCCTGAGCGGTTTTCACGAAGCCGCGCTGGCGGCCTTCGCGGCCAAGGCGATACTCACGCCCGGCAAGAAAGTCCACCTGCAGTACACGACCACCAGCCCGATCATGCACAAGCGCCTGGGGCTGACCGACTGACCCGGGCGGGAGAGCGTCCCAGGGCCTAATCGTCAGGCATGGCCGCCAGCACGGCCTCTTCGAACTGCTCCTCGCTGTGTCCGCCCAGAAGCGTCCGGACGATTGATCCGTCCGGACCGATCACGTAGTTCGCCGGCATGACGCCCGGCCAGAAGGGATCCAGCTCTTCCACCAGCAGATAGTCCTCGAATTCCGCATTGAGATAGCTGTGCCACGCGGGGAAGCGCGTCTCGATGAATTCCGGCACCAGCCACGCGGCGTCCGCCTGGTCGTCCAGCGATATCGCCACGAGGGCGAACCGGGACGGATCCAGCTTCTCGCGCAGGCGGATCAGCGCGGGAATCTCGTGGATGCAGGGACCGCACCATGTGGCCCAGAAATTGACCAGCACCACCTTGCCCCGGTGGCTTTTCAGCAGAGGCAGCAGTTCGTCCGCCCGGACCCACTCAAGCTCTTGCGCATCGTTGTTTTCCACCGGATCCGCGGCATCTTCGGCCGGCAAGGCGGCAGGGGAGGCCAGCGCCAGGAGCGCTGCGGCCGACGCGAGAGTGGCCCGCCAAACAGGTGTATGATTTGGGGTTATTCGTACAGGGTTCACCGGAGCTAGCCGTATGTTGAAAAAAGCATACCTTAGCGCAATGGCGCTGTTGGCCGCGTTCTTCTTCCTGCCGTCTACGGCATGGACGCAAGCCGAGATTCTCTACCAGAACGAGTTGGGGTTGTCTGACAGGGCGGCCTTCAGCCCCGAAATCGCGGTATCCGGCGGCGGTGAAGTGTACGTCGTGTTTCTGGACCGGCCCGATCCCACGGGTCCGCCCCCGAAGCGCAAACACGGCGAACACAGCCATCGCTCGGCGGTGGATTTGTGGATTGCGCGTTCCGACGACGGCGGGTCCAGCTTCCAGGCCCCATCCATGGTCAACCATGAGCAGGGCGTCATCTGGGGTTTTCAGGTCAGCAAGCCCCGCGTCAGTATTGACGGCGACGGCGCGGTGCACATTTTTTATCCCGGCAACGCGCAGTCCAGCGAGACGCGGCTGGACGTGATCGCCTCGCAGTACACACGGTCGCTCGACAAGGGAGCCACATTCTCCGAGCCCGTTTTGCTGAATTCGCACGTCAACGAGGACGGGCGGGGGCTGCTGGGCGAGGAACTCGGCGCGGCGCATGCCTTCGGAACGATGGCGGTAGCGCCCGACGGGACCGTTCACACCTTCTGGC
This sequence comes from Gammaproteobacteria bacterium, assembly GCA_009838035.1. Lineage (NCBI taxonomy): Bacteria > Pseudomonadati > Pseudomonadota > Gammaproteobacteria > Gammaproteobacteria bacterium. The sequence continues at coordinate 227,087 of VXSK01000002.1, forward strand.
TTGACACGCGCTACATGGGCAATGCCATGATGGGGGCCACGCTGTTTACGGCATCATCGAAAGACGGCGGCGCCACATTCGGCACTGAGATCGAGTTTGCGCGTGACGTTGTCTGCCCCTGCTGCCAGCTGGTAGCGGACTTCGTGGGCGACGAGGCCGTGCTGGTGTCCTACCGGCACGTGTTCGACGACGGTTCCCGCGACAGCGTGGTGCTGCGTTCCACGGACGACGGGCAAACCTGGCCCGAGCTGGCCCGCTTGCCTATCGATCCCTGGTATATCGGCGGCTGCCCGCTCAAGCCCACCGACATGGCCGTAAACGAGAACTACGTGTATTCCGTGTCGTTCTCCGCCGGCCCCGAGCAACAGGGCGTCTGGTTCAGCCGCTCGCGGAACGGCGCTCTTGCATTCGAGGAAGCCATACATATGCACCCGGCATCCAAGTACAGCGACGCGCCGGTCATCACCGTGACGCCCAGCGGGGTAGTGCGGGTTGTCTGGCATTCCCGCGAGGGACGCAAGAGCCCCTACCGGCTGTATATGTCGGAGTCCTACGATCACGGCGAGACCTTTACGGCCCCCTGGGAGTTGCCCACGCCTGAAGGCCAGTCACGCTTCCCGGTCATGGCCACGGACGCCGACGGGAATTCGCACGTGGCCTGGGAGCAGCAGGTGAAGATCGGTGAAATCGTGACGACCGAAGTGCACGTCATGGGCATCGCGGCGCCGAGCACAGGCCCCACAACGGTCATCGCCGGGCTGGGTCAGGTCGCCGAATAGAACGCAGCTTCAATTACACCGTCTAAAACGGTTTGGCGTGGCCGAGGAAGGCCAGCACCAGGGACGTACCCCAGAACAGGTAGACCACCTTTTTCGATTGCCCGAGCATCGTGGTGAAGATGGCCTCCACCTCGGGCGTCGAGCCTTCCGCGGCCAGTCGCCGGAATCCCGTCCCGATGTCGGCGACGTAGGACCTGAGCCACAGTCCGAGATATACCAGCACGCCGAACAGCATCACCTTCAGCCCCAGCCAGTTGCTGCCGAAACCGACGTCCATCACCAGCGATACGGCGCCGGCCAGCACCAGAACGGGCGCGACGACCCACCGGATACGGTTGTCGATTATTCGAAACGTGCTGCCGGAGGAGGGGCCTTTGTTCAGATAAACCGCCCAGGACAGCACCAGCCAGGCCAGAAAGGCGATCCAGACCGGCCAAAGCCAGGTTCCCGTGACCGGGCTGAGTCCCAGACTGTCCGCCAGCGTAAGGCCCACGGGGAACATGAGGATCAGGCAGGAGCGCGGCACCAGGTCGATCCACAACATGGCGGTGAGGAAGCGCCGCCGCTCCTCGATCGGGAGTTGCGCCTTGCAGATGTAGTGGGTCGTGACATAGACCCCCCAGTCCGGCCCCAGCCAATAGACGAACAGCACCAGGTGCGCGTAAAGGACGAAAGTGTGAAAGTCCATAACTTACCCCTAACTTTACATAATATATATTATGCCCATTTGATAGATCAACGCGCCTGGGGTTTGGCGAAGAGCATTTGGGCGTCCCCTATCGTTCGTTCCGCGAACCCCGCCTCGCAGTACCGAAAGTAGAAGTCGTACATGCGCAGGAACTCCCCGGAGTATCCAAGCTCCTTCGCCGCGTCCCAGTTCCGCCGCAAGGCCTCCGCCCACAGCTGCAGCGTGCGCACGTAGTGACTGCCGATATCTTCCATGCGCACGAGGCGGAAGTCCGTCCGCCGGCGCACCGCGCCCATGATCGCCTCGACCGACGGCAGAAAACCTCCCGGAAAAATGTAGCGCTTGATGAAGTCCACGCGCCTGACCGCTTCCCGGTACGCCTGATCGGCAATCGTTATGGCCTGCAGCGCCATCAGGCCGTCGGGCTTCAGCAACTCGCTGCAGCGGTTGAAGAACAGGTCCAGGTACTGGGCGCCCACCGCTTCAATCATTTCAATGGATATCAGCCGGTCGAACTGCCCCCCGGTGTCCCTGTAGTCCTGCATCCGGATTTCCACCAGATCTTCAAGACCCGCAGCCTTTACCCTCTCCGAGGCTTCCGCGTGTTGCCGCTCGGAAATCGTGATGCTCACCACCCTGCAGCCGTATTTCCGCGCCATGTGGATAGCGCAGGCGCCCCAGCCGCTGCCGATCTCCAGGACCCGCAGACCGGGTTTCAGTTGCAGTATTTCGCACAAACGGTCCAGCTTTGCGATCGAGGCCTCTTCCAGGCTTGCGTCCTCGGACGGGAAAAATGCGCAGGAATACAACATGGTGGGATCGAGAAACAACTGAAAGAAGTCGTTCCCTACGTCGTAATGCGCCGCAATGTTGCGTCGCGAACCGGAGCGGGTATTGCGCCGCAGAGCGTGCCCTATCCAGCGTGGAATGGCGCCCAGCGCCGACAATTGGCCTCCCAGGCCCTCAGCCACATCCTGATCGCGCAGCATCAGCCTGAGCAGGCCGGCCAGGTCCGGAGAGCGCCACTGGCCGTCCATGAAAGACTCCGCCGCGCCCAGCGCGCCACCTGTCGCGATCGTCCGCCAGCAGGCGCTGTCCAGCACTTCGAGCGTAGCCTGCGGAAGATCGCCTGAATTGCCCTGCCCGCCCAGAATCCGCCTGTGGCCTGCCTCCAACACTTCCAGCCGGCCATTCTCAAGCCGGCTCAGGCGCTTCTGCACCGGTCGCCGCCACATTGAGGCGGGCAGATCGGCCTTCCCCTGCGCGTTCATGATCCCGGATGCGCTAGCGGCTTGACGCCCTTCAACCACAGGCGCAGGGCATTGAGATGGATGCGCAACGTAACGTTGGCGGTCATCAACGGGTAGCGCAACAGGCTGCGTGCCAGCACGTCGCCCGTGACCGGCCGCCGGGTCAGCGCCAGGCTGGTCTGAAGGGTGGCCTCGTCCTCCCGAAGCACTTCGATGCTCAGCGACAGCCGCTCGCCGGGCGAGCCTGCCCAGCAGCGGTACGACATGTCCATGGGAATGAAGGGTGAGACGTGCATTTCCTTAGCGATTTCAAATACCTGCCCTCTCCCTCCAGATTTTGCCTCAGTAACGGGCAGGACGTAGCACACGCGCTCCTTCCAGGGGGTGTTGCTCACCTCCAGCACATAGCAGCGGGGCTTCGCGCTGACCCTGTCGAAGCAGTAATAGACCGAGATCGGGTTGAAGATGTAGCCGAAATACCGCAGGTGCGTCAGCAGCCGCACCGGTCCGTCCAGGCGCAGGCCGCTCCGCTCACGCACCAGCGCCCGCACCCCCTCGGCGAGGTCGTCGCAGTTTCCGTCCAGGTGGTCGCTCGGCAAAAAGCGCGCAATCGCCGGTCGCCGCGTGGACCACAACCACCTGCCGGAGAAAACCTGGTCCAGCTCGTCCAGGTCCACGTACGCCATGAACAGGCGGTACTGAAAAGCGTGCCTAGCCGGCCTGTGCCGGATATGCCTGACCCAACCCTCGTAGATCGCGCTGTGCATATGCGAATTTTGCCTGAATCTCCGGTCTCGCCGCCCATTCGCGCACGCTGCCCGCCGCCTTGAGGCCGCTGGCCAGGCCGTCCTCGTGGAACCCCCACCCGGTCCAGGCGCCGCAGAAGAAGCGGTTCCCGCCTGCGTTCATCTCGCCCACCCTGCCCTGTGCGGCGAAGGCCTCGGCGCTGAATACTGGATGCGCGAAGCTGGTCCTGGTGATGACCTTGTCGCGGCGCAGCGGACGCAGCGGATTGAGCGTGACGCAAATCGGTTCCGGCGACCGAAGATGCTGCAGCACGTTGAGGTTGTAGGTAACGGAAGCCTCGCGTCCGCTATCGGGCGCGCGGTAGTAGTTCCAGGAGGCCCAGGCCAGCCGCCGCCTGGGGAGAACGCTGCGGTCGGTATGCACAACCGCTTCGTTGCGCCGATACGATATTGCGCTCAGCACCTGCCGCTCAAGCGGGCTGGGATCCTTGATCAGGCGCAGCGCCTGGTTGCTGTGTACCGCCAGCACGGCGGTGTCGAAGGCCTCAACGCCCCGATCGGTTTCGACGCGGACTTCGCCCGCCGTGGATTCAAGCGAGCGCACCGGCGAACTTGCCCTGACGCGGCCGCTGAATCCGCGCAGTACAGCGTCGACGTATTGGTCGGCGCCGCCGGGAATCATCCGCCACTGGCGGTGCCCCTTGGCACCCAGCAGCATGTGGTTGGCCATAAAACGGAGCAGGTAGAGGCTCGGGTAGCGCTCGATCGATTGCGCGGAACACGACCAGATGGCCCCCGTCATCGGCAGCAGGTAGTCGTTGACCAGTTCCGTGCCGTAACCGCCCTGCCCGAGAAACTCCGCCACGCTGGTTTCGGCCAGCTCCCCTTCTCTCTCCGCCAGCGCCCTGTTGGCGTCGCGATTGAACTTGAGGATGTCGCGCAGCATCCGGTAGTGCCGGGGCCGGAGAAGGTTGCGTCTCTGCGCAAAGAGCTTGTTCATTGTGCTGCCGTGGTATTCCAGGCCGGTCTGGTCGCAGCGCATGCTGAAGCTCATTTCCGTGTCCCGCGCGGGAATGTTCAGGTCCTGCAAGAGCCGGGTGAAATGCGGGTAATTGGCCTCGTTGAACACCATGAAGCCCAGGTCCGCCCGGTATTCCTGCCCGAACCGCTCGAATTCGAGGGTGCGCGTGTGGCCACCCGGCTTGGCCCGCGCGTCGAACAGCGTCACCTCATGTTCGCCGTCCAGCGCCCTGGCCGCGGCAAGCCCGGAGATTCCTGCGCCGATGACGGCGATGCGCAGGCGGTTCACCGTCCCGAGCCGGGTTACTTCAACGTCCATCCGGCTATAATTCGCAGTTCTCGCGCGCGCCGGATTCAGGCGCAGGCAGCAAGGAGCCCGGGAGGGATCGATTGGTGAAGACCGCAACGCGAAAGGCGCAACAAAAGGCTCGAGTAGTAGTCATAGGAATGATCGCCTTTCACCTGGCCTGCTTCGGCGCCATCTACACGGGCGTGAGCTGGACCGCCGTAATTGTCGCGGCCGTACTCTACTTCCTGCGGGCCTTCGGCGTCACCGCGGGTTTTCACCGCCTGCTCGCCCATTCCTCCTACAGCGCGTCGCGTCCCGTGCGTTTCCTGCTGACTTTTCTTGGTAGCTGCGCGACCCAGGGCGGACCGTTGTGGTGGGCGTCGCATCATCGCCGGCACCATCGCTATTCCGAGCGCGAAGACGATGTGCACTCGCCGGTTCAGCGTGGCTTCTGGTACGCGCATATCGGATGGATGTGGGATGCGGTTTGCTTCGCGGGCAACTACGCCAACATCAAGGACCTTCACCGTTACCCGGAAATCCGGATTCTACAGAAAGGCTACGTTTTCCTGATTCTCGCCCAGGCCGCGGCCCTGTTCGGCCTTGGCGCGCTGCTGAACTGGCTGAACCCGGCCTTGGGAACGAGCGGTCTGCAGATGCTCGTGTGGGGTTTCTTCATCAGCACCGTGGCCCTGTGGCACGCCACATTCATGGTGAATTCGGTCTGCCACCTGTGGGGAACGCGACCCAATCCCGCCGGAGACGGCAGCCGCAACAACTTCCTGGTGGCCCTGCTGACGCTGGGAGAAGGCTGGCACAACAACCACCACCGCTGGGCCTACTCGGCGCGGCACGGACTGCGCTGGTGGCAGATCGACATCACCTGGATGGGCCTGCTACTGATGAAGCATCTCCGCCTGGTCCGCGATCTTCGCCTGCCTGCCCGGAGAGTGGCGCCGGCGCAAACCTGATTCCTGAGGCGCGGTGGTGAAAACTCTCTTCATCCTGATCGCGATCCTCGTGTGCTGCGAGTCCGCTCTCGCCTGCTCCTGTGCGGACAGGACGACTACCGAGCTGTATTCCGCGGCCAGTCATGTATTTCGAGCCCGCATTGAGTCCGTAGGTATCGTAGTGGTGCCCAAGCACGTTGAGAGTTTCCGTGTGCACAAGACGGCGGTCCTGGCGCGCTTCGATTTGCTGGAAACGTACAAGGGTTCACCGCAACGTCTCGATGCGGTTTACACCAACCCGTCTGGCGCAGCCTGCGGCCGGTCTATCGTCGATGCCGAAGAATACGTCTTCTTTGCAGACGCCGAGGGCATTGTAGGTCACTGCGACGGAAGCACCCAAGTTTGGTCCCACGAGAGCATCAGGGAACTGATCGAGACCTTGAAACGCTTGGCGTCTGAGCAGTCGGATCATGAGAAAGGCCCGGCGGCGCCAGAAACCCCCGGTAGCGAATGACGAATCCTGCCAACGGCAGGCGGACCTCCACGTCGAACCAAAACTGATTGTCTTTCGCGAATTCGTGAGAATCGCCGCTCGGCATCAAGCTGCGCGGTAGCGGCAATCCGAGAAAGCTCCACCTGCGCATGACCAGGTTCAGCCGGCCGGCGTCCGGAACCAGGGCCATGCCGAACGTCAACGGGCCGAACCGTTCGCACAGGAGGTGTTCGAAGCGGCCGGTGCCCAAAGTGAAGTTGCTGGAAAACTCCTGGCCCCCGAAATCGCGCGTCCACTTGTCGTAATCCCCATGGCGCTCGAAAGTCACCGACACGGGGGTGTTTTCGCCGGCGGCGGGAAACCGCATGATCCACGCCAGCAGGCGCGCCAGCACTCCCCTACCCCGGGTGATCGAGGCTTCGCCGCTGATCGTCAGCTTCGGCCCGGCACCATGCACGGCCCTGAGGACGGCAGGAAGCGATTGCCATGCCGTGCCGAGAATCCGCTTGTGCAGGCAGTGAACGCCGGTTCCCGCGCCGTTTCGTGTGCCGATAGCGATAGGCCGGTCCGCGAACACGCGTGCGTAATCGGAAAACTCCAGCGCCGCGGTCGCGGGCCGGGCGCCGGCCCTGGGCGGGCGGCCGTCCAGCCAGTTGCGAACAATCGCCTCCACTGCCATCGACGGAATGTAGAGGCCGTGATGGCCCTCCGCCAGGAGGTGAGCCGATCGGCTGATTTCGGCTCCTTCCGCGTCCCTGCCTCTGACTTCCACGAACATGCCGCCTCGATGCTCGCCCCAGCGTACGTTGTTGGCCGTCGAGTGAATGATCCGCGCGAGCGGCGCCAGCGAAGGTACCAGTCCCAGCCTTACCAGCCCGGCAAACCGGCGCAGCAGCCAGTGCAGGATCGCGGGTTCCGGGGCGGCGCCCATCCACACTTCCCGCACTTCCGGCCATTCATCGGCCAGCAACTGCAGGTCCGGCACATCGACCAGCGAAAACGTGCGCGGGAACAGCGGAATTTCTCCGGGCGGCGCAATCATGAACCTTCTTGTCTCCCGCAAGGCGCGGGCGGTTTGCTCGCTTCCACCTCGACGCACCGGGATTCCCTTGCCCGCGTAACCAGCAATCGCACGGATCACGTTGTATCCGACGCCGGCATACGGGGAAGGCGCGATCCCTCCCGTTATCGAGTCTATGCGCCGGAATTCGGTTGCGAGATCGCGCACCAGAGCGGCCGACAGCACGGGAAAACTGCTGACGCCCGACAACATTACCAGCCCTTGCTCTTTGGCTGTCCCATCGAATTTTCGGATGCCCCGAACAAAATCGGGGCTGTCGGCGAGATCGAGATAGTGCGTGCCCGTGGCCAGCGCGGCCTTGACCACGCGATAGGGGTCCTTACCGTAGGCCTGGAACGGTCCGGACGCGTCCACAACGATGTCCGGCTTGACCTTCTCGATCCGCCGGGCCACGTCCCCATCACGATCCACCGCCAGCGCTTCACGAGTAGCCCCGGGTGGAAGCGCATGACAGAAATCCAGCGCGGCGGACTTTGAGCGACCGGCGATGACAAGCGAGACACGCCGCTCGCGGCATAGCAATTCGGCCAATCGGCCGCCGAACGTGCCGTAACCCCCGATGATCAACAGGCGGATCGTCGTATCCGTCAATTCTGGCTCTCTCAGCAAATGCGATCGGCTTCCGGTTCATAGGTTACTATGCGGCGATGATCCGATCTCCGTCACAGATTGCGCTTGCAACGCCCTAGTGAGACATGCGGGCTTCGGTTCGCGCGTTCGGGTTCCGAGTGTAGCTTTGAGTACTTGAGAAGCGGATCGTGGCGAAAACCCAGGTAGCGATTATTGGCGCGGGGCCATCGGGATTACTGCTTGGTCAACTGCTCCACAAGGCAGGCATCGACAACGTCGTCATCGAGCGCCGCAGCGCCGAGTATGTTCTCGGACGCATCCGCGCAGGCATTCTTGAGTACGGATTCGTCGATCTCATGCGGGAAGCTGGAGTCCACAGCCGAATGGATGCGGAGGGTCTACGCCACGATGGATTCGAGATTGCAATTGGAGAAGATCGCACTCGCATCGATTTGCATGGATTAACGGCCGGCAAGTCGGTCCTCGTATACGGGCAGACCGAAGTTACACGTGACCTAATGGAAGCGCGTACCGGGGCGGGACTACCGACGCTCTACGAGTCCGAGGCCGTCGAATTGCGGGGACTGGACACCGACAAACCGGCAGTGGTCGTTCGCCCGGACCGCGAGGAGTACGTCCTGGAGTGCGATTACATTGCCGGGTGCGACGGATTCCATGGGGTTTCGCGGAGGAGTATTCCGCGCGAAGCGCTACGCGAGCACGAAAAGATCTATCCTTTCGGATGGTTGGGGCTGTTGTCGGATACCCGGCCGGCGTCGGACGAGCTCATCTACAACAAGAGCGATCGTGGATTTGCGTTGTGCAGCATGCGTTCCGAATCGCGCAGCCGCCATTACCTGCAGGTTCCATTGTCCGACAAGATCGAAGATTGGTCCGACGACCGGTTCTGGGATGAATTGAAGACCCGTGTGCCGGCGGACGTAGCGTCAACTCTCGAAACCGGGCCATCCCTCGAAAAGAGCATAGCCCCGCTGAGGAGCTTCGTCGCCGAACCGCTTCAGTACGGCAGGCTGTTTCTCGCCGGCGATTCGGGCCACATAGTTCCTCCAACCGGGGCAAAGGGACTCAACCTGGCAGCCAGCGACATCAGCACGCTATTCACTCTGCTGGTCAGCATTTACGAGCAGGGTCGTACCGATCTCATAGAGCGGTACTCGGAAACCTGTCTCAGGCGCATATGGAAGGCCGAGCGATTTTCGTGGTGGATGACCACGATGTTGCACCACCTGGACAGCACCGACATAGACCGGAAACTGATTGATGCCGAACTCGACTACTACCTCAACAGCGAGGCCGGGTTGACTACGATCGCGGAAAACTACGTAGGGCTGCCGTTCGACCGACTGGAGTAGCCGCCGGCGTTAGCGGCCTGGCGCAAAGCGCTAGGGTGCCACGTGTTGTCACCGTAGAATCGGAACATGAATTCAGATCCTCGTTTTGTCGGCACCAGATGCAATATGCCAGGTAAAGGGACACGCAATTTCTTGGACAATGCGCTGACAATCCAACAATTGCTCGCTCCCGCACAAGCCCGTGTTTTCGCCGGTAAATAGTCTGGTAAAGATGTGAGGCGGAGAAAGACATGACGAGCAGCGAACAGGACCTTTTGCTGGCCAGCGGCCTGCCGATCTTTTTTGAGATCGACAACTTCGACGAACTTGATCTAAGCCCGACGGACAATCGCCACGGACAGTCCGTCCGTGTCTGGGCGCGGTCCCTGTCCGTCATGCAGAAAGAGGCGATCGTGGCATCGGCGCGGTCGGGGAAGGCCTGGCGTCTTGCCAGCGATGAGGGGCCGTACCTTGACGGGTTCGACAGCGCGCCCTGCCCGCTGTCGTTCCTGACCACCGGTATGGTGAGTTCATATTTCAATGAGATTCAGGCGCTTGCCAGGCAGCGTGACATCAACATCCGGAATCTCGTTCTGATTCAGGACAACTACTACACGATGCAAGGCTCGGCATTGCGTGGAACGATGATTGGAGGAGCCTTGCCGGTCGATCTGGAGGTGCAAATCGACTGCGATGCGGATGATGCCGGGCTGAACGAATTGTTGGTGCATGCCGTGCATGCGTCGCCGTTGAACGGACTGATGAGAAAAGTCCACGAGTCACTATTCACGTTGACAATGAACGGCAGCGAAATCGGTGTCGGCGAGGTCGCATCGATCAATGCCCCGGCCGAAAAGGACCCGGGCGACCGTTTCGCGTTGATCAGCGCGGGCGACGACACCGGCCGCCATGATGAACTGATCCGGCGCATAGACAAGGTTGCAGTTCAGGATGGAGTCGCCGGCGGCGCGGGCACCAGCTTGCAGGCCAACCAGAGCCGTCAACTGCACGTCCGGGCCCGGTGCCGGCTGCGGGCGGACGGGGTCAAGGAGATAACCCAGGACCTTCTGAGTCCGCTCGGCTCAAGGTTCCGGTTTCTGTCGGACGAAACGGAAGAGTTCGGCGGCCAGGACGCCGCGCCGGATGCGGTGACGTACATGTCCGCGGGCATTGCCTTTTGTTTCATGACGCAGCTCGGTCGCTACGCGAAAATCGTGAAGAAGAACCTGGACGAATACAAGGTCATCCAGGATACGCATTTCTCTCTGGGCGGCGCCAGCGGGCGTACGGGCCAACCGGGCGTGGCTGACCCTGTCGAGACGCATACGTACCTGGATACTTCGGAAGAAGCGGAATTCGCCCGCAAGGTCCTGGATATGGGTGAGCGAACCTGTTTTCTGCATGCGTTTTGCCGCACCGAACTGAAAACGAAGATCAAGATCAGGAGAATCTGACGAATCCGGCCGCGAAACTCGCGGCTACAGCGCCAATAAGCAACCGATCGGCGCAAGAGCTGGCTTTTCGCTCCCGATTTGCCACCAATCGGGGTGCGCTGAAACACTAATAATTGAGCACTCGCGTGCTAGCGTCGGTGAGCGCGGCGCATTTAGCATTGAGCCTAGGGCAATACCATTTTGCTCAGAGGGCTCTACTGATATGAATTTCCAACACGCCAATCTGTTTCGCGTATGCATTCTCGCCGCAAGCCTGTCCATACCGGCAAGTGCGCTTGCCCAGGCAGCCCTGGAAGAGATTGTCGTCACGGCGCAAAAGCGCGAGCAATCGCTGACTGACGTGCCGGTCTCTGTTCAGGTCCTGTCCGGTGAGGACTTTATCGAGCAGGGACTCAATACGCTTGAGGATGCCGCAAATTTCATTCCCGGCCTGCAGGTGGAGCAGACAGAGGGTGGCGCAACCGTGCGCATCCGCGGAATCTCCAATGAAGGCTTCAACGTTGGGTTTGAACAGGCGACGGCCGTGTTCAATGACGGCGTCTATTACGGCCGGCAACTGCAGGCGCTCGCGGGGGTGTACGACATCGAGCAAATGGAAGTCCTGTTTGGCCCGCAACCCGTCTATTTCGGCCAGAGCGCCATAGCGGGTCTGATCGGCTATCGGAGCCGGCGCCCTACCGACGAGTTGGACGGGTACGTCGTTGCCGAGGCCGGCAACATCGGCCACACGAAAGTCGAGGGCGCCCTCGGCGGCCCGCTGGGCGGCAACTGGGCTGGCCGCTTATCCGCGAAGATTGTTCAAGACGACGGCTGGACCAAGGTGTTCGGCACCGGAGAGGATGGCAACCCGAACGAAAACTCGGCATTTCGTTTACAGCTTTCCGGCGATATCGCGGAGAACTTTTCGGTCTGGGCCAAGTACGAACAATTCGAGGCGAATACGGATGGATCATCGACCGATGCGTTCCCCTGCAACGTAGGGCTTTCAGCGGCGCCTCCGCTGGTGTTCTGCGATGACGCGATCAGGAATGGCCTTGGCGAGTTCGAGTACAACGACACGGTCAGCTTTGGTTCGTCCGTTTCGGCGCACCCGTTCGGGAGGGCACCCTTCGGTAATCTCGACCTGACTCAACTGGATATTGCCCAGCGCGACGCGATCGCGATCGACATTGAGGGCTCGGCAGCCGCTCTGGAACTTGTCTGGGAGCCCGTCAATGGCCTGATCGTGACCTCGCTGACCGGCTTTTCCGATTACGAGGCCGATCGCGCACAGGATTTTGACTTTTCACCGTACGCCAATTTCGCGTTTCCGAATGTCGAGGAGTTCGACCAGGTCAGCCAGGAATTGCGCGTGCAGAGCGACAATGACGGAGCCCTCAACTGGATGGCCGGTCTCTACTGGCAGGACCAGGAACTCAACTTCCAGGCGGATATCGTGTCTGCATTGCCGAACCCGATGGGGCCGTCGGGCACCAACGCAACCGAGTACAACGAAGAAGCCCAGTATTTCGGCGCGTTCGCTGCCGTGGCCTGGGAGGTTTCCGACGAGGTCACGCTGGAATATGGCATTCGGCATAACGATGTGCAAAAGGACGCCTACCTCTGGGAAGTGGATTCGTACCTGACAAATGCCGCCGGTAATCGAATTTCCAACGCCGGGCCGCCCAATCGGGGCATGACGCCACTCACCCTCGTGCCCAACGGCACGCAGGCAACCGGTTATTCGGGTTTGCTTGGCGAGATGGTTGCCGGCGATCGATGCCTGGGCAAGACGCCCAATAACGACGACTGCACGGTCAACATAAACCCGGCAGTTCTGGCGGCCTGGGGAGACACGGACCTGTCCCTTGACGAGAACGACCTTACGCATCAATTGACCGTCAACTGGGCCTTCAGCGATTCCTCCAGTGTTTTCTTCCGCTACGCCGAAGCATTCAAGCCGGGTGGGTTCAGCCGCGGAAGTTCATCGTTCATCGTATCCACAAAAGGTATATACGACGCCGAGAAGGCCGACAGCATAGAGGTGGGAGGTCGATTCGGTTTCGCCAATGGGCGCGGCCAGGCGAATGTCACGCTATTCAGCACCGACTATGAGGAGCGCCAGGTGGAACAACGGTTCGACGACCCGGTTACGGGCGTCACCTTCCTTATCTTCCAGAACGCCGCAAATTCCTCGATCAATGGACTGGAAGGCGACCTGCGCTATGTCGCCGACAGCGGACTGCGCTTCAGCCTGGCTGCATCGTATGCGAAAGGCGAGTACGACCTGTTTGACGATGCTGCCTGCTTCCGTGCGGAGCAGCGGATGATGCTTGGCGGGTGCAGGCCGGGAGGCGGCAGCATCGATCTGTCCGGCACGGAGTTTGACGGCATCCCCAACTGGACGATAACCGTGGGTCTCGGCTATGACTTTGCCTTGGGCGGCAACCTGCGCATGAACCTCGACACGAACCTGACAACGCACGACGATTTCGACCGGACGCGCCCGTTCGCATCCCAGACGCCGTACGAATTCCGCCAGCAAAACGGTTTTACGCTGATCAACGCGCGGGCGGCAATTTATCCCGGAGACGGGCGGTGGGAAATCGCAGCGTACGGCCGAAATCTCACCGACGAGCGGTACTGGCATACCCAACCCTCCGAAGTGGGGATATTCGGTAATGCAGTGGCCGTCATCAATCGCCCCGCGACGTATGGCGTAACGCTCCGATACAACTTCGGCGGCGCCTGAATTCACCGAGACCTGTAAGGTCGATGGCGGACGGGAGTCGTTGCCAGGCTCCATGGGAACACGCCGATGAAATTCAGGATATGTCTGTTGCTGTCAGCCATGTTGGCGACCTCAGTCACGGCTGCCGAAACCATTCTGATCACCGGAGCAAACCGGGGAATCGGACTGGAATTCGCGAGACAATACGCAGCCAAGGAGTGGCACGTTGTAGCGACTCATCGACGTGACGAAATTCCGGAAACGCTGGCGGCGCTGGCCGCCGAGCACGGCAATGTGCAGGTGGAAACACTCGACGTCAACAATCCCGGGCATCTCGCGGCGTTGGTTGCAAAGCTCGATGGCATGCCCATCGATGTGTTGCTCAACAATGCTGCCGTAATGGGCATCGACTCCGCGGGCACACTGGCAACGCAAACGAACGAAAATTTCGGCACGCTGCAACGCGAAGACTTCCTGCCCTACTTCACAACCAACGTGCTGGCGCCGCTGCTGGTGTCCGAGGCGTTCATCGACAGTGTACTCGCGAGCGACAGGAAGATGATCCTCAATATGACATCCGGCGCAGGCTCGATGACGACCGGCACGGAAATGTTCGCCGGCACAGGCTTTTTCTACAAGAGCACCAAGGCCGCACTGAACAGGAACATGGTGAATCTTGCGGCACACCTGAGGTCGATCGACGGGGAAGCAATTACATTCAACCTGGCGCCGGGTTTTACCATCACGGAGCGCTTTCAGGGAATGAGCGCCGATGAAATCGGGAACCGCGGAACGCCCGTTGCGGAGGTCGTCGCCGGCTTTGTCGAAGTCATCGACAGCGCGACGCCCGAATACAACGGCAGGATTTACGGGTTCAGGGGCGACATCAAGCCTTTTTGATTCCAGAGCCTGTTTGTGGCGCCACTCGTCTGGCCTGATGCTGACAGGCCTGTTTTCAGTAACGGGTACACTGCGGGCCAATGACCGGCGAGCTTCAGGGTTCATACCGTGATCGAGCAGTATTTGCGGGAGTTGCTGTCTGCTTTGTGCTTTCGGGATTTGCCGCGCTTTTGTATCAAACCGCGTGGATGCGACAGCTGTCGACGGTTTTCGGGACTTCGGAACTCGCCGTCGCGACAGTACTGGCAGCCTATATGGCGGGTCTCGCCTTTGGTGCAGCCGTAGCCGCCCGTTACGTAGACCGCATTCGCAAACCAATTCTGGTTTACGGAATTCTGGAGGCCGCAATCGCGTTGTCGGCAATTGCCGTACCGTACCTGCTCGAGCTGGCCGGCGGCGTCTACGCAACCTTGTTCGGCGGACATCCCGAACCGCCCGATGCGAGTGGTGCAGGTCAGTCGCTCTACTACCTGGCCGCATCCTTCCTGGTTCTGGTCCTGCCCACCGCGTGCATGGGCGCGACATTGCCGATGCTGTTGCGCTATGCGGTGCAATCGGACGATCAGGTCGGTCCCAGGACAGGCGCGCTCTATGCCCTGAATACGATCGGTGCGATTGCCGGGACTCTCGCAGCGGCATTCCTGTTGCTGCCCGCACTCGGGCTCAGGGGGACCATTCTGTTCGGGGCCAGCGTGAACTTCTTGGTGTTCCTGGTGGCGGCCTGGTTGTCGCGGGCGCAGTCGGACGCCCGGCAAACCACTTCAGCCACGACACTGCAACACGCGCGAATCGGGAAACAGGCCGAAGCGCTGATACTCCCGGTCATGCTCATGTCGGGCATGGTGACGTTTACCTATGAGGTTCTGTGGACGCGCCTGTTGTCACATGTCCTGGGCGGCAGCGTCGTGGCGTTCGCAGTCATGCTCGCGAGTTTCCTCTCGGGTATCGCATTGGGCAGCGCGGTGGCGTCCCGTCTTGCGGTATCGAGCCTGTTTTCCCAGAAGGCGTTCGCGATAACGCAAATGGGAATCGCGGCCACCTCGCTGGCGATTTACCAGCTGTTGGACGTTGCCGTACCGGAAATTGCAGGCCTCGGCCCCAATATTGCGCTTGCCGTTGCAGTGCTTCTGCCCGCGACATTGTTTATCGGGGCGACATTTCCACTCGCCGTCCGCATCCTCAGCCGCAACGAAGAGGATGCGGCGAACGCGTCCGCGCGCGTGTATTCATGGAACACCCTGGGCGCCATTGCGGGTGCTGTGATTGCCGGATTCGTATTGATTCCGGTACTTCGCTACGAAGGAACGGTGAAGCTGGCAGTGATGGTGAATATCCTGCTGGCGCTTGCGGTGGCGCTCGCCGTACCGGTCCGGCTATCGAAATTGGCGGGCGTTGCTGCTGCGTCCGCCATACTCGTTCTCATCGTTTTCAGGCCTGCCATGCCCGAGTCCTTTCTCAGGGTGTCGCCATTGAACGACTCGCGTAGCGGGGCGATCCGCTACTATGACGTTGGCCGCTCGGCAACGGTACTGATGCTGGAGCGGGATGGCTTCTTCTTTTTAAGAACCAATGGCCTCCCCGAGGCCTCTACGGACATGAAAGGCGCGCCGCCGACCAGGCATTCGCAGCGGCTGCTCGCAGCGCTTCCGGTAATCGCCAGGCCTGAACTCGAGAAAATGCTCGTCATCGGGCTTGGTGGCGGCGTCGTTGCTGAAGATATTCCAGCGTCGGTGCGAGAGTTCGATGTAATTGAGCTGGAGCCGAAGGTTGTCGAAGCCAATCGCGAGATTGCCGCCGAGCGAAACACTGATCCGCTGAGCGATCCGCGCGTACGAGTCGTTGTCAATGACGCCCGGAACGCAATGCGTCTCATGACCAAGGAATATGATGCGATCGTCTCGCAACCGTCACATCCCTGGACGGCTGGTTCGTCGCATCTCTATACACGTGAATTCATGTCGCTGGCAAGGTCCCGGCTTACGGAGGACGGCGTCTTCCTGCAGTGGATGAACCTCAGATTCGTTACCGAAGACCTGTTGCGTTCGCTCTCCGGCACCCTGCTGGACGTATTCCCGCACGTCCGCGCCTACCAGTTCGATCCCAACGTCGTATTCTTCCTGGCTTCGCGATCCCCGCTGAATCCCGAACTGGGCCTTGCGCTGCACGGCGAGCCACTTGCGACCCACCAGGCGCAATTCATGCGCAAGGGAATTGCGTCGCTCAATGATGTTGTTGCAGCGCTCGCCTGGGATACCGAGGGACTGCGCGTGATGGCGGGAGACGCGCCGCTGCTCACGGACGACGAAAACCGAATGGCGCAAAGGATCGTGGGGGGCTTCGAGAATGCTGCAATTCCGTATTCTCGTGTCAAAAGCCTGATCAGGGAACATGGACCACTTTTTGATCCGACGAGTTTTGTGTATCGGGAGCTTATAGACGAGATTGACTTTGTTTACGTCGGCGATCGGCTCTCGGCAATGTATGCGCCTGAACTCGTTCAGGCGCTTGCCCGGTCGCTGGCGGGCTACAGACACGCACATGGACCCGCGATAGGCGCGAAAGTACTCCTGTCGCAAGGTCAGCCGCAGCGGGCCGATCGACTTTTGATGACTGCGCTCGATCTGGATCCGGACAACCCGGTTGCCGGCTACCTGCTCTTCAAGGATCGTGGTGACTCCCTTGCCGACAATTCCCTGCCCAGTCGAATCGCCGGCTACGCCGACACACTGACGGATGCCGCGCGGTCGGTGATTCTGAATTGGAACGATTCGTTTCGCGGGCCGGGTGCCGGTGCGCGTTCCGACGACCCCATTCTCGCCGAGTCAGCGCCCTACGAGCAGTGGTATGTAGACGCTGCAAAAATGCGCGCCGACTGGAGAATCCGGGCGGGTATGCGCGGTGAACCCGGCACTCACGCAGTTGAAGCAATGAAAATCATAGACGATGCAATTGCCCTGCATCAGGATCTTGACATATACGGTATGCGCATGGCCGCGTCGTTCCTCGCGGGTGATTACGACGCGACGCTTGAAACGGCGCGGCGAATGATCTGGGTGATTCGTACGGATCTGGAGTTTCGCTCGAGATCGGGCGGAACTCCGATGTCGCGTCTCGAAGCCAGGAATACGCTCCGAAGGCTTGGTTCTGTCAATCGTGGCCTGCAGGAGGTCAGAAACCAGGGTCTGGCGGCGGATTACAAACTCAATGACCTTGACGCGCAGGCCAGCGCGCTCGCAAGGCGGCTGGAACTGATCGACCAGGGAGCTCCCCGGAGCTGACTACACCGGGACGGTCTTGTTCATGGGCTGGCGACGGCGCGCTTAGACACCAATAATTATGCGCTCAGATGCCAGCGTGAACGTTAACGGAAAACTATACTCAGACATGGACCGGTTCACAGAGGTCCACGCCAAAGGGTAGGAATGGTATGGACTTGGCGGCCAAGAGAATCGTTGTAACGGGAGCAGCGTCCGGTATTGGCAAGGAGAGCGCTCGCATGCTCAGGAAGCGGGGCGCGACGGTCATCGGTCTTGATCGCAAACAGCCGGCAAATGGACTGGTGGATCAGTTCATTCGCGTTGACTTGACGGAATTCGATTCGATTGGCCGGGCTGTCAACGCTATCAGCGGCAAAGTCGATGGGCTGTGCAATATCGCCGGTGTGCCTCCGACGGCATCTATTGCCACCGTCGTCACCGTGAACTTCATTGCCTTGCGATACCTGACGGAGCGCATGCTGGACAAGCTCGCCGACGGAGCATCCATTATCAATATGGCGTCGTTGGCAGGCGTGGGCTGGCCCGATTCCATCGAGCAGGTCAAGCGCTTCATTGAGGAGGCAAATTTCGACAATGCCGATAGTCTGTGCGAGGAACTCGGCATCGATGAAGAGCGGAGCTATTTCTTTGCGAAGGAAGTGCTCCGTGTATGGACCATGCAGAACTGGAATACCTGGCGGCAGCGCGGGATACGGGTGAATGCAATAAGTCCCGGCCCCGTTGAAACTCCGATTCTGGCCGATTTCCTCGAGACTCTG
This sequence comes from Gammaproteobacteria bacterium, assembly GCA_009838035.1. Classification (NCBI taxonomy): domain Bacteria; kingdom Pseudomonadati; phylum Pseudomonadota; class Gammaproteobacteria; species Gammaproteobacteria bacterium. Next base: position 245,405 of record VXSK01000002.1, read on the forward strand.
GGTGAACGCGCCGAAGAGGATATGGGCGTCATGGGCCGCGCCGGTACGGTGGAAGAGATTGCGCCGATCGTTGCATTTCTTTGCAGTGATGACAGCGTCTGGATAAACGGCACGAACATAGCCGCAGATGGTGGTATGCAGGCGCATGTGATGAGACAGGTTCACGGATTCTGAAGAGGCTGCAGCTTTGAGGCATCTTCGATTTGCACCTGCAGCCTTTCTGGCCGTTTCGCTGTTATCGGGTTGCGGCGGCGATGGTGGTTCCGCTCCGGTCAGTGAGGGAGATGCGCGCCCCAACATTCTGCTGATAGTCGTTGACGACCTGGGTCTGAACGATCTCAGTCATTTTGGCAGCGAGATCGGGACGCCGAATATTGATGCGTTGGTGAGGGATGGAGTAATGCTCGCGGATTTCAATGCGGGCCCTACCTGTTCGCCTACGCGGGCGATGCTCATGACGGGTGTGGACAGCCACGTTGTCGGCCTTGGCTGGATGGCCGAAGTGCTGCCTGATTTTCTGAAGGGTCGCCCCGGTTACGAGGGCTACCTCAATCAGCGCGCCGCTGCGCTGCCGGAGCTTATGGCCGATGCCGGCTACAACACCTATATGACCGGCAAGTGGCACCTTGGAAACACGGAAGAGACAAGCCCTTTCGCACGGGGTTTTGACAGGACATTCAGCCTGGCGAACGGTGGCGCAGGCGCGTTTCAGAATCAACTGTGGTTGCTGCCGCACGATCCCATCGTTTATCGCGAGAATGGCAAACGGGTCGAGGTTTTGCCTGACGATTTCTACAGCACCCGTTTCTATACGGAAAAGATGATCGAGTTCATCGACAGCGATCTTGGCGACGGCAAGCCGTTTCTGGCGTTCCTTTCATATACGTCGCCGCACTGGCCGCTTCAGGCGCCGGCGGAATCCATCGCCAAGTACGAGGACACGTATCTCGATGGGTACGATGCTCTGAAAAGTCGCCGCCTGCAACGTCTCAAGGATCTGGGTTTCTACGAACAGGATATCGACGCATTCCCCAGGATGCTGAAGGGAAGACCATGGGTTGAGCTTACTGAAGAGGAGCAGCGATACGAGTCGAAGAAGATGGCCATTTACGCCGCCATGGTTGACGATCTCGATGCCTACATCGGTGTAATCGTCGATCATCTGAAGAGCATAGGCGAGTATGAGAATACCCTGATCTTCCTTATGTCGGACAACGGCCCGGAAGGCAACAACATCCTGATGGGTCCGGGCATGGACGAGTATCTGGAAGCCTGTTGCGACAACCGATACGAAAATATTGGCAACCCCGATTCCTACGTCATCTACGGTCCCGATTGGGCTCAGGCCGGCAACGTGCCGTTGCGGACCTACAAGGCGCATACTTCGCAAGGAGCGTTGCTGGTGCCCGCCTTCGCCCATTTTCCCAAAAACTACCCGGGGGGCAGGACCTCTGACGAATTTCTGACCGTAAAGGACGTAGTGCCGACCATTCTCGAGGTGGCGAAGGTCAAACATCCTGGAGGCGGGATGTATCGCGGACGCGAGGTCGCCGAATTGGAGGGACGTTCAATGCACCCGCTTCTTCTCGGCCGGCAGGATTCCATTCGCGAACCCACGGACTACGTGGGCTGGGAAATATTCGGCCGACGTGCGATTCGCAAAGGCGACTGGAAGGCGATTTACCTGGCGCAACCGCTGTTTGGAGAAAACGATGTTCCGTTGGTAAAGCTGCAGACCTGGCAGCTCTATAACCTGGCCGACGATCCCGGTGAAGTAAACGACTTGTCCGCCCAGCACCCAGGAAAACTGAATGAACTGGTCGCTCTGTGGGACGAGTACGCGGAGAGAAACAATATCTACATTCGTGAGGGCGCCGAATGAAAAAAGGCATCCTGACGGCAGTCATTGCCGCCCCGGTTAACGGCATGTTCGCGGTCTTTGCCGTCATCCTGGCGCTGGTCATTTCCCGGGACGGCTTGGCGCACGAAAGCGAATACGACCCGAAGACGAATCCCCGGCCCTGGATTCGGCCGCTTGACCGGCAGGGTTTTCACCTCGGTTTTCCGCTGGCAACCGTTACGCCAATGCTTTCGCCGGCGGACACCGGCGGCTTGTTCGATGGGGGCGTCGAGCACATCGAAACGAATTACTACGGCCCGGCGCATGTGCACGAGAAATTGGACGAAACCATCATCATGATCGATGGCAGCGCCTACATCCGACTCAATGATCGCGACTTCACGCTCACCAGGGGCGAATGGCTTCACATCCCACGGGGCACGGTTCACAGTTTCAAGTCAACGGGCAGCCCGGCCAAGTGGATTATCCTGAAATCGCCGCCGGCACCACCGCCGCCCGCAACTGTCACGCCCGAGTGCGATCGTTCCGCATTCACGCCGGCGATGGTCGCGGATGTCGAGAGAATGAAACAGTTCTATCACGACTGCCTCGATGACTTTTATATGGTTCCGGATGCAGGTTTACCGGGAACACCCTTTACGCCCAGCAGTTACAGGCCCGATTTCGAGATTCGTCCCTGGGTCCGGCCGCTGGACCGCCGGCAATTTCACCTTGGCTTCCCGTCCGCAAGCGTTACGCCCATGTTGAGCGGCGAAGATACGGGGGGCGCATTTACGGGCGCCATAGAGCATATCGAGACCGATTACTACGGTCCCGCGCATGTGCACTACACCAAGTCCGAGACGATCATCATGATCGATGGGAGCACCCGGCTCCGGGTGGATGGCACCGACATTACATTGACGGAGGGTCAGTGGCTGCATATTCCGCCCGGCAATGTGCACAGCTTTGATTCCACCGGCAATCCGGCCAGGTGGATCATCCTGCAGTCGCCTGCGTCGGGAGAGCCTGGCGATGCGGCGGATTCGGATGAGTGCGACAGGAGCGCCTTCACGCCGGACATGATTGCCGATCCGGAAATCATGACTAGGTGGTATCACGACTGCGTGGATGACTTCTACATGGTCCCGGAAGCGGGACTGCCCGGTGACGAAGCGGGGCGGTAGTTCGCGCGGTTACTCAATATGGGGAAACGAATGATGAATAGACGGGCGTTTGTGAAAATGGGCATCGGCTCCGTGTCGGCTTCGCTGATATGGCCCGTGCTGGCGCAAGGCAAGTCCGGCGCAGAACTGCTGAACACTGTTGTGGTTTATCACGAAAATGCGCCCGACGGGACGGCTTTCTTCGGGGAACTCCTGGACAGGGGTGCGGAACCATTCCCGATTGGCGGAACTCTCGATCCTGCCCGGAAGAACCAGCTGTACCGCCGCCTCCAGGAACGTCCCTCGCTGGTCATGGGTCTGACTGACCAGGTGAGCGCTTTCGAATTGCAGATGGCCGCGGGAGACGCTTTTCATTTCAAGGTGCCTGAGGACCAGGTGTCCATCGAAAACCGTGGGGATGGCTCATTGGTGGCCTGGGCCGTAGCCCCGATTGCTGAAATACGCAAAGGAGGTGGAGCATGAGAACTCCGGATGGGGTAAGCGAAAGCGACTTTCGGAAGGCGCTCGAGGAATTCGCGAATATAGTCGGATCCCAGTGGGTATTCACGTCGCCGGAAGCCGTGGATCTGTATCGCGACGTTTACTCGATTTACAGGAATGAGCCGGAAGAGCCGGTGATACCGGCGGCGATCGCACCTTATACAGCCGAAGAAGTACAGGCGGTCGTGAAGGTTGCGAACCGATACAGGATCCCCCTGTATCCGATCTCCACAGGCAAGAACCTGGGTTACGGTGGCCCCTCGCCGGTGTACTCGGGCAGCCTCGTACTCGACCTGAAGCGCATGGATCGCATTCTTAACGTCGACGTTCAGAGCGCGACCGTCCTGGTTGAGCCGGGAGTCAGTTTTTACCAGCTGTATGAGTACTTCGAGGAAAACAACATCCCGCTAACCATGGATATTCCCGATCCGGCGTGGGGCAGCCTCGTCGGCCATGCACTGGACCGTGGCCTGGCGCATACCTATTCGCAATACGGCCGCGACCGCTGGAGTAGCCGGTGCGGCATGGAGGTCGTGTTGCCTACGGGTGAGTTGATCCGTACCGGAACCGGGGCTGCGGAAAACACCGCAATCTGGCAGGACCATCAATACGGCATGGGTCCTCAGATTGACGGGATCTTCGCACAGTCAAATTACGGTGTGGTGACCAAGATGGGGTTCTGGTTGCGGCCGGCGCACGAGGGGTTCCGCCGCGGCCGCGTTCACTTTGCGAATTTCGACGATATCCACAAGATGCTGGAACTGGATACCCGCCTGCAAAACATGGAAGTCTATAACGGCATGGCGAATCTGGGCACGCCGTTGTACGGAAGCATGATGCCCGGCATGCACGAGAAACCGGTCACCGATCCCGAGCACCTGCGCCTGCTTGAGATCAAGGACAGCAAGCGCCCCGACCCCGGCCCCCTGGCGCGCTATGGAAAGGAAAACAGGATTCCGTTCTGGGTGCTGGATCTCAAGTACCACGGGCCAAACTCGATTACAAAGGCGCAGTGGGAGTACACCCGGGACCTGTTTTCCCGGGAGGTGCCCGGGTGCTGGTTCACGGAGTACGAACCGCTTACGTTCCCGCTGGACAAGGCGACCATGGATACGCTGAACGAACCCGGTCGTGTCGAAAAGGTGCACCTTGGCATTCCCACGCTGGCTCGATTCGCGAGCGTCATGCGCAGCGAGCTCAACCCGAATCCCGATGTCGGCCACCTCTGGTTTGCACCCATGGTTCCGAAGAACGGGACGGAAGTCCTGAAGGCGCAGGAAGTACTGCAACGGGAAACGGACCGTCTGGGCGTCAAACTGCCGTTCCCCTATTACGCGCAGATGCCGCTCTTCTGGTACCCGAGAGTGGGCATCTTCCTCGCCGGCTGGCAGGTCAGTCCCGACCCCAAGGTCAATCAACGAACCCGGGAACAGTACATCGAGCTTACGCAGATTTGCGCCGATCTTGGCTGGACCGAATATCGGGCGCCGGCCCCGCTGCACAAGGACATTATCGGCATGGCGAACGGCTTCAACGACTCGGCCATGATGAAGTTCCGGAACACGCTGAAGGACGCCATCGACCCGAACGGCATTATTTCCGCGGGGCGCTATGACGTTTGGCCGAAGCATCTCAGAGAGGAGCGAGAGTCATGAAAAGGCTGATCCTTTTATCAATACTTGCAGCGTCCATTGGAGTAGCCGAGGCCGACGACGAAAAGCAGCATGCCAAAGGCAAGGCCGTCTACGACAAGTGGTGTCTGATCTGCCATGGCGAAGACAATGGCTCGTCCGGAGGCGGAACCCGGGCGCTGAAGGTCCTTTACAAGGGCGTGGTGCCCGCCAAGCTCGAAGACAGGACCGACATGACTCCCGAATTCATCAAGACGGTCGTCCGGAAAGGACAGGCCGGCATGCCGAACTTCAGATACACGGAAATCAGCCCGAAGGACCTGGAGGCCGTAATCGCCTACCTGAGGAGGAACAACAAGTAATGAGCCTCGTCAACCGGCGCCGGTTTCTGGCGCGGATCGCGGCTTTGCCGGGCGGGATCGCCGCCGCCGGCGCCTTGTCATCGCTGCGTTCTCCCGACGCCCGTGCGGCGCCCATGCCGGAATATCCCTATACGCTCGCGGAACGCAATCGCCGTTGGGCCAACATTCGCAAGATGATGTCCGAAGGCGGCTTTGACTGCCTGATTCTTCCCCATCGGTCGGGCGATGACGTCAATCAGCTGATGTATGCAGACTACGTGTCGGGCGGCGGCTTCTTCGACTTCGGCGATGGAGCGGTCGTGTTTCCGCTGGAAGGCGAACCCGTTCTTGTCAATGGCTTTCTGCCGTCGGCCTGGATCGACAGGCGGGCGGACAAGGCCTACCAGGAGAATGGAGTGCAGGTTCCTTTGGGCAATCAGATTGTTGAAGTCGTTCAGGACCTTGGGCTGGCCAGAAGCAACCTGGCGGTTGTCGGCACCAGGTCGGGCGCCGAAGGTCTCAATGAATTCCTCAATGAGGGCCTAATCACGTATGCGGCGTGGTCGGCCGTCCTGGCCGGCTTGCCGGAGGCGACTTTCACGGACATCACCGAGGCCTTCTCAATGATCATGATGGTCAAGAGCCAGGAGGAGATTGCCAATATCGAAAAATCGGCGTTGCTGGGCGAGCGGCTCCACGAACTAATTCTGCAGGAAACCGCAGTCGGCATGGACAAGAGGGAATTCCAGGCGATGGTCGAGCATTTTTTGGCCGTGAACGGCGCGCGTCCGGACGTGCGGGCGCTTGCGATGGCGCCGGGGCTCGTCAGGGAGGGCCACGTCATCAATTCCGAGTACGGGATCGTGTACGCGGGCGGGTACAGCCAGGTCACGCTCTGCGCGGTGGTCGGCAAGATGAGCGATGAAATGAAGAGGCTCGCCGATGTCGCCCACCAGCTCATGGACCTTGGCGCATCGACCCTGCGCGCGGGAAAGACCTTTGGCGATGTCATCGAGCCGATGGAGAAGCTCAGCGCCGACTCCGGCTACTGGCACATGTTCCCGCATATTCACAATATTCTGCCGATGACCCTGGTCGGCCCGGTGTATATCGGCGGTCCGGACAAGCCGGGATCCCTTTGCCTTGGAGCGCACATCGAAATCAAGGAAGGAATGGCATTCAGTTTCGAACCGGCCGCAAGAACAGGGCAATTCGCCGAAGCCAAGGTAGGCGCGACTGCCGTCGTTACCGCGGACGGGCTCAACGTAATCAATAAGATCGGAACGCGGGTTCAGCAGATCTGAGGCTCCCATGAATACCCGATCTGAGCAAGGGGCCGGCATGCAGGATTTGAGAAAGGAAAACTGGGTCTACGGCGGGGCCTTTATCGTCGGTCTCGCGATTGTCGCCATGCTTCAGTACCTTTTCTGGAGCCGCGCACCCGGCGATTGCTCGGTGGAATCATTTGGTGAAGATGCTGCTGCGGCGTGGAATAACCGTGAGTACCTTGCTCATTCAGCCTGTTACCAGAAGCTGTTCCGTGACCATTCCGATCTGGACCTCAGTCAACAAGCGGCCCGCGAAATGGAAGCGATACTGGCAAGGGATCACCCGCGGCGCGGTTACAAGATTGGCGGCCACGATGCCTCCATGTGGGACAGGATCGGATTGCCTGGCCCGATGTTTGGCGTGTTCTATGGCGAGGATGCGTTCTTTGACAACGGCGCGACTGTTCCCATCCGGGGCCAGGTGATGAATTACGAACCGGACATGCTGCTCCGGATCGGCGACGAGCGCATCAACGAGGCGGAGTCCGTCGAGGAAGCCATGCGTTATGTGGACCGCATCTACGCGTTCATCGAACTGCCGGTGCTGTTGGGCGACCCGGCGGAACTGCAGGAAGGTTTTATCTTTCCTTTCCTGATGCAGGCGACGAACCTGGGAGCAAGACACGGCGTCATCGGCGAGTACCTGGATACCGCCGATGACCCCGAGATCTTCGAGAACCTGCGCAATCTGACGGTGATATCCGCCAACCCTGACGGAACCGAAAGAAGCATTTACAAAGTTGCGGAACGCGATTCGGTGCACCCGGTTATCGTCGCACTGCAGGCTGCGGAATCCCTGCGCAAACGGGGGGAGTCACTGAAAAAAGGCGACGTAATCAGCGTGGGCGCAATGATGGAGGAGTTCATTGATCCCGCAGTACCTATCGAAGGAAAGCGGCACGTGCACTACTACATTGGCGACGCGGTAATCTCCGTGTCCGCCGGATTCAGGGAGTGAGGTGATGGCGAACATTCTGGCGCATACAACGCTGCCGCGCATGGCGAAGAACCACTTGCTGTTCGTGCTAACGCTGCCCATGACCGTGGTCTTCCTGATGACGGCAAGCCTGAAGATCCGAGCCTACTGGATGATGATCATGGGCTTTGACGGTTACGGCTATCCGATCGCTTTCATGTTCTTCATCGGCTATGCCGAATTGTTCGGATCGATTTCCCTGTGGCTCAGACGATGGGCGCTGCTGGGCTCAATGGGTCTGTCGGTGATTATTCTCGGCGCTGCAGCGACCCACATCATCAACGACGATCCCATCGAGTTTTCCGGTTTGGCGTATGCGATGACGCCGGCGATGCTCCTGATCACCTTCTATCATTGGCGGGCTGCCCGTCAGGAGTAGACAAATCAGGGCGTTAACAAGCCCTGATCGGTTACGTCCGTCAATGCGGAGATGTGTGCGGCCGGATACTTGTACGCCTTGAATACCGGGGTAGTTCCCTTGTACTCGGCGACGATTTCGCCGTCGGAGGCCACCTCCACCACGTGATAGTCCGTCGTGTCGGAAATCAATGTGTTGCCGTTCGGCAGGCGTCTCGCCCCGCCCTGAAAATCGGCGAAATAGTCGGGGTGCTCCCAGTACCAGGCGGTTTCGGCTTCATAGGCTGAGTTTTCACGGCGCCTGTAAGTGCCTCCATCCAAACTGGGTAACGTCAACTCGTACACATTGCTGCGGGTTTCCTCAACTTCGATTTCGCCGATATCGCGCATGTTTTCGGCGGAAGGCTGCGCAGGACGTCGCGGCCGGATAATTGTGTTGTTGTTGTGGACCAGGATATTGCCCGCGCCCGGTAGTCCCTCGTCGATCCAGTTCGCGTCATGTTGCTTCAGAAAAACTCTGTCGTTGGCGATTCCCATGTCGTAGGCGGCCGGATTGCCGTACCGAAAAAGGATTTCGCCGCTGCGCCCGACAATCCAGATTTCGTCGTAGATAAATGAGCTTAGCAGCACCTGGTCGAGGTCCGCGTTGTAATCGACGGAATTGATGTGTTGCCTTACGGTGTCGAGCGGCGCATAGGACTCCGGAAAGTGCGGATCAATTCGCTCCGGATGCTCAGCAATTACGCCGTAGTTGGGAGCGTCCGGAAATCGATCCTGGATAAGGTGGTCCGCGAAACTCCATTCCCAGACAATCTCGCCTCCACCGGTTTCGAAATTGGGTGCAAGCTCCATCACTCCATCGGCCCACACTTCGTCCCGTCCGTCGGCGTCCCATCCTAGAGCCCTTGCTTCGCCGGCTGACAGACGCTTGTACGTCGTTACCAGAAAATGACCGTTCCGCATCGGCTCCATGTCGTGGTGGAACAGCGTATTTTCGAGCTGCGTCGCCAGAAACTGCCAGATGACATTACCGTGGGCATCGACCACCTGAATCGCGTCCGTCGAGGCGATCGGCCCGCCCGCGACATTCCTGCGATCAAGAATCCCGGTCCTCAGGACCCGGCCTCCGTCAAGCAGGTAGGCAGGCGTTCCGCCGCCCGTGAGGTTGGTCGGCCATGTGTGGACAAGTTTGCCGGTAGAGTCAACGAGAACACTGATGTTCTCGACATCCTGCTGCAATTCGTCGGACTGGTGCCAGAAGAGAAAGCCCGGGTCAACGCGATCAGGCTGGTGAATGTTGACCTCAATAGGCTCCAGGGAATCGCCTGCATTGGCGCAAGCGAACGCGACAAGTGCCAGGACCAGCGGCATTCGTGTGATGAGAGGTAGAGTGGTCATTTGTTCACTATTGATTGCGGATCGTTCTGATGAGGCAAGGAAGTATACTGAGACGGAGATGATGGGAGCGTGAGACTTGGGGGAGCGGATTTTCGACACGAGCGTCGTGCCGGCACAAGCCCAACTGGAGTATTGGGCCGATCACGTCTGTAAGGCCTTTACGAATTTGCAGATCCGAAAGGCTTCGCATGACATCGAAGGATTTACCGGCAAGCTTGCTCAACGCGATTTTGGGCCGATATCGATTGCGTCCGCACTTGCGCAGGAGAGCGAAGTACAGCTGACAAGAAGGGAAATCTCGGAGGCAACCGAAGAAGTCCTGTTGCTGCATCTGCAATACAAGGGACGCTCAACCCTCTACCACAATGGCGCGGACACGATTCTGAGTGCGGGCGATATAGAGATATGCGACTGCACTCAACCTTACCGCCTCAACCTGTTCAGCAACCATCGGGCGCTGCATGAAATGCTGGTTGTTCGAATACCGCTGGCGCTTCTGTCGTCTCGAATACCTAATGTTCATGTCCTGGCCGGCGCGTTCGTGTCCGCAAAGAGCGACCTTGGAAATTTGCTTTCCCGGTTCATTGTCAATGTCTGGGAAGGCCGCCACGGAATCAAGGATGAGGCGGCCATGCAACTTGGCAAGCAGATCGTCGACCTGGTGATGCTGGCATTCAATAACGATGCCATCAAGGAGATCCCGGAGTCTTCGATTCGGACGGGGCACCTGATTCGAATGAAGCGCTTCATCGACGCACATTTGTCCGATGCATCCTTGGCGCCTGCAACAGTTGCGGCAGCCGCATGCATTTCACCAAGATACGCTCATCAGCTGTTCGCGACCGAGGAAGGTACCATCTCGGGCTACATAATGGCGTGTCGATTATTGCGTTGCGAGGAGATGTTGGCAGCGCCGCAATACAGCAATCTCACGATATCGGAAATCGCTCATATGTGGGGTTTCAAAGACGCTTCGCACTTTGGCCATGTGTTTCGTCGCAAGCATGGAATGAGCCCGTCAGCCTTCAGAAACCCAAGGCCATAGTGTCCCAGGCATTCAGCTCGGCCCCGTGATGGATGACGGAACTCAGATAGCTCGGGCGTGGGAATTTTGCAGGCACCGAACCCGTATCGAATAGCCGCTCCACCACGAAGCCAAACCCAGTGCCCTGATTTGAATATAACCGGACGTGAATTCGGCACGTTTCGCTCATTGGCCGCAACTTCAGTTGCACTCAGAAGCCAGCATTTGGGCGTCCAGATACCAGACTTTTCGCTTCCGAACAACTAGATTTGTAACCGTGTTCGTCAGGAAGAACGCATGAGACAAGGCATCCTGTTGGCGGTCATCGCTTATGAACTGATCACGATTGTCGGTGTCGGCGTGTGGGTAGCCCGAATCCAGGCTCGCCGAAAGCTCGCGGACCAGGAATCGTTCACTCACGCGGGCCACGGCCTTCCGGTTCCCGCAGTTGCATTGACGCTGGCGCTAACGGTTCTCGGAGCCGTGCATGTGATCGGCGTGTTCGAAATGACCTGGGATCTAGGCGCGCCCGTCCTGTGGTTCAGTTTCGCGCATGTAATCCTGTTGTCGGTAATCTGCCTGGCAACGGGCCGTTGGGTGCGGCGGCTGAAGATGTCCACGGTGCCCGAGTTTCTCGAGTCGGGCTACGGACTGCGTACGCGTCTCCTGGTGAGCAGTGCCATGATCGGCGCCATTTTCGGAATCATCACCCTGGAAGCCCAGGGGCTGGGCGTGCTCTTCTACACGATGACCGGCTGGCCGATTCAAGTCGGTTGCATCGTTGGAGGCGTACTCGGTGTCCTGTACGTGATATTGGCGGGAATGAGGGAAATCAGCTTTCTCAATATCATCAATGCGGCGGTAATGTATTTCGCCATCATCCTGTCGGTCATCTTCATTGGCTTCGCCCTGCCAGGGGACGGCTACAACACGGTCGCCGAGGTCCATCGGGCCGCAGAAAACGGCCCTTCGCTCTCTCCGATCGGCGACCTTGGAGTCATAATCGGTTTTGGCTTGCCCATCATCATTGCGATCGCAGTCAGTCAGTCAGTAAGCCAGATGACCTTGCAGACTGCAATGTCGGCGAAGTCCGAGAAGACACTGGTGCGATCGATGTGGATCGCGGCCCCGGTTAACGGCATGTTCGCCGTTTTTGCGGTGATCCTGGCTCTTGCCGCCATGTCGTTGCCCGAGTTCGCCGATCGCGGCCCGAAGGTAGCGACCACGGCCATGCTCGTTGAACTCCTGCCGCCGTGGCTCGCTGCGGTCCTGCTGGCCGCATTTGTGGGTGTGATCCTTTCAACCTTCGCGATGACGGCATTGGCCTCGTCAACGCTCTTTGCCAAGGACATATACAAGCGGCTCTACAGGCAGGATGCGAACGAAGCCGAAGTAACCCGCGTAACGCGGATCGGGATCGTCGTGTTCGGGTCGCTGGCCATGGTCGCGTCCATGTTCATGCCCCCTATCCTCGCCGGTGTCGCCTGGCTCCTGGCGTGGATGACACCCGTCTTCTGGGTGCTGGTCTACGGGTTGTTCTGGAAACGCAATGAGAACGTCGCGATTGCAGCCTTGCTCGCAGCCTGGATTCTCAATTCACTTTGGACTTACACGGATCTTGCGGACTGGGTAGGGCTCGCGGGCGTACACAATGCCTACGTGACTTTCAGCGCAGGATTCGTGGTGACAACGCTGGGCAACGCGATGTTTGGCGGAAAGCCCGGCCTGATGAACAAAGCGGCGAGAGCTTGAAAGGAGCAACGATGGCCTGGGACATCATCTTGAAAAGCCTTGGGATCATTCTCGCAATCATGGTCGTTGCGCAGGCGATCTTCCACTTCTTCGGGGACAAGCGGGGGCCGGGGGTAAAAGATGAGTGATGCACTGACGGAGATGCTGTGGATGGGTGGTTGCACGGCCCTAATGGTTTGTGTGGGCCTGATTGCATTCGTGGGCTACTTGCGCACGAAGCCGGCCGCGCCCCGTACGCGTCAGAGGAGCTCCTGACCGACGAGATCTCGGTGGAGGAACAGGCCGCGATTGACCAACTTCCTGCATGCTTCGGAGGAATAATTGATGGCACACAGCATGTACATTGACGGTGCCTGGTGTGCACCCGGAGACACGTTCCCCGTTATCAATCCGGCGGATGGAGCGGAGTGGACGCAAGTGGCGAATGCCGACCGGCCGGTTACGGTTCAAGCGATCGAAAGCGCTGCCGCGGCGGCCAACGGATGGGCGAACCTACCCCATACAGAACGCGCACGCTACCTTCTGAAGGCCGCCGATATTGTCGAGGCACGCCGCGACGATCTCGTGGATTCCCTGGTCGACGAAGCCGGCTCCTGGATTGGCAAGGCGATGTTCGAATCAGGTTATGTTCCCGGCATTTTTCGCGCAGCGGCTGCCGTCGCGTACCAGACAAGCGGAGAGATCCTGCCGTCCGAACACGACAAGGTCAGCATGGTGCAGCGCTGCTCACTCGGCGTTGTAAGCGTTATCTCGCCATGGAACTTCCCTGCCCTGCTGTCAGCCCGCGGCTTTGCCGTCGCCCTGGCGGTGGGGAATTCCGTCGTGCTCAAGCCTTCCGAGGAAACGCCCGTGAGCGGCGGCGTCTTTTTCGCACAGGTCTTTGAAGAGGCCGGTTTGCCTCCCGGCGTACTCAATGTCGTCACCTGCTCGCGTGAGAGGGTCACCGATGTGGGCGAGGAACTCGTATCCAATCCTCATGTTCGAGGAATCAGCTTTACGGGCTCCACGGCCGTGGGGCGCGAAATCGCGTCGCGGGCCGGTTTCCTGCTCAAGAAGGCTTGCGTCGAACTGGGCGGCAAGGATGCGCTGCTGATACTTGACGACGCCGACCTGGACCGGGCGGTCAACGCAGCAACCTTCGGCTCCTTCATGCACCAGGGACAGATCTGCATGTCGGTTGAAAGGATCATCGCTGCCGAATCGCTGGCCGAGGAATTCTCTGGACGCTTCGCCGCCAACGCGCGACGGCTCAAGAGCGGCAACCCGCGTAATTTAGGCTGCCCTATTGGCCCAATCATCAACGAGCGCCAATTGGAAAAAATCAGGACGCAGGTTGAAGACGCGCGCGACAGGGGAGCGAAAGTGCTCGCGGGTGGAACGAGTAACGGAAATTTCTACGATGCCACCGTGCTGACCGAGGTCACGGCGGACATGCAGGTGTACTCCGTGGAAACTTTCGGACCGGTAGCTGCCGTGATTACGGCTGCCGATGACGATGAAGCCATCGCAATTGCCAATGACACGGAATACGGGCTTTCGGCAGGCATCATCACCGCTGATGAAGAGCGCGGACTGGAGGTCGCACGCCGTCTGCACACCGGAATGGCGCACGTGAACGACAGCTCCGTGAACGACGAACCGCATGTTCCGTTCGGCGGAATGAAGTCCAGCGGCCTCGGCCGTCACGGAGGGCGCGCTTCCGTCGATACGTTCACCGAATTACGGTGGATCACGCTGGAGCGCGGGGGCAGACATTATCCTCCTCCCTTCCTTGAACCGAAATAGTTGAGCGCAGCGAACAAGATCGGCACGCAATAGGCATCCGACTTTTTTATGGAAGCAGCTTCTCATGTCCATCGTCTTTACGAAGATTGACCGCTCCGCGCAGGGAATGGCGGAGGAATTCGCCGGTTTCGGCGTTGCCACCGTGCATGAGGCGCAGGGCCAGAGGGGACTGCTCGACCCGGCGTTGCGGCCGATCTACCGGCCGGTATCCATTGCCGGCACGGCCGTAACCTGCGAGGTAGCGCCCGGCGACAACTGGATGATCCACGTTGCCGTAGAGCAATGCCGGGACGGCGATGTGCTGGTCGTGACACCAACCCGCGCCTGCCATGACGGCTACTTCGGCGATCTTCTGGCGACCTCTCTGCAGGCCCGCGGCGTGCGTGGACTGGTCATTGATGCGGGCGTCCGCGATATCGCCACGCTTACCGAGATGCAGTTTCCGGTCTGGTCGGCCGCGGTGTGCGCCCAGGGCACGGTGAAGGAAACGCTGGCCAACGTCAACACGACAATTGATTGCGCGGGACAGACGATCGCGCCGGGCGACCTTATCGTTGCCGACGACGACGGCGTGGTGGTCGTGCGCCAGGCCGAAGCAAAGGCCGTGCTCGTAAAGGCCAGACAGCGGGTTGCCCAGGAAAAAGAGAAGCGTGCGCGGTTCGAAGCCGGTGAACTCGGCCTGGACATGTACAACATGCGCGAAACCCTTGCAGAAAAGGGCCTGCGCTACATCGAATCGGAGGGCTGACGTGCCGCTTACCGGCAGGTCGAGCCGTTCACCCGCAGACTAGCGATGCAAACGGCGATTCCAACTGTCGTAATGCGCGGCGGCACCTCAAAGGGGCTGTACTTCCTGAAGGACAATTTGCCGGCTGACGAGGCCGCACGCGACCGCCTGCTGCTGGCTGCGATGGGCTCGCCCGACATGCGCCAGATCGACGGAATGGGCGGCGCTCATCCTCTGACGAGCAAGGTGGCCGTGGTTTCAGGGTCGAAAAACGCGGACGCCGACGTCGACTACCTTTTTCTGCAGGTTTTTGTGGACAAGGCACTGGTGTCCGACGGCCAGAATTGCGGAAACATACTTGCCGGGGTCGGTCCGTTTGCGATCGAAAAGGGCCTGGTGGGAGCCGATCCTGCGGAAACGACGGTGCGGATACGCATGCTGAATTCGGGCGGTATCGCGGTTTCGAAAGTGAGCACGCCCGGCGGCCAGGTCAGCTACGAAGGCGCGGCGCGCATTGACGGGGTGCCCGGAACGGCAGCGCCCGTCATGATTGATTTCGCGGACGTTGCCGGATCGAACTGCGGCGCCCTGCTGCCGACGGGCAAGGCCGTCGACCGGATCGATGGAATCTCCGTGACCTGCGTGGATAACGGCATGCCGGTTGTCGTGATGCGGGCTTCGGACTTCGGCAAGACAGGCTATGAGTCGCCCGGGGAACTGGAGCAGGATAAGGCCCTGAAATCCCGGGTCGAATCGATTCGCATTCAGGCGGGCCCGATGATGAACCTCGGAGACGTTACCGGGAAGACGGTTCCCAAGATGAGCCTCGTCGCTCCTCCGCGGCACGGCGGCGTGGTGGCCACGCGAACGTTCATCCCGCACCGCGTTCACCAGTCGATCGGCGTGCTGGGTGCGGCAGGCGTGGCCGCAGCCTGCTGCGTCTCGGAAAGCGTCGTCGAGGGCGTCACGGACACCGCTACGGGCGGCGAAATGGACATCGAGCACCCGACCGGCCGCTTCACGGTGGACATCGGAATCTCGGAGCGGGAAGGCTGCCATGTCATCACCCGCTCCGCCCTGCTCCGCACCGCGCGCAAGCTGATGGACGGAACCGTCTATGTACCGCAGGGAGCCGCAGTATGCTGATCGTCGATTGCCACGGTCACTACACGACCGCGCCGAAGCCCCACCAGGACTACCGCAAGGCGCAACTCGACCGGCTGACTGATCCATCCCTGCCGCCACCTGAACCGGCAAAGATCAGCGACGACGAAATCCGTGAGAGCATCGAGCTGAATCAGCTCAAGCTGTTGCGCGAACGCGGTGCGGACCTGACGGTATTCTCGCCCAGGGCCTCAGCGATGGCGCATCACCTGGGCGACACCGCGACATCCATGGAATGGGCGCGCGCCAACAACGACCTGATCCGCCGCGTCATCGGCCTTTATCCGCAGTACTTTGCCGGCGCCGCGCAGCTGCCTCAGGTGGCCAACGAGTCGCTGGCGGGCCCCGTGGAAGAACTGGACCGCGCCGTCAACGAGCTCGGTTTCGTAGGCTGCAACCTGAGCCTGGATCCATCCGGCGGCCACTGGACCTCACCGCCGCTTACCGACCGTTACTGGTACCCGATCTACGAGAAACTCGTGGAGCTGGACGTGCCGGCGATGATCCACGTTTCGGCGAGCTGCAACCCCTGCTTTCACGCGACGGGTGCGCACTACATCAACGCCGATACGACTGCGTTCATGCAGCTCATCCAGGGCAATCTGTTCGCCGATTTCCCCGAACTGCGCCTGATCATCCCTCACGGCGGCGGTGCGGCGCCCTACCACTGGGGCCGCTACCGGGGCCTTGCGGACATGCTCAAGCAGCCGGAACTGTCCGAGCACGTCATGAAGAACGTTTTCTTCGACACCTGCGTCTACCACCAATCCGGCATCAATCTGCTGTTCGAGGTGATCGATGTGGAGAACATCCTGTTCGCATCGGAAATGGTCGGCGCCGTGCGCGGCATCGACCCCGAAACAGGCCACTACTTTGACGACACGAAGCGCTACGTCGACGCTCTCGATCTCGACAAGGCGGACCGCCGCAAGGTCTTCGAATTGAATGCTCGCCGGGTCTACCCAAGGCTGGATACGCATCTGAAAGTGCAGGGGCGATGAACGCAAACCGTTTCGAGATGGATGAGGGCTGGCTTGCCTTCCACCCCAATCCTTCGCGCCCGGAGTTCGCCGTCCCAGAAGGCGCGGTGGATGCGCACTGCCATGTTTTCGGTCCGGGCAACGTCTTTCCGTTTGCCCCGGAACGCAAGTACACGCCCTGCGACGCCTCCAAGGAACAGCTCTGGGGACTGCGCGACCATCTTGGCTTCAAGCGCAATGTCATCGTGCAGGCCACTTGTCATGGTGCGGACAATCGCGCGCTCCTCGATGCATTGGTCCACTCCGACGGCACGGCCCGCGGAGTCGCATCCGTCAGGCGCAGCGCGACGGATGCGGAGCTGCAGGCGCTGCATGACGCCGGAGTGCGAGGCATTCGCTTCAACTTCGTCAAGCGCCTGGTGGACGTGTTGCCCGTTGAGGCACTCCGGGAAATCGCCGAGCGCATCGAGCCGATAGGCATGCACCTGGTGATTTACCTGGAGGCGGAGGACCTGCCCGAGTTGAAACCATTGTTTGCTTCCCTTCCCGGCACGGTCGTCTTCGACCATATGGGGAGGCCGGATGTGCGGAAAGGCGCGCACTCGGACGAGTTCGACCAGTTCATCAACCTCCTGGGCAAGAATGAGAACATGTGGGCGAAGGTGAGTTGCCCTGAACGGCTGAGTTCAATCGGACCGCCCGGCTATGACGATGTCATTCCCTTCGCCAGGCGAGTAGTCGAGGCCTTCCCCGATCGCGTGCTCTGGGGCACGGATTGGCCGCACCCGAACATGAAATCGTATATGCCCGATGACGGCAAGCTGGTCGATTACATTCCGAAAATCGCAGCAACGGAGCAACTTCAGCACAAACTGCTGGTGGTTAACCCGATGACACTCTACTGGCCCGAGGAAACAAGCCATGGCGACGGATAAGCCCTACTCCGACATTCCGGGCACGACGATCTTCGACGCGCAGCAGGCGCGTCTGGGCTATCACCTGAACCAGTTCTGCATGTCACTGATGAACGCTGCCGATCGTGCCCGATTCGCGGCGGACGAGCGCGCCTATCTCGATGAATGGCCCATGATGGAAGAACAGAAGCAAGCCGTGCTCGATCGCGACTACAACCGCATGATCCGCCACGGCGGCAACATCTACTTCCTTGCCAAGATCTTCCTGTCCGACGGACAGACCTTCGAACAGGCCGCGGCGTCCATGACCGGCCTGAAGCGCGAGGAATACCGGCAGATGATGCTAAGCGGAGGTCGATCCCCGCAAGGCAACCCGTACAAGGGGGAAAGTTAGATGGCCAGGATCACAGCAGGCGTAGCAACCTCGCATGTGCCCGCCATAGGCGCGGCAATCGACCAGGGCATGACCGGGACCGACTACTGGGCTCCGCTTTTCCGGGGTTACGAGTTCTCGAAGCAATGGATCGCAAAATCGAAACCGGATGTCGTTTTTCTCGTTTACAACGATCATGCCTCGGCGTTCGGCCTTGACTTGTTTCCGACGTTTGCCATTGGTTGCGGAGAGGAGTTCAAACCCGCCGACGAAGGCTGGGGGCCGCGCCCGGTGCCGAACGTCGAGGGGCACCCGGACCTCGCCTGGCACATCATGCAATCGGTTATTCAGGATGACTTCGACCTGACCGTGATCAACGAAATGGACGTCGACCATGGACTAACGGTCCCTCTGTCACTCATGTTCGGGCAACCCGAGGCTTGGCCATGCAAGGTCATTCCTTTCGCCGTCAACGTGGTCGTATATCCGCCGCCTTCCGGGCAGCGCTGCTACAACCTCGGAAAGTCCATTCGCCGCGCCATCGAGAGTTTCGACGGAGACCTCAACGTGCAGGTCTGGGGCACCGGCGGAATGAGCCATCAACTGCAAGGCCCGCGGGCCGGATTGATCAACAAGGAATGGGACAACGCATTCCTGGATCAGATTGTCGCGAACCCCCGGGGGCTCGCCGCAAAGCCGCATCTCGAGTACGTGCGCGAGGCCGGTTCCGAAGGCATAGAGCTCGTAATGTGGCTGATCATGCGCGGCGCGCTGGACGACGAGGTGGTCCAGCGGCATCGTTTTTACCATGTGCCGGCTTCGAATACCGCAGTCGGCCATCTCGTTCTCGAAAACAGCAGTTAAGTGGAGGAAATATGAAGGTTGTACTGGCGGGAGCTGGAGCATTCGGCAAGAAGCACCTGGACGGCATCGCAAACATTGACGGCGTCGACTGCGTTTCGGTGGTCGGAAGAACGCTTGAGCCAACGCAGAAGATTGCCGAACAATACGGCATCGGGCACGCAACGACTCACCTTGCCGAGGCGCTCGATCTGCCCGGCGTGGATGCGGCAATCCTTTGCACGCCGACCCAGATGCACGCGGATCAGGCCATTCAATGCATGGACGCGGGCAAGCATGTGCAGGTCGAGATACCGCTGGCGGACTCACTGGCGGACGCCGAGGCCGTGCTGGCGAAGCAAGGGGAAACCGGACTTGTCGCCATGTGCGGGCACACGCGCCGTTTCAATCCGTCTCACCAGTGGGTCCGCAACAAGATAGCGGCTGGCGAACTCAACATTCAGCAGATGGACGTGCAGACGTATTTTTTCCGGCGCAAGAACATCAACGCAGCGGGTGAGCCGCGCTCCTGGACGGACCACCTGTTGTGGCACCACGCGGCTCACACGGTCGATCTGTTCCAGTATCAGGCGGGCGAAAGGATCGTCCAGGTCAATGGTATGGAGGGACCGCATCATCCCGAACTGGGCATCGCCATGGACATGTCGATCCAGATGAAGACGGAGAGCGGCAAGATCTGCACCCTGTCCCTGTCGTTCAACAACGACGGTCCGCTCGGCACCTTCTTCCGCTACATCTGCGACAATGGTACCTACATCGCGCGCTACGACGACCTGGTCGATGGCTACGAAAACACCATCGACGTGTCGAAGGTCGATGTATCGATGAACGGTATCGAGTTGCAGGACCGGGAGTTCTTCGCGGCGATCAGGGAAGGCCGCGAACCTAACTCATCGGTCGCCCAGGTACTCGACTGCTACCGCGTGCTGCACGAAGTCGAACAGCAATACAGCTCGTAGCAGCCCGGAAGTTTCGCGGGCGGCAAAGCGCGGGGGTCGCGATTCCCGGGCTTCGCCGATAGCCTTAGGGCTGATGGATCAGGTCGAGTTCGAGGGCGCCCTGCCCTGCCTGCCAGGCGGCCTGCGCTTCGTAGTCACCGGCGCCGCGAGTGATCTGCCCGCTGGCGGATAGCCGGGCGGTAATCGCCAGTTCGGACTGGTCGGATATTCTTGCGCCAGGGAGCATCGCGTCGGCATCGCTCAACCGGACTTCCAGCGGGAAGCGCGCACCGTCCACGCGCTTTGCGGCCAGCGGCGGGCCGGCCTGCCCGGGAATGCGCGCATCGATGAACAGGACGGCGCCGGGCGGCGGGGTGGCCGGCAGCCCCAAGGTCAGGCGAAGCTCCACGCTGCCTTCGGCGGAGACGGCCCCGCCCGACTCAACGCGCGCTCCCAGGCGATCCAGTTCGCCCTCGACGATCGCCCGCACCTCGGGCGTGACCGGACCTTCCAGCATCATCCTCCAGCGCTGCACCGCGATGATGTCCTGGCCGGTTGCGCTGGCCCGCAGGCCGCCGTACCAGAGTCCCTTGGGATTGGCGGGGTCCGCCAGCAGCACCTGCTCGACCATTTCGCCGGCGTCCTCCAGCAGCCGCTGGGGATTGCCGAGGATCAGCGCCTCGGCCTTGCCCATGAGAGCATCCATGTCCCGGCCTCCGGTCAGGTCCAGCACCCGGTCGAAGGCCTGCGCCGCATCTGAATAACGCTCCACCTGGGCGTAGGAAGCGCCCAGCAGCATCCAGCCCCTGGGGTCGTCAGGTGACGCTTCCAGTCGCGCGCGCAACGGACCGATCAGTTCCTCCACTCTCGGAGGCGAACCGTCTTCACCCATTTCAAGTCCGGCATGGGCCCATTCGTAGTTGCTGGACTGCAGGTAGATCAGCACGGCCAGGACCGGAATCAGCAGGCACGAAGCGGTCAACGCCGCCGTGCTTGCGGGCTTGCCGCGGTCGCGCCACAACTGGGGCGCAACGCAGGCCAGCGCCGCCAGGGCCAGAACCACGCAGATTGCAACGAAGCCGGCTAGCATGTCCTGTGCCCGGGCCCTAGTCCTCGTCGGGTATCGGCATCTGCATGCGGCGCCGGATGACCAGCGCAATCGCGCCCAGCGCGATGACCAGGATCACGCCGGGTCCAGCCCAGAGTAGCAGCGTATTGGGCGCAAGCCGCGGTCGGTAAAGGGCGAAGTCGCCATAGCGATCGAGCAGGAACTGCTTGACATCGTCCTCGCTTGCGCCGCCCTCCACCATGCGGCGCAACTCGCGGCGCATGTCCCTGGCCAGTGGCGCGTCGGAATCGCGCAGGTTCTGGTTCTGGCAAACCATGCAGCGCACTTCCTCCAGAAGCTTGCGGTAGAGGCTCTGCTGCTCGGCAGTCGGCAGCGGCGCTTCCGTGTCCACGGCGGCGGCGCTTGCCGCCATCAGCACCAGCAGAACTGTAGCCAGGCTTTTCATTGCGATTGACCCTCGAGGACCGGTAGGAACACGTCCGCGAATACGGCGCCGTCCAGCGGCCCCACATGCCGATACCGCACGATGCCGTCGGCGTCGATCAGGAAGGTTTCCGGCGCCCCGTAAACGCCCCAGTCGATACCGGAGCGCCCGTCCACATCGACGCCGATAGCCCGGTAGGGATTGCCCCTGAGTTGCAACCATTCCATGGCGTCGGCGTGCCCGTCCTTCCAGTTGAGCCCGTAGAGCGGGGCGCCGGCGCGGCCCAGCGCCATCAGGAACTCATGTTCAACGATGCAGCCCGAGCACCAGCTTGCCCAGACGTTGAGCATCCACGGCCCCTCCTCGACGTCCTGCAAGGAAAATACAATGTTGGGGTCCAGCAGCTCCGGCAGAGAGAATTCCGGCGCCGGACGGCCGACAAGCGGCGACGGCACCAGGCTGGGGTCGCGCCCCAGGCTGACGCCGAAAAAGTACACCATCACCAGCAGCACTGCGCACGGCAGCAGCAGGACCCAGCGAATGCGCCTGCGACCGCTCACGATTCATCCTCTTTCGGCGCAGCCACTCGATAGCGTCGGTCCGAGAGCGCCAGCAGACCGCCCAGGCCCATGATCAGCGCACCCAGCCAGATGAAGCGCACCAGCGGCTTGACCTGCACCCGCACGCTCCAGGCCTCCTCGCCCAGCGGTTCGCCCAGCGCCACGAACAGGTCGTGCCGCCATCCGGCATCTATTCCGGCCTCGGTCATCGGACTCTGCTGCACTTCGTATACACGCTTTTGCGGATAGAGCGTCGTCACCGGTCGGCCGTCGCGCGAAACATTCACAACGCCCTGCGCGGCCTGGTAATTCGGGCCCTGGACGTCTTCTATGCGATCGAGCTGAAATTCATATCCGGACACTTCCAGGCTTTCGCCCAGCTCAAGACTACGGTCGGTTTCCACGCCCCAGGCGGAAACCACGACGATGCCCAATGTGGTTACGCCCAGTCCGCAGTGCGCCACCTGCATGCCCCAGGACGAACGACTCGGTTTCGGGCCGCGCCGGAGCAGCCAGGCCATAGGGTCACGCAGTGCAGACGCAATCACCCATACGGCGATCAGGATCCCGATGCCGGTCAGGAGTCCCGCAAACCCGTAAGCCGCAACGCTCAGGACGATTCCGGCAAGGACGGCTACCGCGGCCGGCGCCCTGAGCTTTCGTCCCCAGGCGGCGGTATCGGTGGCCTTCCAGGAAGCGTGCATGCCGGCGCCCACGACCAGCAGCAGCGGCAGCATGGGAAGAATGAAGACCAGGTTGAAATACGGCGGGCCCACCGAGATCTTGCCCATGTCCAATGCGTCCAGCGCGAGCGGATAGAGCGTGCCGAATAAAACAAGCACGGTGGCCGCGCTCAGCAGGATCGTGTTGACCAGCAGCGCAGACTCACGCGACACCAGCTTGAATCCCGTCTGGGGGTTGGTGGCCGCGTTCCGGAGCGCGTACAGCAGCAGCGCGCCCCCCATCACGACCGCCAGGAACACCAGGATGAACAGCCCGCGCGCGGGGTCGCTGGCGAAGGCATGCACCGACACCAGCACGCCCGAGCGGACCAGGAAGGTGCCCAGCAGGCTCAAACCGAAGGCGGCAATCGCCAGCAGCAGCGTCGTGTTGCCGAAAAGCCCGCGTCGCTCCGTCACGGCCAGCGTGTGAATCAGCGCGGTGCCCGCCAGCCAGGGCATGAACGAAGCGTTCTCCACCGGGTCCCAGAACCACCATCCACCCCAGCCCAGCTCATAGTAGGCCCACCAGCTACCCAGTGCGATACCCACCGTGAGAAACATCCAGGCCGCGGTGGTCCACGGACGGGTCCAGCGCGCCCAGCGGCGGTCCAGCCGCCCGCTCAGCAGTGCCGCGATCGCGAAGGCGAAGGGCACGGCCATCCCCACGTAGCCCATGTAGAGCAAGGGCGGGTGAATCGCCATGGCCGGGTCCTGCAGCAGCGGGTTGAGGTCGGCGCCGTCCACCGCCGCCGGAAAGAGCCTCAGGAAAGGGTTGGAGGTGAGCAGGATGAACAGCAGAAAGCCGATGCTCACCAGCCCCAGCACGCCGAGTACCCGCGCCCTGAGCACCTGCGGGAGCGTGCGGCTGGCCAGCGCCACGGCCACCGTCCAACTGCTCAGAATGAGTTGCCAGAGAACCAGCGAACCTTCGTGCGCGCCCCAGATGGCCGCGAAACGGTACATGGCCGGCAGCTTCAGGTTCGAGTGCTGGGCCACGTACATGACGCTGAAGTCGTGGCGGAAGAAGCTGACGGCCAGCATCGCGAACGCCAGCGCGACAAACGCGAGCATCCCCAGGGCGCAGGGCCGGGCCACTTCCATCCAGCGGACATTGCCCGTATGCGCCCCCGCCAGCGGGAATACGACCAGCGCAACCGCCAGGCACAAGGCAAGCGCCAGGCTGATCTGGCCGATTTCAGGAATCATTACTTCTTGTGCCTGGTATCAGGGGCGTCAGCGGAGGGAAGCATCCGGGGGGTGGCCCCGTTCTTCCAGCATTTCCGCGACTTCCGGCGGCATGTAGTTCTCGTCGTGGCGCGCCAGTACCTCGTCGGCCTCGAACAGCCCGTCCGCGCCTACCAAGCCGTGGGCCACGACGCCCTGCCCCTCACGGAACAGGTCCGGCAGTACGCCGGCGTAGGCCACTGTAATCGTTTGATCGAGGTCGGTCACGTCGAACCGCACTTCCAGCGAACCGGGCGTGCGCCGTACGCTGCCCTGTTCGACCAGCCCGCCGACCCGCAGGCGCCGCCCTTCCGGCGCCTCGCCCGCGGCGATCTGCGTGGGCGTGTAGAAATACAGCATGTTCTGCTCGAAGGCGGTCAGCACCAGCGCCGTCGCCGCCACCAGGCAGACGAGCCCGCCGGTCATCGCCACCATCCGGCGCCGGCGCGGCGTCATGCGCGCAACTCCCAGGCGCCCTCTTCCGGTGCGACATTCAGGTGCCTGATGCGCCGGTGAACGCCGCGCAGGCGCCGGCGGGCGGTCAGCATCAACCCCGCCAGGATCGCAAACGACAGCCCCACACAGGGCCAGACGAACGCGGCGTAGCCGCCCATGGCCAGAAACTCGCTCATGCGCCCACCGCCACCACGTCGCGCACCCAGCGGGCGCCGCGCTCGCGCAACAGCACTTCCGCCCGTGCCCGGGTCAGCGTGACCGCAAGGGAAAACAGCACCGCTCCCACTATCATGACCAGCAGGGGCCAAAGCATATCCCAGGTGATTGCCGGCGCAGCCAGGCGGGAAATGGTCGGGCCCTGGTGCAGGCTGCTCCACCATTCAACCGAGAACTTGATGATCGGCAGGTTCACGACGCCCACCACCGCGAGAATGCCGGCCGCGCGGTCCGCGGTCGAACGCTCTTCCAGCGAGGCGTGCAGCAGCATGTAGCCCAGGTAGAGGAAGAACATCACCAGCACCGAGGTCAGCCGGGCGTCGCCCCAGCTCCAGTAGGCGCCCCACATCGGCTTGCCCCAGAGCATGCCGGTGGCCAGCGCAAGACCGGTAAACGCCAGACCCACAGGCGCCGCGGCCGCGGAGATGGCGTAGGCCAGCTTCATCCGCCAGACGAGTCCAATGGCCGAGCCGATTGCCATCAGCGCATAGAGCTGCATGGCCAGGTAGGCGGCGGGAACGTGGAAGTAGATGATGCGGTAGGCATCGCCCTGCTGGTAGTCCGGCGGCGCAAGCAGCAATCCGCCGAAAGCGCCGACCGCGATGGCCGCAAGCCCGGAGCAGAGCATCCAGGGCTCGATGCGCCCCGCGATCCGGTAGAAATGGGGCGGCGAAGCCAGCTTGTGCAGCCAGTTGGGAAGTCGCATCTTGGGCAGCCAGACGTGATCAGGAGCAGGCGAAGTTCAGCCCTTTATTTTAGCCTGTAGCGTGGGTGGGAGGGCGTCCCGTCCTCCACGTAGGCAGGACGCCTTCGCTCCCGGTGTGGAAGGCGGGACCCCCTCCCCCCAATTCAGTTTGCCGTCGCGCGGAGCGCAGCGCCCGCGGCCCACGGCAACAGCCCCACGG
This sequence comes from Gammaproteobacteria bacterium, assembly GCA_009838035.1. NCBI lineage: Bacteria > Pseudomonadati > Pseudomonadota > Gammaproteobacteria > Gammaproteobacteria bacterium. Next base: position 271,037 of record VXSK01000002.1, read on the forward strand.
CCACCAGCAGAAAGGCCCCCAGCATCATCAGAGGCGCTCCTGCCGGCAGTCCGTCCAACGCCAGCTCCGTTCCGCGCACGCCGAATAGCAGGACCGGCAATGCCAGCGGCAGGACCAGCAGCGCCAGCAGACCCACGCCGCGGCGCAGTCCCGCGGTCAGGGCGGCGGCCACGGTCGCCAGCAGAATCAGCGCCGGCGTCCCCAGCGCCAGCGTCGCCGGAAGGACCAGCAGCGCCGTTCCTTCCATGCCGTAACTGGCGGCCAGCAACGGCGAAAGAAGAACCAGCGGCAGTCCGAAAACGCACCAGTTGGCGCCCGCCTTGGCCAGCGCCAGCCAGGCCGGATCGACCGCGCTCAGGAGCATCAGGTCCAGCGTCCCGTCGTCGCGGTCCGGCTGGAACAATAGCGGCATGGAGAGCAGCATCGAGAGAAAGGCCACCACCCAGATCACGCCGGCGCCCCATTGCGCAAGCAGCTCCGGCTCCAGTCCCGCGACGATCGAAAAGAGAGACGTGGAGATAAGGAAAAAAGTAATATTTATAATGATATGTATCCACTTCTTGAAGTAGATCAAGAACTCATGCTGCAGCACGGTCAGCCAGATGCTCATCTGCTGACCCCAAGAAACAACTGCGCGACCGGCCCCGGGAAATCCCAATCCAGACGGTGCCCAGCCAGCACCGCACAGCCGCCACCCTCAAGATGCGAACCGAGTTCCTGCTGCAGCCACTCCCTGCCCTGCGCATCCAGGTTGGCGTCCGGCTCGTCCAGCAACCACAGCGGCGGCCCAGCCCCGATCAGACCTGCCAGCGCCAATCGCCGGCGCTGGCCATACGACAGTTGCGAAGCAGCCCGCTCCTCCAGACCGCTCAAACCTGCCTTTTCGAGCAGTTGGTCCTCCCTTCCCGTCGAACCAGCAAGCCTCAGCGTAAAGGCCAGGTTACGGCGCACGCTCAACTCTCCCTTGACGCCGTCCTTGTGACCCAGCCATCCCAGGCTGCTCAGATAGCGCGCGGGATCGCTCCTGAACGCGACACCGTTCAGCTCGACGGTTCCCGATTCCAGCGGCAGCAGGCCGGCCAGGGACCGCAACAGCGAGGTCTTGCCTGAACCGTTCGGTCCCTTCAGCAGCAACAGCGCACCCGGCGCCAGGCTGAAGGACAGTTCGTGGAAGAGGCGCCGTTCCCCGCGCCAGAGAGTCAGCCCCTGCGCCGCAAGCATCGTGACTTCTAGCCGATTCTCACCAGCAGTTTGCCGAAATGCTCGCCCCGGGTGATCGAACCGATGGCCTCCGGGCCTTCCGGCAGAGAATACTCGCGGTCGATCACGGCGGAGATGCCGTGCTTGACCAGGTGTGCGTTCAACGCCCGGTGGTCGTCGCGGGCGCCCACCGTAATCCCGTGAATGCCGGCGCACTTTCCGATCAGGGCCATGGCGCTCAACTCGGCGCTCACGCCGCCCAGCGCGCCCAGAACCCCGATCGAGCCGCCAAGTCCCAGGGCCTGCAGCGACTGGCCCAACGTGCCCATGCCGCCGGTCTCCACCACCACGTCCACGCCGCCCCCGGCGCGCTGGAAGGCTTCCGCTCCCCATTCGGGTGTCTGCTTGTAGTTGATCGTTTCATCCGCGCCCAATTCCCTGGCCCGCTCCAGCTTCTCGTCGCTTGAAGAGGTGATGACCGCGGTCGCACCGAAGGCCTTTGCGATCTGCAGGGCAAAGATGGAAACCCCGCCGGTGCCCAGCATCAGCACCTTGGAGCCCGGCCCCACCGGGCCGCCGCAATGCAGCGCGGTCCATGCCGTAACGCCCGCGCAGGCCAGCGATGCCGCCGTTTCCATGGTCATTTCGTCGGGCACGGCCAGCAATGCCGATTCCGGAAACACGCCCAATTCGGTGAGCGCCCCCGGCGCCTCGCATCCGGTGGTGCGGGTGCGCACACCGGGCCGCACCGGCTGGGACTCCCAGTCCTGCCAGAACACCGTCATGACACGGTCGCCCGGCTCAAACTCCATGACTTCCGAGCCGACCGACTCCACCACCCCTGCCCCGTCGGACAGCGGAATCAGCGGGTATTCCTTGCCGCCGCCGTAGATGCCGGCGCAGATCATGAAATCCCGGTAGTTGATCGCAGCCGCCTGCATCCGCACACGAACCTCGCCCGGCCCGGGCTCCGGCGCCGCGCCCGAAACGACCTCGAGGTTCTCCAGGCCGGACGCCGTCAACTGCACGCACTGCATAAGTTTCTCCCTCGGAAAATCCCAAATGAATCGCTGTCAGAGGGCGGATTGTGCCCTATTCCCCCCAGGAAGGGGTCTCAATCGCCTGGTCACAGCGTATCGTTTCCGCCAATTGCCAAGATCGCCGATTCTGTATAGCCTTGCAGCATAGGGGATTCATACATTGACCGGGGACCGGGACCATGCAGAAACCGACACTGAAGGACGTTTACCGCCCCACCCATGACGAGGCGGCAAGGCACGCATTCGTCGGCGCGTTGAAGGGCTACCTGAACGGTCCGCTGGAAGCGCGCCTTGCAGGTCACTACGAGGACAACCTAAAACCCGCTTACGTCGAGGCACGCGGACGCGAACCGGAGAACCGCACGGAGGGAACCGAGGCGTTTCGCGACGATCACCTCTACCAGCTTTGGGGGAGTTCGGTGTTTACCTCCCAGGACCTGATGTGGGAGACGGTGGGCGAAACCTGCGATCGGCTGCTTCCGGACTTTGAAGCGCGGCGAGAGGAACTGGCGAACCGGGAACTGCACGGCCGTCTCGAAATCGAGGAAGGATTCGTCCCCCCGGATCCCATCCGCCGCGTGGAAATCCACCGCCAGCCGGGTGGCTATTTCGGGCAATCGGGCGATACCAGCCTGCGCCTGGGCATGGACTACATGGGCACGGGCGAGCTCTATCGAGCCGCCAAGGGCCTGTCGGAAGGCGACGAAGTCGGCGACCCGGGGATGGGTAAATTCCTCCTCGGCGCTCTCGGACGCCGGTTTCCCGATGCGGATCCCGGTTCCGTGCTCGACATGGGCTGCGGAGTCGGCGTCCACACGGTTGCCTACAAACAGGCATTCCCGAATGCGGAGGTATGGGGCGTGGACCTGTCCGCGCCTTTCCTCCGCTTTGCCCACGTATGGGCGGAAGACAAGGGCCTGGCCATCAACTACCGGCAGGCCAATGCCAACGACACCGGCTTCGCCGACGGGCAGTTTGACCTGATCGTGTCGCACATTATGTTTCATGAGACCTGGCACGACATCCTTCCCGGAATCATGGAGGAGGCCCATCGCCTGCTGGCGCCCGGCGGGATTTTCCTGAACGGGGATACGCCCTATCAGCCCGACCGCCTGTCCATGACCAAGCAGGTCACCAACCACTGGCAGGTCGTCAATAACGGAGAGCCCTTCTGGACCGGCTATGCCGACACCGATATGCGCCAGGCGCTGATCGACGGCGGCTTCGACCCGCAGCACGTCTTCGCCGAATACGACCCCCTGGGTTCGGGCGAATACTTCATATTCGGCGGAGTCAAGGCGTGATGACGGCCGCCGGCGACGATGCCGCGCGGCCCCACAAGCTGCCGCGTCCGCGCCAGATCCAGGACCTGAACCCCGATCAGCTGGTAGCCGTCATCTGGCGGCTGGCGATGGAAATCTGCGTGCTGCGCGACCGGCTCGGCACGCACGAGGCCCTGCTTGCCGGACAAAACGTGCTTTCCCGCAACGACATCGAAGCCTATTCGCCCTCGAAGGACGAAGCGGCCGCCCGTCTGAAGGCCCGCACCGAGCTGATCGAGAACATCATCAACGACCTGAGCTAGCCCCGAAACGGCCACGAGGAGGAAGTCATGTGCGATGACCGAACATTCAGGGAATCCCGCGAGTATCTGAACGACAGGAACGAGCTGAGCCGGCGCAGGTTCACCCAGCTTTCCGCCGGGGCCGGGCTCGCAATGCTGTTGCCGCGGGCTGCCAATGCGCAGGAAGTGACCGAACAGAATGTAGAAGTCACCACGCCCGACGGCGTCGCGGACTGCTATTACGTGCATCCCGCGTCCGGACGCCATCCCGGTGTCCTCGTGTGGCCGGACATTCTCGGCCTTCGCCCGGCGTTCAGGCAGATGGGCCGGCGGCTAGCCGAGTCGGGCTACTCGGTCCTCGTGGTCAATCCCTTCTACCGCTCGGCGCGCGCACCGGTCGTGCCCGAAGGCGCGACCTTCCAGGACGAGTCGGTAAGGGACACGGTCTTCCCGCTCTATCGCCAGCTCAGTGCCGAAACCCACGTCACCGACGCCCGGGCCTTTGTCGATTTCCTCGACTCGCAGGCAGCCGTGGATCCGGACCGCAGGATGGGCACCACCGGTTACTGCATGGGCGGCCCGATGACGATGCGAACCGCCTGGGCGCGCTCCGACCGCATCGGCGCCGGCGCATCGTTCCACGGCGGCGGGCTCGTGACCGACGGGCCGGACAGCCCGCACCTGCTAGTAGAGGAAATGAACGCGCACTACCTGTTCGCCGTCGCCGAGAACGACGACGACAACGATCCCGAAGCGAAGAACGTGCTGCGCGAGACCTTCGCGGCCGCCGGTCTTCCCGCTGAAATCGAAGTCTATGAAGGTGCGCTGCACGGCTGGTGCCCGCCGGACTCTTCCGTCTATAACGAAGCGCAGGCCGAACGCGCCTGGAGCCGGCTGCTCGTCCTGTTAGAAACCGCGCTCGCCTGACGCGGGCCCGATCCCGGCGGGCGCCGGGCGAAAAGAGGGTGAGCCGTTTGCCTCTGATTCTGTTCTCCGTTCTGCTGGCCCTCGGCGGTTGCGGAGAATCCCCTGACGCACCTGGCGGCGTGCCGAACTTCGACATTCTGCTCCTCAACGGATCGGTTTATCGAGGCGGCGCGGGAGGAGCCTTCGAGTCGGTCGACGTCGGCATTCGCAACGGCAAAATCGACTACCTGGGGAACGCGGACGAAGACGGGGTAGATGCCCGGCAGCGCCTCTATGCAGCGGGTCTCATTGTGGCGCCGGGATTCATCGATCCGCACACCCACGCGCTCAGCGAACTGCGCAGCGCGACGGCCAACAGCAATCTGAACTACCTGATGCAAGGCGTTACGACGGTTTTCACAGGTAACGACGGCGAAGGCCCCGCGTCGCTCGAGGAAACGATCGAGCATCTGAATTCCAACGGCATCGGTACCAATGCGGCCTTGTACGTCGGCCACGGCAGCCTTCGCAATAGCGTGATGGGCGGCGCATACCGGGCGCCGACAGCAGAGGAACTCGCGCAAATGAAGAGCCTCGTCGCCAAGGCCATGGAAAGCGGTGCGCTGGGCCTGTCGACGGGGCTCTATTACGTGCCGGGCTACTTCGCAGAAACGGAGGAAGTCATCGCGCTGGCGCGGGTAGCGGCCGAGTACGGCGGCATCTACGACACTCACCTGCGCGACGAGAGCACCTACAACATCGGATTGATTGCCGCGATCGACGAGGCGCTTCGCATCGGGCGCGAAGCGCGGATTCCCGTCAACATCGCACACATCAAGGCTCTCGGCGTCGACGTCTGGGGCGAAAGCGCCCGGGTCATCGAAAGGATTGAGCAGGCGCGGAAAGCCGGGCAACGGGTCACGGCGGACCAGTATCCATGGTCGGCGTCGGGCACTCACCTGCGCAACACACTGCTCCCCCGGGCCGTACTGGCCGGTGCCGGAGCCGATTACTTCGAACGACTTCGGGACCCCCGGATCCTGGCGAAAATCCGCCCGGAGATGCAGGAGAACCTGCGCCGCCGGGGTGGCCCGGATTCGTTACTGATCGTAGTAGCGGACAATCCGGATTTCGTAGGCAAGACGCTGGCCGAGATAGCAGGCGCACGCGGCGAGGACCCGATCGACACAGCCGTGGACATCATGACCGAAGGATCCACGCGCGTCGCGTCTTTCAACATGCATGCCGATGACATCAAGGCCTTCATGCAGCAAGAATGGGTCATGACCTCATCCGACGGGACCGACGGACATCCACGCAAGTACGCGAGTTTTCCGAAGAAGTACAGGGACTACGTGTTAGGGGAGCAACTTCTCTCGCTTGAGGACTTCCTTTATCGCAGTTCGGGACTGACCGCGGAAACTTTCGGCCTCGCAGACCGGGGGCGGATCGAGATCGGATACGTGGCCGACATTGTCGCGTTCGATCCGGAGACATTTGCTCCTGTCGCTACGTTTGCAGCCTGGAACGAGTTGTCGGAAGGGCTCGTGTACTCCATCGTCAACGGCCGGCTCGTCGTCGATAAAGGAAATTACACGGGCATCCTGCCCGGCATGGTCCTAAGGAAGAGAAACGACCGCAGATAGCGTGCCATTCGTGCTTCCTCCGCTTTCGTGCTTTCCCGCCTTTCGTTCATCCCCCTCCTCGTAGGAGACGCCATCCTGGCTCAATTCTCGCTGTCCCTGCTCCAACGCTCCCACGAGGAGGGGGATGAACGAAAGGCTTCAGCTGGAGGCGCATGGTGTGAACCGCATGCGGCTGAGGCGCATGGCCTCAGTGATCCAGGAACTCCCGCGTTCTGATCTGCAGGTGTTCGACGAACTGACGGGCCATCATGGACAGCGGCCGGGAGTCTGCATGGATGACCGAAATCGGAAACTGAATCGTGGGGGCCAGGCGCCAGATCTTGATATCGTCATGGCCGGCCGACAATGCCGTGATCTCGTCAATGATCGTAATCCCGGTTCCTTCGGCCACCAGCGATTTGGCGACATGGTAGGTATCGCAGGTAACGATTGTCTTGAATTCCGCGCTGCGGTCTTCCAGCCGCCTGGTCAGCACCTGCCCGAGAGGGCTCCTGCCGCTGAGTTTGATGAATGGAAGAGTGCCCAGGTCCCGGATGTTCACGACCGCTTTGTCGGATATTTTCAAATGGACCGGAGCCAGCACCACGAACTCGGCAGTTGCGATTTCATCGATCCCCAGGCCCGGTTTCGACGGCGGGTCGAACGCCAGACCGATGTCGATGCGCTGTTCCTCCAGGGCCAGCGCCATCTCCTCATAGTGCAGCGTTTCAATTCCAAACGCCGTTTTCCCGTGAGCGAGCAGGAAAGAAGCGATTGTGGATGGAAGCAACTGGAGGCCGAACGCAGGCGTGGCAGCGACCCGAATCCGGGATTCGTCGGAGGACTGGAGGTTTCGCGCCAGACGTCGAAGCTGCTCCATATTCTGGTACACGGTCGATACGCTCTTGAACAAGCGATGCGCTTCGGGCGTGGGTATCAGCGCGCCCCGAACGCGCTCGAACAGTGCGTATCCCAGAACCTGTTCAGCGTGCGCCAGTACTTTGCTGACGGACGGCTGCGTGACATTGAGGACCTTGGCGGCGGCCGTTATGGAACCGCTTGAGTAGACAGCGTGAAACACTTCGGCGTGGCGCAATCTCATGGCAACCCGGTATCGAGCGTGGATTCCCGAAGGTTATACACGGCCTATTCGGCGTCTGCAAATGCCGGACGCTTCGTCTTGACCAGCCAACCCATCCCGACAATGCAACAGTCTGGCGCATTACCGGCGGTTATAGCCTGACGCTCGATTGGAATTTGCCAACCCCATACCTCGGGTTGATACTTGAGTGGCGCGATTTCGCATCAAATGAGCCCGAGTGCGTAATCGTTCGAAAGCTGGAAACGCAGGGGAATACCGATGTTGTTTTTGTTATCGAAACACTCCACAAAGGCAGTCCGTCTCATCGGGGCGCTGCTGATGTTCGGCCTCACGGCCTTGGCGCTCCAAACGGCCAGTGCGCAGGAGGAAGAAACCACCGATACGGCCCTCGAAGAGATCGTTGTGACCGGGACGCACATCGAGGGCGCCGATGTGGGAGGGCTATTGCCGGTAACGGTGATGGACTTTGAAGACATCCGGGCGACCGGCGCCGAAATTGGCGATGAGCTTCTCAGAGCGATCCCGCAGTTCGGCTCAGTCGGCATGACGCATGTCCGGGGCGGCATCACGGGCGTCAACGCGGCCCGGGGTGACGTCGCATCGTTCAATCTGAGAAGCCTCGGCGAAGGCAATACGCTCGTTCTGATTAACGGCAGGCGGATGGTCCTGCACCCCATTACGCAGACCAGTACCGCTTTCGGCGTGCCCGTCGCATCGCCAAACGCCAACACACTGCCGATCGCGGGTCTCAATCGGGTGGAGGTGCTTCGCGATGGTGCGAGCTCTTTGTACGGCGCCGACGCTGTTGCGGGTGTCGTCAACTACGTCCTCGACGACACGTTCGACGGCGCGGAGGTGTCGATTCGCTACGGCGCCGAGAACGGCACCGGTCGGGACGACTTGTCGGTAAACGGCGCGATCGGCTTCGAACTGGGCGGCGGCGATACCCACCTGTTGCTTTCCGGAAGCTACATGACCAGCACCGGCGTGATGGCCTCGGAGAAATCGTATTCGGTCACGCAGGACAATCGCTCGCGAGCGCCGGAAGAGTTCAGATCGGACGTGAGTCTCGACGGGCGTTCCAGCCTGGAGCCCCATTCTCTTGTGAGTTTCACGGGACTGGGCTCGTTCCACGTGCGGCCTGCGAACATGTTGAGGGACAACGGCGGCATGCTCGGAGTAGCCGATTGCGGTGGCCGGGGACTTGCCGGCGCGGACCTCGTCTATAACGACGGCGTACAGGACTTGTGCCTCGACTCGAGCGGCCAGGACCGTGCCTTGCGTCCCAATCGCAATGAAGTCAAATCGCTGACGCCGGATGTTGATCGAGTCAATCTTTATGCCCGCCTGAACCACGACCTGGACAACGGTTGGGAACTCTATGGCGAGGGGGGCTACTACCAATCGAAAGTAAATCGCGTCTGGGAGCAGGCGGCGATCCTGAGCAATGGGCGGTTCTTCGTGCCGGCGCACTATTACTGGAACCCCTTTGGCCCGGTGACGTTCGCCGACGGCCGTCCGAACCCGAACCGTCTGCCCGGCCTGGACACGTCCATCGTCCCGGCGGAGGGCCTGGGCTTTCGGCTCGTCGGTCATCGGCCGGTCGATCTGGGCCCCAGACGTGTCGAGGTGGAGAGCTCCAGCTATCGGATGTTGGCGGGTCTGCAGGGGAATCTTGGAGACTGGGATATCGATACCGCGGTCTGGCACAGCGAGGCGCGCGTTGACGACACCGCCAGCAATCGCATCAGCACGCCGCTCTTTCAGGCGCAGATGATGCTGGACACCCCGGCCGCCTATAACATTTTTACCGGCGTCAATCCGAACGATACGACCAGCACCATCGACGCCACCCCGAATCCGCAGTCCAGTATCGACCCTTTCCTCGTCAGCGCATCACGGGACGTTACGACAACGCTTACGGCCATCGACTTTCGGGCTTCCAGACCGGACCTGTTTTCGTTGTGGGCCGGTGAGGTCGGTATCGCGGTGGGCGCCGAGTTTCGGCAGGAGGACCTCGACGAGGACAACAGTTCGATCTTCGACGGCTCCATGCCCTACATCGATCCGCTGAATCCGAGCCTCGGGCCCGGCGAGGTGACCAATCTCAGCAGCCTCGAGGGCAGCAGCGTCCGGCCGGATGTTGCTGCGGACCGGGACGTTTCATCCTTGTACGCGGAACTCCTGATTCCGCTCCTGGCGAACAGTAGTGGAGTGCCGATCGTTGAAACCCAGGTAGCCGCTCGATACGAGAACTTCAGCGACGTCGGCAGCATAACCCGCCCGAAGATCGCGCTCTCGTGGAATCCGGTTGAGTGGATGAAGGTGCGAGGCTCCTACTCGGAGGGCTTTCGGGCGCCGAACCTGATCCAGCTGAATTCGCCGGGAACGTCCATCACGACCTCGATACAGGATTTTGCCGAGGGCATACTGCTCGGCACCGGCAACCTTGACCGTGGCCCGGCCAACGGCAACTACATTCTGGAAACCTCGGGCAACTCGGCGTTGAGGCCGGAGGAGAGCGAGCAGACGAGTATCGGCATCGTGTTGACGCCGACGGACGGCCTGACAGTGACCTTGGACTGGTGGGAGATCGAATCGACCGGCGCCGTGGGCGTGTTCACCGACGAGAATGAGTCCCGTCTCGACGCCGTGCTGCGCGCCGAAGGCAGCTCTAACCCTTCCGTGTTTCGCGATGTGCCGGACGCGGACAATCCTCTCGGCGAAATCCTGAGAGTTGTGCGTCGCTACGAAAACCTCAATACCAGAAAGGTGAACGGCTACGATGTTCAGGTCATTGTGGGACTGGAATCGCCAGTCGGCGCCTTTGATTTCAGGCTGAACTGGGCCGAACTGAAGGACTTTGACCAGGAAGCCGGCGGAAACGCGGCGCGGCTGGTGGAAGCAGGCGCAAACCCGAGCGTGCTCGGGGCCACTGTCGGGTCTCTGATTCGACGGGAGTTCTTCCCCGAGCGGCGGGCCACATTCAGTGCACGCTGGAGCAGCAACAATTCACTTTGGGAAGCCGGAGCGTTCGCTTCCTACGTAAGCGACGTGTTCGAACCATCGGTAACGAATGCGAATGGCGACTTCATGACGGTCGAATCGATGACCGTCGTAAACGTGCATGCGGCGCGTTACGACCTGCTTGGGGCGGGAAGCGCTATCCGTATCGGAATCACCAATGTTTTCGACGAGGATCCCCCGCTTGCGTCGGAGTCGTTCGGATTCGAAGGCGAATTGCACACCAACCGCGCGCAATATGTCTACCTGAGCTTCAGCAGGCGATTTCAGTAAAACCCGCCCGCTCGAGGTAACGCCAGCCAAAGCCCTTCCTTCGCCTCCTCCTCGCGGGAGCGTTGGAGCAAGGACAGCGAGAATCGAGCCAGGATGGCGCCTCCAGCGAGGAGGAGGCGAAGGAAGGGCGAGGAAGCACGAAAAGAGTCAGGGCCGGTTGGCGCCATCTCACTCGGTTCCCAATGTAAGCGCGTTCGGCCGGCGGGGATCGGATGCTCCGAACAGGTAGTGAGCACCTACTTGAATGGACTGGGTGCTTCCCATGTTGAAGGACTGTTCAACCTTGTGCCCACGCGATTCGAGAAGCGAGAGCGTATCCAGATTGAACCCGGGTTCGACCTCCAGGATGTCCGGAATCCACTGATGATGAATTCGGCGCTGATTGGTGGCTTCGGCTACGTTCATCCGGAAGTCGATAACGTTCACGATCATCTGGATGACGGCCGTGATGATGCGGCTCCCATCGGGGCTGCCCACGACAAGAAACACCTTGCCGTCCTTCATTACGATGGTCGGGGATTGTGAACTGACCGGCCGCTTGCCCTCCTCTACCCTGTTTGCCTGGCTTGCGATGAATCCTTCGGCGCCTTCGATGCCGGCCCTGACGGAAAACGTATGAATCTGGTTGTTCAGGAGAATGCCGGTGTCCGATATCGTCAGCCCCGCACCGAAAGAGGACGACAGGGTGTAGGTATTCGACACCGCAGTACCGTTCGCGTCAACAATCGAATAGTGCGTTGTCGAATAGCCTTCGTCGAAGGGCGCCAGCCCACCATCGATCACCGCCGATGGCGTGGCGCGGTCCAGGCGAATGAGCGAGGCCCTCCTGGCCGCGTAGGCCTTGTCCGTCAGCTCGCTTGCGGGCACGTCGAAAAAGGCGGGGTCCGCCATGTAGTTGCCGCGGTCCGCAAATGTGAGTCTCATGGCCTCGGCCATGACGTGTACGGACTGCGCCGAGTAGCCCCAACCCTGCAGCGGAAAATTTTCCAGAATATTGAGCGCTTCCACGATGGCGATGCCACCCGAACTCGGGGGCGGCATGGAGACGATCTCATGGCCGCGATAATTGCCTCGTATCGGGCGACGGACGATTGCTTCGTATTCCGCCAGGTCGCGCCGGTCGATATGGCCCCCAAAGCGTTCCATGTCCGAGACGATTTGCTCGGCGACCTCACCGCGATAGAACACGTCCGGTCCCTTCTCGGCGATCAGGCGCAGGGTGCGGGCGAGCGCCGGCCGCCGCATGACGTCACCGGCCGCGTAAGGCTCGCCTCCAGCCTGGTACAGCGAGTCTGCGGTCGCCTGGTTTTGCGTCAACCACTCCTTCTTGGAGGCAAGCAACTCCGCCAGGTCGTGATTGACCGTAAAACCCTCCTCGGCAAGACGGATGGCCGGGGCCAGCAAGTCGCTCCAGGCCAGCGAGCCTCCCTTTTGCCAGGCTTTGTGCAGGCCGGCCACCGTGCCGGGGACGCCGACGGCAGGCCACTCGAATCGGGAGCTGTCCAGCTTTTCGCCCTGCTCGTCGAGGAAATCGCCGGCGGTGACCCCGGAGGGCGCCGTCTCCCGGTAGTCGATGGTGTAGGACTCGTTGGTCGCGGCATCGTGCACGACCATAAAGCCACCGCCGCCGATGTTGCCCGCACGGGGAAGCGTTACTGCCAGGGCGAAGCCCACGGCCACCGAAGCGTCGATGGCGTTACCCTCCCGATTCAGGATATCGATGCCGACCCGCGTGGCGAAGTCGCTTTGCGTCGAGACCATCGCGCCCGACGATACGACCGGCAGGAACACGTCGTTGTATCGAACGATGTACGCGTCCCTGGCGATGTTGTAGGGGCCTTCCTTGTCCTCGGCCAATGCGAATTTTTGCGAGAAAAGCGCGAGAGCGGCCAGCGAAACAAGCCCGGCCCGGTCGCGATAAAATCCGGTTCTCATCAGATACTCCATGCGTCAAGTCGGTCGATTGCAACACGCGTGCGACATGGAATTCTACGAGCCGCCGGCGCCGGCCAATACCGCCGTCTATACGCGGGCGAACATTTGGAATTGGCTAACCATAGCGCTAACAGGCATTCTTACGTTCTCAATGCAAATAGAGCTCACTCCATGATTGAACGCATCAAGGCCGTACAGCTGGGCTGCGGACCGATCGGCCGCAGCATCGCAAGGCTGGCGGCATCGAGATCCAGCATTGAAATCGTCGGCGCTGTAGACCCGGCCTTTTCGGGCCATGACATCGGTGAGATCGTGGACGATCGAAATCTGAACGGAATGAAGATCTCCGACGATGCGCGGAGGACGATTGAGCAAACAAATCCCGACATCGTTTTGCACGCTACGGGGTCGTCGCTGGAACAGGTGATGCCTCAATTCGAGCAGATACTGGACTTCGGCGTAGACATCGTTTCCACCTGCGAGGAGATGTCATATCCTTTTTTCCATCACCCGAAACTGTCACGGAAGCTCGACGACCTTGCCATGCAGCACGATGCAACGGTACTCGCCAATGGAGTGAACCCCGGCTTTCTTATGGATGTCTGGCCGGTCTTCATGACCGGCATCCTGCAGGATGTCAAATCGGTGGTCTGCATCCGGGTGCAGGACGCAGCTCATCGCCGCCTGCCGTTTCAGAAGAAGATCGGCGCCGGGCTCGGCGTCGATGAATTTCAGCAACGCGTCGCCGATGGGCGTATACGGCACGTAGGGCTGCCGGAATCGGTGGCCATGATCGCGGCCGGCCTCGGCTTGCATCTGGACGATGTCGTCGAGACGATTGAGCCGGTCGTCGCCGATCGCGAAGTGAGCAGCAAGGACTTGTCGGTCGCCGCGGGACAGGTGTCAGGCGTGAGGCAGGTGGCGAACGGTCTTATTGCCGGCGCCGAAATCATTCGTCTCGAATTCAACGCGTACATTGGGGCGGAAGGACCTCTTGACGCCGTCTATATCAAGGGACTGCCGGACCTGGATGTCGTCATTAAGGGGGGCGTGCACGGCGACCTGGCGACCGCGTCGGCGGTAGTGAACGTGGTTCCCCGCGCCATCAGTGCGCCGCCCGGTCTGAAGACAATGATCGACATCCCGCCTGTTGCAGCATTCCGATAGTGCGGAATGGCGCGCTCGCCTGACGCGGGCGCGGCTACAGGTTCGCGACGAACCGGGCGATGCGATCCATGCCTTCGTCGATGCGGGGCTGATCAAGCGCGAATGAAATCCTGACGAATCCCCCTCCGGCCACGCCGAAACTCGTTCCGTCGATCAGCGCAACGCCTTCTTCCTCAAGGAGGCGGTCCTGAAAGGCGCGTCCCGACAGTCCCGTATTCGTGATATTCGGAAAAACGTAAAACGCGCCGCCGGGTGTCTGGCAAGAGAACGAAGAAAGCGCTTTCAGCCGACCGACCACGCGTGATCGCCGCGACGCAAATTCCGACACCATTGCGGATACGGTGTCCTGTGGCCCCTCCAGCGCCGCAAGACCGCCCAACTGAGCAGCCGTATTCACACAGGAATGACAGTTGATGGCAAGCCGCAAGACCTTGTCCGTGAGTTGCCGTGGCCATACCGAGTATCCGAGGCGCCATCCCGTCATCGCGTAGGTCTTGCTCCAACCGTTCAACACGATCAGCCGGTCGCTAATCCCGTGGTATTCGAGAAGGCTGGGTGGGCGGCGTTCGTCAAAGTAGATCCGGTCATAGATCTCGTCGGACAGAATCGCGACCCGGGGATGCTCCATCAGCCCCTCGACCAGGCGGTCCATGTCCTGTCTGGCGGTAACGCCGCCGGTTGGATTGGAGGGTGAATTGAGAATGATGAGTCGCGTGCGCTCGGTGACCCGTGAAAGCACCGATTCCGGATCGAGAGAAAGACCGCGTGATTCTTTCAGCCGATACGGTACCGCCGCGGCGCCGGAAAAATCGATCATCGAGCGATAGATCGGAAACCCGGGGTCCGGATACAGGATTTCCGCCCCGGACTCGCCGAACAGGAGCATCGCAAAAAACATGACCGGTTTTGCGCCGGGCGTGATGAAGACCCGGTCGGACGCGACGTCGACGCCGAGCCGCCGGTTCAGATCGGCCGCTACCGCTTCCCGCAGAACGGGCAGGCCCGGCGGATCGGTATAGCCATGACTGCCGTCCCGCAGCGCCTTGCGCGCGGCCTCGATCGCCGTCTCCGGCGGTTTGGCGTCAGGCTGTCCTATTCCAAGGTTGATGACATCGCGACCCTCCTTCGCCATCCGGTTCGCGCGCATGAGTACGTCGAATGCGCTTTCCGTGCCCAGACGATCCACTCGCGCGGCCAGAGTCAATTCGTTCATATCGCCCGCCCCCACGGCGTGCCGCAAAGGAACACTACAGAAGCCCCGGCAGCCACAGGCAAAGGGCCGGAATGGACAGGATGAGCGCGAGGACGACGAGTCCGCTCAGCAGGCACGGGACGACGCCCCGGAATGATTCCCCGAGCGGTGTTTCGCGGTCCAGCGAGTTGATCACATAGACGTTGAGGCCGATGGGCGGAGTAATCAGGCCAATCTCGACCGTGAATAGGGCCAGAACTCCAAACCAGACGGCGATCTGCTCCTCCGTATAGCCGAAGTCCAGCCCGATCAGCAGCGGGAAGAAGACCGGGACCGTCAGCAGGATCATGGCCAGACTGTCCATGACGCAGCCAAGCACCAGGTAGGCCAGCAGGATGCCGACCAGGATCAGGACCGGCGACAGTCCGGACCCCGTCAATACGTCGGCCAGCTCGGTCGTGACCTGCGAGAGCGCCAGAAAGCTGTTCAGTATCTGCGCCGATATCAGGATGAGGAAGATCATCGCGGTGGTCTTCGCCGTTTCGAGCAGACACGACGCGAAAGCCGCCCAACTGAGCCGGCCCGACGCGAGCGCTACCAGGCCGGTGGCCGCGGCGCCGATGGCGGCGCCCTCCGTAGGCGTGAACAGGCCGAAATAGATGCCGCCGACGACCGACATGAAGATGAGCGCTACCGGCCACACCATGCCCAGGCTGCGGATGCGTTCGCGTATCGGCAGCGCTTCAACCACGGGGCCGGCACCGGGCTTGAACCGCACGTAGACCGCGATCGCAATCGTGTAACCAATCGTCGCGATCAGTCCCGGTACCACTGCAGCCAGAAACAGCTTGCCGATCGACTGTTCGGTGATGACCGCGTAGATCACCAGGATCACCGACGGGGGGATCAGGATGCCGAGCGTTCCACCGGCCGCCAGGGCGCCTGTAGCCAGGCCGCCGGAATAGTTGTGGCGCTTCATCTCGGGCAAGGCCACGGAGGCCATCGTCGCGCCGGTGGCGATCGAGGAGCCGCAGACGGAGCCGAAGGCGGCGCTGCCGACGATGGTCGACATCGCCAGCCCGCCCCGGTAGTGGCCCGTCCAGGCGCGTGCCGAGTCGAACAGCCGGCGGCCGAGCCCCGCCCGGGTCGCGAACTGGCCCATAAGCAGGAACAGCGGCAGGACCGACAGCGTATAGCTGGACACGCGCCCGAAAGGCACGGTATTGAGCAGATTGAGGAATGCCGACCAGCCCGCGAGCGAGGCGAAACCGAAGCCGCCGGTCACGAACATGGCTATCGCGACCGGCATCCTCAGCGCGATAAGCAGCAGGCAGACGCCGAACATCAGGGCGCCGAACTCGACGCTGGTCATCTAGCCGAAGTCTTCAGATGGCGAAAGAGCAGCAGAACGCAGACCACGGTCAGCAGTCCCGCCCCAAGCACGCCTGAGAAATACGCCCAATGGACCGGAATGCCCAGAAACACGGTCGTCTCGCCGTCGTCGAGCTTGTGCATCGCGCCGACGAACAGGCGCCAGGTGATCAGGCCCGCGACAATCGCGAACGTGACGTTGTGCACCGCGTCCAGCGTCGCCCTGAATCGCGGAGGCGTTTTCCCGGTAAACAACTCCACGACGATATTGGCATTGGTGATATGGCAGTACGGGAAAAAGGCAAACACCGCGATCCCGATCGCAAGTTCGGTGATTTCATAATCGCCGGGGACGGGAGCATTGAACAGATAGCGTCCGAGGACGCTGACCACCGTCATCCCCATCACCCCGACCAGCAGCAGGCCTCCCGCCAGAGCGAGTGCCCGCGCCAGCCGCTTGACCCGGCCGTCAGGGCTCACTGCCGTATTTCGCCACCAGGCGCCTGGCATCCGCGAGCATGGCGTCGCCGTCGTGTCCCATGGCGCCCACTCTATCCAACCAGGCATCGATCACCGGCCTGGTGGCCGTTATCCAACGCTCGCGCTCCGATTCCGAGAGCGGAAACAGCGCATGGCCGCGTTGCACGGCGAAATTGCGGCCCGGCTCTTCATCGTCCTGCCACAGCCGGCCCAGCCGTTTGGCGAGCGCCATTCCGGTGGATCCGTCGATCGCGTTCCTGATCTCCTCCGGCAAGCCCACGTAGCGGGCCTTGTTCATGGCCATCACGAACAGCACACAAGCCAGGGAAGCCTCGGTATGGTTTCGAGTCACCTCATGGAGGCGGAAGGGCTGCATGATGGACCAGGCTACCCATACGCCGCCCACGACCCCGCGCGACAGCGCCTCATAAACGTCCGAAACCGGCATGCCCACCGGAACGGCGCCCAGAGCCTCGATCGTGGCGGCGCTGGCGTGCGAAGGGACTCGAATCTTCACACCCGAAAGGTCCTCGAGCCTGCGTATCGGCCGATTGGTGGTGTGGATGTGGGCGGGCGCGGTGGTATGAAACACCAGGGGAACGGTATCCGGGTACTCATCCTGCATCCATTTGCGATAGAACTCCATCATGGCCTGGCTGGTCGCTTCCGCGCCGCTGCATACGAACGGCAGTTCGAACACCTCCGTCAATGGAAATCGTCCCGGCGAGTAGCCCGGCGAGGTCCAGACGATGTCCACAACGCCATCGCGAGCCTGTCCATAGAGGTCCGATAACTTGCCGCCCAACTGCATCGCCGGAAACACCTGAACCCGCACCTTCCCGCCGGAGCGCTCCTCGAGTTCCCTGGCCCATGGAACAAGAAACGAACGCACGGAAAGGGCATTGGGAGAATTGAAGGTATGCAGCCGAAGCGTGATCGGTTCGGCGTCTGCAGCACTCGGCAACGCGCACAGCATTAGCGCGGCAGCCAAGCCGATCGACAAACGGCCAAGCCCGTGATCGCGGCAGGAAATCGTTTGCGAAGGTTGTGCGCTTGCCATTGAGAATCACTAGCCCTGCGTGTGCGAAAATGCCTCGACGAGCAGCGGGGGGTCTCGCCAGGTACCCCGGCGGCCAACATACAGTACCCGATTATTCGCCGCTGCGCTCCTCAGGAACAGGAATCAGGACATGGGACCCGACGAATCCGGCACGCGCTCCCGGAACCGCCTCCATCCGGACGCGAAGATCCCGTTTCCGCTCAGCATGGGGCTCGCCCTGCAGATTACCTGCCTGGTACTGCCCGGCGCGGTGATGATCCCGACGGTCGTGTTCCGGGCCGCCGGCCAGCCCGAGGAGGTCCTGCTTTGGGCCGTGTTCGCCTCCGTTGCGATCTGCGGCGTTACCGCGATAGTCCAGGCCCGGCGGATCGGCCGGTTCGGCGCAGGCTACATCCTCGCAATCGGAACATCCGGGGCCGCCATCGCCGTCAGCATCGCCGCTCTCGCTGCCGGCGGCCCCGCATTGCTCGGTACCCTGGTCGTCATTCTCGCCCTGGTCCAGTTCGCGTTCGCCGCACGCCTATCGCTGTTCCGGCGCATCCTCACGCCTACCGTAACGGGGACGGTGCTGATGCTGACGCCCGTCACGGTCATGCCGATCATGTTCGACCAGCTGGCCAATGTGCCGAGCGGCACGCCACCGCTGGGTGCGCCGCTCAGCGCGTTGACGACCCTGGTCGTCATTGTCGGCATCACACTCACGGCAAAGGGCCGGGCTCGGCTGTGGGCGCCGATCATCGGAATCGTCGCGGGCTCGACCGTCGCCGGGACATTCGGTCTGTATGATTTTGAGCGCGTCTCTCTGGCTCCCTGGATCGGCACTCCAAGTCCCGCATGGGCGGCCCTGGACCTGCGTTTCACTCCCGACTTCTGGGCTCTGCTTCCTGCATTCGTGTTCGTCGCCCTGGTCTGCACGATGCAAACCATCGGCGGGGCCGTTGCGATCCAGCGCGTGTCCTGGCCCGAGAGTCGCGCTGTGGATTTTCGCTCGGTACAGGGTGCCGTGGCTGCCGACGGGGTGGGCAACCTGCTGTCGGGCCTGGCGGGCACGATGCCGCTTGGGTTCCGGCCTACAGGCGCGTCCATGGTCGAGATTACCGGAGTCAGCTCTCGCCGCATCGGCCTTGCCCTCGGGGCGACACTGATCGTTCTGGCATTCGTTCCCAAGGCTCTGGCCGTGATTCTTGCCCTGCCGGGTCCGGTCATCACGGCCTTTATCACCGTCACCATGGCGACGAT
This sequence comes from Gammaproteobacteria bacterium, assembly GCA_009838035.1. NCBI lineage: Bacteria > Pseudomonadati > Pseudomonadota > Gammaproteobacteria > Gammaproteobacteria bacterium. The sequence continues at coordinate 290,215 of VXSK01000002.1, forward strand.
CTTCATTATCGGCATGAGGGTGATCATTCAGGACGGAATCGATTTTCGGAAAAGCCTGATTGCCGGCGTCTCGTTCTGGATCGGCGTGGCTTTTCAGAGCGACGCAATCACTCTCGAGCAGGTCTCGGAATTTGCGGCCGCTCTATTGAAAAACGGGATGCTGACCGGAGGCATGGTTGCGGTCGTCATGACCACTTTCCTTGAGCTGACGAAACCGCGCCGCCGCCGGATGGAAGTGGAACTCGATCCCTCCGTACTTCGTGAAATCCGGAAGTTCATCGGTACATTCGCATCGCGAAGAGGTTGGAACACGCAGATGAGGGATCGCCTTGATGCCGTCTGCGAAGAAACACTGCTGACTCTCCAGCAACAGGAGGAGCCCGGTGCAACCAGCGGGCGGCGGCTCCTCCTCACGGCGCGTATTGAAGACGGCGGAGCGGTGCTGGAGTTCGTTGCCTCGAAAGGGGAACAGAACATTCAGGATCGGATAGCGCTGCTGGGCGAGGCCAACGCAGCAGCAATGATCGAACAGGACGTCTCGCTGCGGCTGTTGCGGCACCTCGCCTCCTCGGTCCGCCATCAGCAGTACCATGACACGGATATCGTGACCGTTCGTGTGGAACCCCCCGGAGGGCGGATGGCCCGTGGGATGTAGCGGGACGGTCGATTGACAGACAGGAATGAGTTGGCCTATTGTCATCGCGACACGTTATCCAGTGCGGGGGAATTCTTATGCACGTCGTCGCTTTCGTCACTCACAAGCCGGGACTGGTACAGGAAGGCAGCGAAATTCAGGGCGCTTATACCGACTATCTGCGTGATCATCCTGAACACCCGGAAATTACCGTTCTCCACGCCGGACCGACCCTGGCCGACGACGCTGAGACCATCGTGGGCTTGCTATTGGTTGTCGAAGCGCCCTCATTGGAGGCGGCGCGTGCGTTTCTGGCTGACAGCCCCTACGGCAAGGCGGATGTCTTTGCAGAAACCCGGATCCAGCCCTGGAACTGGAAAACGGGCAGCCCGGGATAGTGACCTGTCCCTGCTGATGGGGCCATTTATTCGCTAGTGGCCTGACTCGGAAAAGCAGGCTAAAGACACTGTGTCTGAGGCGGTTGCAACTCCGTCGCCTCCAGAACTCCTTATCCGGTTGTGAATCGGCATTCCGGGACGCGCGCGAACTTATGGACATCCAGGACCTGATCATCGACGACCGAAAACGCGGGTTTTTTCGGGTCCATCGATCATGCATGACCTCCCACGATCTGTTCCGCCGGGAACGGGAATTGATCTTCGACCGGTGCTGGATCTACCTCGGACACGAATCGGAAGTGGAGAACCCCGGAGATTACCGCCAGCGCACGGTGGCCGGCCGGCCGCTGTTTTTCATCCGAAGCAAAGACGGCCGTGTACGGGTGTTCCTCAATTCCTGCCCGCACCGCGGTGCATTGATCTGCCGCCGCAACGCCGGGAATGCCAAAGTTCTGCAATGCTTCTATCACGCCTGGTCTTTCAACACCAGCGGTGAGCTGATCGGCGTTCCCGGACAGGACGCCTACGGCCCCCACTTCCAAAGAAGTGAACACGGGCTGAAGGAGCCGCCCAGGGTCGAAAGCTACCGGGGTTTTTACTTTGTGAGTTTCAATCCAGACGTCGAAGACCTCGTGACCTACCTGGCGGGGGCGAGAGATTATCTTGACCTGGTCGTCGACCAGGCCGAGGAAGGAATGCGGGTGATTTCCGGCTCCAACAAGTACGCGATAAATGCCAACTGGAAGCTGCTGGCCGAGAACAGCCTTGACGGATACCACCTGATCCCGACGCACCGGACTTACGTGGATTACATGTCCGGCCTTGGAACGGACGACAGCGGCGACACGCTGGCCACCCGCCCGCCCGGCGCGGGGCTGGCACTGGGCAATGGCCACTGCGTGTCGGAGAACATATCCCGGAACGGCCGCCCCATCGCCCGCTGGCATCCGGTATTCGGCGAGGAGGCCAAGCCGCGGATAGCGCGGATCCGCCGCCGCCTGGTGCAGAAGTACGGAGAAGAGCGCGCCTACCGGATGGCCGACACCTCCCGCAATCTGCTCATCTATCCGAACCTGTTGATTATGGATTTCGTGGCCATCAGCATCCGGTATATCGAACCTCTGGCTCCGGACAGAATGGAGGTGACAGCCTGGCATCTTGTGCCCAGGGAGGAGTCAGGCGACACGCTGGCCACCCGGCTCGACAGCTATCTGACCTTCCTCGGACCCGGTGGCTTTGCCACACCGGACGACGTGGAAGTCCTGGAATCATGTCAGATAGGATTCCGGGCCTCCGGTACCGAGTGGTCCGACATCTCAAGGGGTATGCTCAAGCCCAACCCGGGAACGGCGGATGAGCTCCAGATGAGGGGATTCTGGCGGCAGTGGCACGCCAATATGCAGGGCCTGAGTCAAGCCAACGTGCAGGACGGACAACCTGTGGAATCGCAAGCCGCAACGGCTTCGGAAACCGGCCACCGTGACCGTAGCCGGACCAGTGGACGATGACAGCCAACAGCAACCCCGCGTTGCGAGCAAGCGTAGAGGAATTCCTTTTCCGGGAAGCGGCTCTTCTGGATGAATGGAGACTGGCAGAGTGGGTCCATCTGTTTACGGACGACGCCCGCTACGTGGTTCCCTCCACGGATTTGCCGGAAGGCGACCCCGCGCGCGACCTGGTGTTCATCGACGACGACATCGTCCGTCTGCGCGCCCGCGCGGCGCGGCTGAATAGCCGGCATTCTCATCGCGAGAATCCGCGGTCGCGAACCCGCCGGTTTGTTTCAAACGTGCGGGTAGAAGAAACCGACGACGGACAACTCTCCGTTTTCGCGAACGTCCTGGTTTACCGTTTCCGCAGCGGCGAAGGAGCGCCCTACGTCGGCACCATCGAATACATCCTGCGCAGAGACGGCAGCGATTTGAGAATTGCGTACCGCCGCGCAGTGCTGGATCTGGAAGACCTCTCCTGGCACGGTGCGGTCAGCATCATATTTTGAATGACAGGTGATCCGGGCTTCCGGGATTTCAATGACTGAATCGAGCATCGATAAAGGGCTGCGTTTTGAAGCGAACGACCGGCCTTCCCTGCCCCTCACTATCGGCCTGGGGTTGCAGAACACGGCGCTGACGCTGGCCGGCGTCGTGCTGACTCCCACAATCCTCATCACAACCGCCGGCGCGGGCGATGCCTATCTCCGTTGGGCCCTGTTCGCCGCGCTGGTGGTCAGCGGCATGGCCACGTTCATTCAGGCCGTGCGATTCGGCCGCATCGGCGCCGGTTACATCCTGGTGATGGGCAGCACCACGGCTTATCTGGCGGTCGGCATAAGCGCCGTGCGCAGCGGAGGTCCCGAGCTGATGGCCACGCTGATTGTCGTGGCTGCCTTCACGCAGTTCATTCTCGGCTCGAGGATGGCCATGTTGCGGCGCGTGTTTACGCCGACGGTTGCCGGCACGGTGCTCATGCTGATACCCGTGAGCATCGCCCCGATCATTTACGGCAAGCTGATCAATGTACCGGCAGGCGTCGCACCCGCTGCGGCGCCGGTAACTGCGCTGGTGACGCTTGCCGCCTCCGTTCTACTGGCGCTCAGATTGTCCGGCATCTGGCGGCTCTGGGCTCCCGCGATCGGCCTGGTATCCGGGAGCCTCGCGGGCGCGTGGTTCGGAATCTACGACACCGCGCGCGTTGCGGCCGCGCCCTGGATGGGGCTGCCGGATTTCAGTGCCTATCCGGGGCTTGACCTCAGCTTCGACGCCACTTTCTGGGCGCTGCTTCCGGGTTTCATCCTGGTCACGCTGGTCGGCGCCCTTGACACGCTGGGCGACGCGATCGCGATCCAGCGCGTGTCATGGCGCAAGCCGCGCGCAACCGACTTCCGCTCGATCCAGGGCGCAATCTATGCCGATGGGGTCGGCAACCTCCTGTCCGGATTGGGCGGGACGGTACCGAACACCACTTACGGCAATTGCATCGCAGTTGTGGAAATCACCGGAGTGGCCGCCCGCCGTGTCGGCGTCTGCGTCGGGGCTGTTTTCGCTGTCCTGGCTTTCCTGCCGAAAATCGTCGCCGTGGTTGTCGCAATACCGGGACCGGTCGTGGGGGCTTACCTGGCCGTAATCATGGCGCTCATTTTCGTTCTTGGACTGCGAATCGTGATTGCCGATGGATTCGATTACCGCAAGCGCCTGATCGTCGGATTCGCTGTCGTTGTGGGCATATTGTTCCAGTTCGACCTGGTCTATCCGGCTCTTCAGGAAGGAGCGTGGGGTGAGATTCTCGGTCAGGGCATGACGGTCGGAGGCATCACCGTCATTCTTCTCTCGGCCTTCGTGGATCTGACCCGGTCCAGACCGCTGCGCCTGCGGACCACGCTTTCCGTCGCGGCGGTTCCGGCAATCGATGCGTTCCTGCACGATTTCGCCCAACGGGCGCGTCTGGATGAACGGACCACGTTCCGGCTTCGCGCGGTCGGCGAAGAAGTCCTGCATATCCTGCTGGACGACCGGGTGGAGGAGGCCGAGCGCGACCTGTTGCTGATTGCGCGGGCGGACGGTCTGGCCACGGACCTGGAATTCATCGCCGGCGGCTCGGAATTCAATCTGGAAGACCAGCTCGCGATGCTGAGCGAGGGAGGCGCCGACCTCCCCAACGAGTCCGAGGTGCCGCTGCGCCTGCTGCGCCATTACGCCACTTCGGTCCGACACCAGCAATATCACGGAACGGACATCGCCACGATCCGCATCGAACCGGAGGGGGCCCCCAGCGGCGAAACGCGGGCTAGTTCCTGACGAAATGGCCCAGGTAATGGCGGCTTTCCGCTCGAGTGCCGCCTTCGCTTACGCAAGCATCGTGAACCAAGCGCTCGGAACAGCAGACGTACGCGACATTCGCCGACTGCAGCATCCGCAAACAGGGAGCCTGTCGGGTATTCCGGATATAAGCGTCGGCCACTTCGCCGGGATGGAGGCGTTCCGGTGAAGCCACGGACTCCGCCATTTCTTCGATGGGTACCGGCACCAGATAGACATACCGGTCCGCGGGGCCCCTGTTCACGACGATCCGGTTCCGGCTTTTCCATCGTGAGGACACTTCGAGCCCGTCCCACGAGTCGAGGTGCAAGCCCAACCTCAACCCCGATACCCGATCCACCGTAATCGAAGGATGATTCGCGTCGTCGATGGACGGGTCGAGCGCGGCGACAGGCGACAGGCTGAGAAATGGCGAGAAGTCCAGCGCTCGCTCGGATTTCAGGTCGCAGGGAAAGATTGCGACAAAGTCCAGTGCGGCCTCGATTGACAGTTCGTCAAGAGAAGCGGTGAACTTGTTGATTTCGACTTTATTCATCCTTCGAAAGTCGACCGGCAATCTTGCGTCAGGCCGATAGTCAACGGCATTCGGGTAATACTCCTGCGCGCAGACCAGCGTTTCGCTGACCGAAATCAGGTCGTGTGCATCGCCCAGCCTGCGGTCAATGTAGATTTTCATTGAAGATTTGGCGGCGCCGGCGCGATAGCGCAGCGACCCCGCCAACTCAGACCAGGTCTGCGCCGACCTTTTCCAGCGGTTCGCCGTGCAGGGCCAAGTGCCTCACGACGTGGGTATAGAACTTGTCCAGCCCTTCGCAATAGACCGTGGGGTTGTCGAACCCATTGCCGCTGGCATACCGGTGCACCGGCTGGCCGCCGCCGCAGACGTCACGCCAACAGCAGTCGGAACATTCAGGCGCCGGCGTCTTCTTGAAGTGCTCGAATTCGTGAAACAGCGGGTCCGCGATGATTTCCCCAATGCTGGCGCTCTTCAGGTCCCGGTAGTCATACCCGTTCCAGTACTTCGTGGATCTCAGCGTGTCGTCCGGCCCGACTCCCCCGTCGGACGACACGGTAATCAGCAGATGGTCCGGGGCATCCCTCCCGTCGCCGAACAGGAAGTTGCCCTGCCCGTAGAGCCGCGCCAGAAAATGATCGATGAACCGAACGCCCACCGACTCCTCGTCATTCGCCATCCTGTCGAAAACCTCGATCAGGAAATTGCCGTAGGCTTCCGCGTTGCCGGAAAAATTGTCGTGATTCAGATCAGGCAGCAGGAAGTCGAGCTGACGCACGTTCAGGTCATGCCGGAAGTGATCGTAGATTTCCCCGGGATCGAATTCCGCCCCGATGACGGCCAGGACTGCCGGAGGTTGATTCAGGTGTTCCTGACACAGTGCCAGACCGCGAACGGTCGCCTGGTAAGACGACCTTCCGTTGTGGTCGAGGCGATGGGCGTCGTTGTGCGCCTTTGCCCCGTCCAGGCTGACACCCACCTGAATGCGATGCTTGTTGAAAATCTCTATCCACTCGAGATCAACCAGCATTCCATTGGTCTGGATTGTCATCGACACATCAACGATGGGATCCAGATTTGACCTGATTTCTTCGCAGATCCGGTCGAGCCGGGCTTTCGGCATCAGAAGCGGTTCGCCGCCATGCAGGTGAATCGCTATTCGCTGAAGTTCGTACTCCTCGGCGAATTCCCTGAGCCTTTGCACCAGCAGCGCAACCGTGTCATTCGCTATGAGCGCCGAGTGGCCCTTGTAGCTGTCGTCTCCTGCATTGAAGAAATAGCAGTAATCGCAATTCAGATTGCATCGCTCGGTAATCTTCAGTATCACTTCCAGCGTATTCAACTCGCGGAAGTTCACTGTTCTTCCTTCAGTAGCCACAGGCACGCTCGCTTTTACTCCCTGAAGCTTCTCCAGCTTCAGGGCCAGGCAACAGGCTCAGGACAGTCGGGTTTCTGCTACTTAAGCATCCGGCGCAGGTGGCGCCGAAACAAAATTGCCGCCTGCCACTGCCTGACGTCCCGCCGCGACAGCATCGTCCACGGGCGGAGCGGAGACAAAATTGCCGCCTGCTACCGCACGGCTTCCCGTCGCCACGGCATCGTCCATGGGTGGCGCAGAAACGAAATTGCCGCCTGCTCCCGAATAGCTCGAGATCTTCGTCCGCAGATTCGGACCGATTGCCTTGCCCGCTGCTTCCTTCTGGTCATTGGCGGAGATTCCCAGCTTCTCCCGGAGCTTTCGCACCTTCATGTCTTCCATAGTTCCCCTCGCTTATTTGCCAAAAGTGATTTCATTCTACATGCTCACGACGTCCCCGGAGCAGACACTTTGGCGGTCCCGTTCTGGAGCTCACGGAGCTTTCGCCAGCGATTGTATTGATTCGCTCTCGCCGGATCGTTGTTTTCTTCATCCTTCAGCCAAAAAGCGAACCAGTCAACGGCCCCTTGCTGCGACTCCAGGCGCTCCCAGGGGCGCTCGGGGTTGTGACTCGCCTCAGGCAGTACGATCATCTCCACCGGTCGGCCGAGCTTGCGCAGGAGAATATAGGTGTCCCAATACGAAGGGATCTGGTGCGATTCGATACGGAGCGGCGTGATCATTTCCTCAAGGTTGAACACGGGGTTCCGCTCAATCCAACTCGTGACCCCATCACCGACCGGAGCACCGTCCAACATCCGCTCATAGTCCCGCTGAAAGCCGCCGAAACCATAGCCGGTCATGTACATCCACCAGCCGAAATCGCTCACATCGGCAACAACGGCGGCCGCGAACTCGAAGTCCCCCATCGTCAGCGCGTGCTGCACGTAAAAACCGGTCCGGCTGAAACCCGTAATGCCAACCCGTTCCGGATCGATGAGCCCCATTCCGTCCAACACGCGAACGGCGTCGATATAGGAGGCGGACACCTCCTCGGCCTCCTTGGGAAGCTGCAGCGATTCGCGCGGGCCGTCGGGCACCTGTAGCACCACGAAGCCCTCGTTGGCAAGCGCCCGCGCAGCCATGGCGGCCGACATGCCGCGCGGCCCGTCCACGAGGAATTCCCACTCATGAAAGCCATGGGTCTGGACCACCAGCGGATACCGCCGACCCTCTTCGAAGCCTATGGGACGGAGCAGTCCCCCCATCCAGGTCCGGCCTCCCGACTCCCAGTCAAAGGACTCCACGACGCCGATTGCAAGATCCCGCAACTGTGGATTGAAATCGGTGATTTTCCGGCTCTTCCCGCTAGGGCTGTGCGTGGCCACGATCTCGGGCGGCTCATTCAGCTCCAGAGCCAGCGAGAAACTCAATCGCGGGCCGTCGTCTTCATCCTGTTCGCCACCTTCGATTGGCGTCCATCCCGACTCCCCTCTGAAGACCGTTACCGGCGGACCAAAGCGTGACCCGAGCGTTACGGTGGTCAGTGCGCTGTCGGCGTCGAGCGAGTTGTGCTCGCCCAGCGCAACGATTTCCAGGCTGCCGGACTCAACTTCAATTTCGATCGTCGCGTGCTTGCCCCCGGTTTCCGCGTCGCCGGCCGAGAATGGCACGAATTGATCGGACACCACGACACGCCGCGAGTCGGGCGACCATCGGATGACGGACGTCAGGCCATTGGGCGAATCAAGCAGCGGACGCGTTTCGCCGGTCTGCATGTCCACCAGCATCAACTGCGTCATCCAGAGAATGGTCACGCCCTCTTCGCGCATGCCGGCGATCATGTCGGACAGCAAACCCCAGTCGAGTTCATACCAGTGGTCCGGTATGACCGGCATTCGCCTGGGAACGATCGCCCATTGTCCCGACGGCGATACCGACATAACCGGGTTGACGAGCGTCTGCGGGGCAAGGTCCACGGTGACCGTTTCGCCACCACCAGTGCGGGCCACGAACACCCCGTGAGGATAGATGTCGCTGATGATGTCGCGCCCCTCATTCATCAGGGTCCAGACCGGCTCGAAGTCGTGGACATAACCGTACTTCTGCCGCCGGAGCCGTTCCGCTTCGTCATCCGCCGGCACGAGAACGAGCAAGCCGCCTTCGCCAGCGCCCGCGGCAAAGTCGATCACGCCTTCGGGATCGTCAGTCCATTGCCGCATTTCGCCGAACCCGGGATCGACGCTGAACACCTGCGGTTGCCCACTCGGGTTCTCGGCCACGAACATCAGCGTTGGACCGTCCGCGAGCCACCTGACTTTCTGGATCGCGGGCCGGTTCGTGGAAGAAGAAAAACGGGCGATAACGCGACCCGGCCAGGCGCTTCTGCCGTCGCCGATCACAAAGGCTTCGACTTCGTGGAGCGGAAACAGCCAAAGCGAGTAATCGACGGTTTCGTTGTCGATATTGCCTTTCTTGGTGACGGCGGTGAGGTATTCGCCTCCGGGCGAAACATTGAACTCCAGGGCCAGGTAGCCGTAGGCCTGCAAGTTCGGCTCGGCCAGCCGGGTCATCTCGATGGAATCCCTGACCGTGAACGGCTCCCTGGCCGTGCAGACCGCCGAAACCGCCAACGCTACCGGGAGCAGGAACGCGCCTGCCAGTCGTGGTTTCCGCATTCAGCGCTCCTCGCTATCGGCGCCCAGGTACCGGCCGTACCAGTCGAAAATCCGCGACCACATGTCGCGGATATTCGCCGGCGAGTTGTAGACATGGCCTTCGCCCCAGTAACGCACGAACAGGGCGTCCTTGTTCTCACGCAGCAGGGCCGTAAACATCTGCTCGCCCTCCGTCATAGACACGTAATCGCGGTCGCCCTGCATGATCATCACCGGCGTCTCGATATCGGGCGCGGTGAACAGAGGGCTGTTCCTGAGGTAACGCTCCGGATCGTCCCATGGCGGCGCACCCATGCCGCCCTGACTGGTTTCCGACCAGCTCGCGCCGAAAAGGCGCGGCCCGTTCAACTCCGCGGCTTCACGCAGGCGCACATCAAAAACGCCGTACAT